>NZ_JBIFFM010000005.1:0-309648 GCF_043556995.1 Sulfitobacter sp. 1A15106 | reverse complement strand
CAAAGCCGCAAGCAGAAAGTTGAGAAAAGATGAGATTTCGGGGAACTTTTCGGCAAGGCGCTGAAATGGCGTGCTAATTCCATAGGAACCGGCCCTGCGCTTCGCCGCGATGGCAGCATGACACTGCTAGAACCCTCCATGACCGCGTGAATCATCTCCGAGTGGAGCGCCATAGAGGGGATGCTGAGTGAATCGCCGCGAGGCAGCGCGACTCTCTGAACACTTGCGCGGTGACGGGCCTAGGGTGGGTAAACTTATAAAGAATAGATTGCCGCCGACCGCCATTGCCTCAAAGGCACGGCCCTACTCCTCACGGATGCAGGACTCCGCTAAGAACGATACGCCGCGCGGCCTCTCGCTAATCTAAGGAAATGTGGCAGGGGCTGAGGGACTCGAACCCACGACCCTCGGTTTTGGAGACCGATGCTCTACCAACTGAGCTAAACCCCTATGCCGGTGGCTTGGGTAGTCGCAAACGGGCGGCGGATCAAGAGCAGATCTGACCTTTCCGCCGATATTCTCTTCTTTGGGGAACATTGAGCGCTCAGCTTACGTTTTCCCGTCGAACTAAGCCCGAAATTGGAGGACGACCGATGACTATGAACAATCTCAAAGACGTCTACACCGACCAACTGCAAGACCTCTATTCTGCCTGCAAGCAATCGCTCGAAGCGACCAACGCTCTGGGCCGTGCGGCAGAAGACAAGGAACTTAGCGAAGCGCTGATCGACGGCAGCAACGGAATCGCCAAGGGCATGGATGTGCTGAAGTCCATCTGCGCCAAACATGACCTCGACCCGGAAGGCGAGCACTGCCACGGGATGGAGGGCCTTGTGAAAGAGGCGCATAAACATGTGCTGGAGGAAGATTTTGGCGACAGCGATGCCCGGGATGCGATGATCATCACGCAGTATCAGCGTATGGTGCACTATGCTCTGGCGGGCTACGGCTGCGTTGTCGCCTTCGCCAATCGTCTGGGCGAGAATGAAGATGGTGCACAACTGCAGGAGCAGCTTGATCACACCTATGATGGTGACCGCCTCATGACAGAGATCGCGACCAAAGGTGGGGTGAACGCTGACGCCGCTTGATTGCGGCTGAATTAGAACGAGTGGAGCCGGCTCTTACGAGGGCCGGTTTTTTTGTTTCAACGGGGTCGCATACCCTGCCAAAGCAAAAGGCCGCAGCAAACGCTGCGGCCTTTCGAATATCTGAACCGTGGTCCCCGGTCAGGCCAGGGGGTGGGCTGTCATCGCTCCTGCGGAGCGACTGCCGCCCACCGGGTCCGTTCCGAAATCACTCGGTGATTTTGGAAACGACGCCCGCGCCAACAGTCCGGCCACCTTCGCGGATCGCGAAGCGCAGGCCGTTTTCCATGGCGATCGGTGCGATCAGCTCAACGCCGAAGGACACGTTGTCGCCGGGCATGACCATCTCGGTGCCTTCTGCCAGCTGAACGGTGCCGGTCACGTCAGTTGTACGGAAGTAGAACTGCGGACGGTAGTTCGCGAAAAACGGCGTGTGACGGCCACCTTCCTCTTTGGTGAGGATATAGGCTTCGGCTTCGAACTTGGTGTGCGGGGTCACGGAGCCGGGCTTGCAGAGAACCTGACCGCGCTCAACGCCGTCACGCTCAACGCCGCGCAGCAGGGCGCCGATGTTGTCGCCAGCTTCACCACGGTCCAGCAGCTTGCGGAACATTTCCACGCCGGTGCAGGTGGTTTTCTTGGTGTCGCGGATGCCGACGATTTCGATTTCGTCGCCAACGTTGATCACGCCACGCTCGACACGACCAGTCACAACGGTACCACGACCGGAGATCGAGAAGACGTCTTCGACAGGCATCAGGAAGGGCTGGTCCACGGCACGCTCAGGTGTCGGGATGTAGGCGTCAACTTCGGCCATCAGCTTCTTGATCGACTCTTCGCCGATCTCGGGCTTGTTGCCTTCCATCGCCGCCAGAGCGGAACCTGCAACGACGGGGATGTCGTCGCCGGGGTAGTCGTAGGAGGACAGCAGTTCGCGGATTTCCATCTCGACGAGCTCGAGCAGCTCTTCGTCGTCGACCTGGTCAACTTTGTTCATGAAGACGACCATGGCGGGGATGCCAACCTGACGGCCAAGCAGGATGTGCTCGCGGGTCTGGGGCATCGGGCCGTCGGCCGCGTTCACAACCAGGATCGCGCCGTCCATCTGCGCCGCACCGGTGATCATGTTTTTCACATAGTCAGCGTGGCCGGGGCAGTCGACGTGTGCGTAGTGACGGTTCTCGGTCTCATACTCGACGTGCGCGGTCGAGATGGTGATGCCGCGGGCCTTCTCTTCGGGCGCGCCGTCGATCTGGTCATACGCCTGGAAGTCACCGAAATACTTGGTGATCGCCGCGGTCAGCGTGGTTTTACCGTGGTCAACGTGGCCGATCGTGCCGATGTTGACGTGCGGTTTGGTGCGTTCAAACTTTGCCTTTGCCATGGTGGCGCCCTTTTAATTGAGGGGCCCCAACGGGGACCCGAACCCTATCTGGCGGGCGATGTATTGGGTTCGAGCGGTAAAATCAAGCGGGAGTTGCGTCTTGGCGCCACTTAAAGCCCACCGTGGGCCTGCGGCATCGGTCGGGCGCGCCCCGGCTATGGCCTATTTATCCTCGGGCTCCCCGGCGGGGGACAGGGCTGTGCCGCCGTTGAACCACCCCTCTTCGCGGTTTTGCTTGACCAGATAGGTCTCAATCGCCTTGGCGGCGTTCTGGCTGAGGTTCTTCAACTGCTCCTCGGCGGATTTGGTATAGCCCGAGCCCACCACCGGCCCCTGATCGAGGGATTCGAAAACAGTGATCTGATGCGGCTCGGGGTTCAGCTTTTTGTTCTTGGCGTCATCCCAGACCGTCAGGTTGAGGATCAGGATCGATTTAGGCGCAAAGACCAGCGGGATGCCCGGCTGGGCCAGCACGTAGCCCTCGACGCTGATGCCGAAGTGATAGAGCCGCTCGCCCTCGTAGCGATCAAAGCGTTCGGCGGTGGCGGCGCGCACGGCCTCGGCCAGTTCTTCCTTGCTCACCTCGCGACTGAGCGGCCCCTTCTGCGCCTTGGGCGCCACCACGATATTGTGGTGCAGATTGAAATCCCCCAGCGGGGTCGGCGCCTTGTCGAGGTCGGATGCCCCGTTGCAGGCGGCCAGCGTCGCGACGAAGGTCAACAGGGCAAGAACTCTCAGCATGGGCGATCCCTCAGGGGTGTTAAGGTTTCGAAAAGGGGTAGCCGATGGGCCCAAGGGGCGCAATCATTTGCCGCAGTTGCGCAGTCCCCGGGCCGGTCTATCTTGGACTGAGAGTGAGGACAGCAAGATGACCCAAGCCCGCCCCCTGCCCGTTCGCGTGCCGCTCGTTACCGAGCCTGTCGGCATGCTCGGCAGCCTGCAGATGGCGCGGCGCAACGTGCTGAGCATCATTCCCAAGATTGCCACGACGCAGCCCATGGTCTCGGGCAAGACCGGCAAGCGCTGGCATATGGTGATGGACCCCGGCGCGATCCGGCAGGTCCTCCTAGACCGGTTGGAGGACTACCCGAAGTCCGACGTCACCAAGAACCTGTTGCGCCCGGCCATCGGTGAGTCGCTCTTCATCGCCGAGGGCGCGCATTGGCGCTGGCAGCGTCGGGCGGCTGCGCCCGTTTTCTCACAACGCAACGTGCGCAACCTCGCCCCGGTCATGAGCGCCGCCGCCGCCCGCTCGGCTGAGCGCATCGCTGCCGCCGGGCCGCGCGCGGTCAACATGCTCGACGAGATGGTAACGACGACCTTCGACGTGATCGGCGACGTGACTTTCTCGGGCGACGGCACCTTCGACCGCGACAAGGTGCATGGCGCCATCGACGACTATATCGCCGAGGCCGGCAAGATCAGCCTTTTCGACATCCTCGGCCTGCCCGACTGGCTGCCGCGCCCGGGGCGGATGATGTCTGGCCAAGCGCTGAAGCAGATGAAGGCCATGGCCGATCAGGCGATCGAGGCGCGGGTGGCGCGCGGCCATGACGGCACGCCCGACCTGTTGGACCTGCTTTTGGAAGGCGAAGACCCCAAGACCAAGCGCCAGATGAACACCGGCGAGTTGCGCGACAACCTGCTGACCTTCATCGTCGCGGGCCATGAAACCACGGCGCTGACGCTGGCGTGGTCGATGTATCTGATGGGCTTTGACCCCGAGATGCAAGAACGTGCCCGCGCCGAAGTGCACGCCGTGCTTCAGGGCCGCGCCTGTACCGGCGAGGACGTGGATAAATTGCCGCTGGTGCGGATGATCATCGACGAGGCGCTGCGCCTCTATCCGGCTGCCGGGATCATCTCGCGCACGGCGCAGAAGCACGACAGGCTCTGCGACCGCGAGATCCGGCCCGGGGACACAGTGATGGTCCCGATCTACGCGCTCGGCCGCAACGAACTGCTCTGGGAGGACCCAGACGCCTTCCGGCCTGAGCGTTTCGCCGATCGCAAGGCCATCGACCGCTACGCCTATCTGCCCTTCGGAGACGGGCCGCGCATCTGCATCGGGGCGAGCTTTGCGCTGCAGGAGGCGGTGATCATCCTCTCTACCCTGCTGGGGCGGTTCAAATTCACGCCGGTGCCGGGTCGCGCCCCGGAGCCGGTGATGATCCTGACCCTGCGCCCCGAGGGCGGCGTCTGGATGACCGCCGAGCCGCTGGACTGACCGCGCCCCGAGGGGCGCGGGTGTTTCACGTGAACTTGTTGTCGCGCGGGAAGCCGCGAGGGGCCATGCGGCCCGAGCTTGCGCGCTTGCCGGTCCATTCCGCCAGATCGGCCTCGGTCCGCGTACGGCCTGCCGGGTCCTGCCAGCTAAGCCCCGCTTCGCGCGTGAAAGTGATGGCGTCCGACAGCCCGCCGTCCTTGAACTTCTGCAGCCGCACGCCCTTGCCCCGGCCCATCTCGGGCAGCTCGTCGAGGCCGAAGACCAGCACCTTGCGGTTCTCGCCCACCGTGGCGACGCTATCGCCCGAGACGGGGTGACAGACCAGCGCCGTGACCCCCTCGCCGCGCACGTTGAGCACCTGCTTGCCGCTGCGGGTCTGGGCCACAACGTCATCCTCGGGCACGACAAAACCGTCGCCCGCGGTGGAGGCCACCAAAAGCTTGCGCCCCGGCTGGTGGATGAAGAGCGAGACGATCTGCACCTCATTGGGCAGATCGACCATCAGGCGCAGGGGCTCGCCCATGCCGCGCCCGCCGGGCAGGTTGGCGGCGGAGACGGTGTAGAACCGCCCGTTTGAGCCAAAGACCAGCAGCCGATCCGTCGTCTCGGCATGGAAGATGAAGCGCGGGCCGTCGCCGTCCTTGAACTTCAACTCGCGGTTCAGGTCGATATGGCCGGTCATGGCGCGGATCCAGCCCATCTGGCTGCAGACCACGGTGATCGGCTCGCGGTCGATCATCGCCTCGATCGGCACGTCTTCGACCTCTCCGGCGGTGTCGAACTCGGTCAGACGCTGGCCGCGCTTCACGCCGTCGATCACCCAATCCTTGCCGAACTGCTTTTTCGTCGCGCGCAGCTGGTCGGCGATGGTGGACCATTGCAGGTCCTCGCTTTCCAGCAGGTCTTCGAGCCCCGCACGTTCGGTCATCAGCGCATCGCGCTCGGCCACCAGCGCGTCTTCCTCCAGACGCCGCAACGACCGCAGGCGCATGTTGAGGATCGCTTCGGCCTGCACGTCCGACAACCCGTTCTCGCGGCCTGCGTAGCTGTGCGGGATGGCGCGGGTGTCACCACTTTCAGCCAGAACGCCTGTCGCCTGCGCCTCGGCATCCGCGATGACTGCCAGTTTCGAGACATCGACCCCCGCCAGCGGCGAGACATAAGCGGCCTCGTCCATGGCGCGGCTGAGCGTATCCTGATGCGCACGGCTCCAGTCCTCGTACATCAACGCGGCCTTGGGGTCTTCGTCGTAGCGGATGATCTCGATCACCCGGTCGAGGTTCAAAAACGCCGTGATCAAGCCCTGCAACACCTCAAGCCGGTGGTCGATCTTGTCCATCCGGTGCCGCGAACGGCGCTGCAGCACCTCGCGCCGGTGGTCGAGGAAGGCGCGCAGCACTTCCTTGAGCGAGCAGACCTTGGGCGTCTGACCGTCGATCAACACGTTCATGTTGAGCGAGAATCGCACCTCCAGATCGGAGTTGCGGAACAGCATGCCCATCAGCACGTTCGGATCGACGTTCTTCGAGCGCGGCTCAATGATCATCCGGATGTCTTCGGCGGATTCGTCGCGGACATCGGCGAGAATCGGAATCTTCTTGGTCTGGATCAGCTCGGCGATCTTCTCGATCAGCTTGGACTTCTGAACCTGATAGGGAATCTCGGTGACGACAATCTGCCACGCGCCGCGACCCAGATCCTCGACCTCCCAGCGGCAGCGCAGACGGAAAGAGCCGCGGCCGGTGCGATAGGCATTGGCGATATTCTCGGGCGGCTCGACGATCACGCCGCCGGTGGGGAAATCCGGGCCGGGGACATAGTTCAGGAGCGTGTCGTCGCGGGCGTCCGGCGTCTTGATCAGATGGATACAGGCGTCGCACAACTCGGCGATGTTATGCGGCGGGATGTTCGTGGCCATGCCCACGGCGATGCCCGAAGAGCCATTGGCCAGAAGGTTCGGAAACTGCGCCGGCAGCACCACCGGCTCGGTCAATGTGCCGTCGTAGTTCTCGCGGAAATCAACGGCGTTTTCGTTCAGCCCTTCTAGCATGGCCTCGGCCACGGCGGTCATCCGCGCCTCGGTATAGCGCGAGGCCGCAGGGTTATCGCCGTCGATGTTGCCAAAGTTGCCCTGCCCGTCGACCAGCGGGTAGCGCACGTTGAAATCCTGCGCCAGGCGCGCCATCGCGTCGTAGATCGCGGCATCGCCATGCGGGTGGTAGTTACCCATCACGTCGCCCGAGATCTTGGCCGATTTGCGGAAGCCCCCGGTGGAGGACAGCCGCAACTCGCGCATGGCGTAGAGGATGCGGCGGTGCACCGGCTTCAACCCGTCGCGCGCATCGGGCAGCGCCCGGTGCATAATCGTGCTCAGCGCATAGGTCAGGTAACGATCCCCCAAGGCGCGGCGCAGCGGCTCGGACAGGTCATTCGGGTCGAGTTCTGGGGGTGTGCTTGTGTCTGACATGACGGGTCTTTTAGCCAAGCACGCCAGAGCGGGCAAGCGACAGATTACCCGCAACCGACTCGGCAAAAGGGCCGCTGGCACGGTTTCAAGTGAGAAAAAAGCAATACTTTTCGGCTATGCGAATTCTTGCCAGTCAGAAATGAACCATTCGCGAAGTTTCGCGTTGGTCTCTCAACAGCAACATGGTTTGACACGGGACGAGGAACAGCAAAAATGAAACGGTTCATCTTTTTGACATTTGGTTTCATGGGCTGGGCATTCTACGAGATGAGCGGCGGTGCCGATTTCGTGCCCGCAGGCCCGCAAATGGCCAGCGCCGAAGCGGCTGAGGCGGCCCTGATCGCCAGCGCCACCCCCTCTTCCAACCTTGTCACTGCCACTGCCGCGAACGCGGCCCGCAAGGCGGAAAGCCCGATCACCCCCTTCGCCGAACGGACCCCTGCGCGTGATGCCACAGCGACCCGCGTGGCGCTGAACCTCACGACGCTGAGCGACCTGCCGCAGGCCAATGACGGGATGGTGCAAAAGGCCGCGGCCACCCCTGCGGACCGTGCCGGGGCGAAAGTGGTGAAGGCCAAGGCCGTCAGCACCCCTGCCCCCAAAGTGGAAAAGGCCGCTTACACGACGACAAGCGCCAATGCGCCCGCTGTCATCCCGAGCTTGATCGAAGGCGCTGACAACGGCGCGACCTTTGTTAGCACGACCCAGGCCGACATTCGCGAAGTCAACGGCACCCGCGTCAATGTCCGCGGCGGTCCGGGCACCAACTTCGGCGTGGTCGGCAAGCTTGGCAAAGGCGACGCCGTCGAAGTGATCGAAGACAATGGCGCAGGCTGGGTGCGTTTCCGCAGCGTCGACGGCAGCGAATCCGGCTGGATGGCCGACTTCCTGCTCAGCAACGGCTAACTTGCCAATCTCATAGCATCGCGCGATGAAGGGCCTTTCAAACGAAGGGCCCTTTGCATGTCTGCGACCCGTTCCATCCTCATCACCGGCTGTTCCAGCGGCATCGGCTATGCCGCCGCACACGGCATGCGCGCCCGTGGCTGGCGCGTTTTCGCTGCCTGCCGCCAACAAGCGGATTGCGACCGGTTGCAAGCCGAAGGATTCGACGCGCCCCGCCTCGATTACTCCGATGAGGCCAGCATCCACGCGGCGCTTGCCCATGTGCTGGACCAAACCGGCGGCACGCTCGACGCTTTGTTCAACAACGGTGCCCACGCCACGCCAGGGTTGGTCGAAGACCTGCCCACCGATGCCCTGCGCGAGATATTTGAGGCGAATTTCTTTGGCTGGCACAGTCTGACCCGCGCGGTGATCCCGGTGATGCGCAAGCAAGGGCATGGGCGGATCGTGCAGTGTTCCTCGGTCCTTGGCATGGTCGCGATGCCGTGGCGCGGCGCGTATAATTCCACGAAATTCGCGCTAGAGGGTCTGACCGACACCCTGCGGCTTGAGATGCGCGGCACCGGGGTCGCGGTGATCCTGATCGAACCCGGCCCCGTCACCTCGAAACTGCGGACCAAGGCCATTCCGCGTTTCGAGCGTTGGATCGATTGGCAAAACAGCCCCCGCGCGGCGGAGTATGAAAGCACCATGCGCCCCCGGCTTTATGACGACAGCGGCAAGAAGGACCGCTTCGAACTCCCGCCCGAGGCGGTGGTCGAGAAGCTGGTCCACGCCGTCGAATCCCCCCGACCCCGCCCGCGCTATTTCGTCACAACCCCAACGCATATCGGCGGTGTTTTACGGCGTATCCTGCCGACGCGGGCGCTGGACTGGGTCACCAGTCGCTGATTTTGGTTGCGCGGCTGCCCGGTGCCGCTACATCTCAGGCCAACGAAAGGACAGCCCATGCCAAATGATCCGTTTTTCGTGATCGTCCTGATCTCTGTCGTGGCGGTCGCCGTTGTGCTCCTGATGGGGCTGGGCGGCTTTGCCACCGGGGGCAAATTTAACAAACGCAACGCCAACAAGCTGATGCGGTGGCGGATCATCGCGCAGTTCATCGCCGTGCTGCTGATCCTTGCATATGTCTATTTCCGAGGGGGCACGATCTGATGGTTGTACTGAACAAGATTTACACCCGCACCGGGGACAAGGGCACCACCGCCCTTGGCAATGGCGACCGTGTCGCCAAACATGACGCGCGGGTCGAGGCCTATGGCACTTCGGATGAGTTGAACTGCTTCGTGGGGGTGGCCCGGCTCGAAGCCAAGGGCGCCACGGATGAAGCGCTGGCGCGCATTCAAAACGATCTTTTCGATCTGGGCGCCGACCTCTGCCGCCCCGATATGGAAGCCGATAAGGATGCGGAATACCCGCCCCTGCGGGTCACCCAAGAACAGGTCGACCGGCTGGAGCGTGAGATCGACGTGATGAATTCCGAGTTGGAGCCGCTGCGCAGCTTCATCCTGCCCGGCGGGCGCGCGCTGGCGGCGCATCTGCATGTCTGCCGCACCGTGGCGCGCCGCGCCGAGCGGCTGGCGGTGTTGCTTGCTGAGCAAACGGCGGTGAACCCCGCCTGCGTGACCTATCTGAACCGGCTGAGCGATTGGTTCTTCGTCGCCGCACGGATGGCCAATAACGCGGGCAAGGAAGACGTGCTTTGGGTGCCGGGGGCGAACCGGGCGTAAAATAGCGCTAACAGACGAAAAACCGGGAAAACGCCGCGTTCAAAACTGCCAACCTGCCGATTTTGGCCTGTTTTGATCCGATCCGCTTCGTTACACCCGTCTGGAGAATTAGGGAGACCGGGCCACCAGCCCGCGTCGCAAACTGAGGAGAGAGACCGCTCATGAAGGTACTGGTGCCTGTCAAACGCGTGATCGACTATAACGTGAAAGTTCGTGTCAAAGCGGACGGATCGGGTGTTGATCTTGCCAATGTGAAAATGTCGATGAACCCCTTCGACGAAATCGCCGTCGAACAGGCGATTCGTCTGAAGGAAGCCGGTCAGGCTGAAGAGGTCGTCGCCGTCTCCATCGGTGTGAAGCAAGCGCAGGAAACGCTGCGCACCGCCCTCGCCATGGGTGCCGACCGCGCGATCCTCGTGGTGGCCTCGGACGATGTGCACAAGGACATCGAACCGCTGGCCGTGGCCAAGATCCTCAAAGCCGTGGTCGACGAAGAGCAGCCGAGCCTCGTGCTCTGCGGCAAGCAGGCGATCGACAACGACATGAACGCCACCGGGCAAATGCTCTCGGCGCTGATGGGCTGGTCGCAAGCGACCTTTGCTTCCGACATCGCCATCGAAGGCGACAAGGCGAAAGTGACCCGCGAAGTCGACGGCGGCTTGCAGACCATCGAGGTCACCATGCCAACCGTGGTCACCGTAGACCTGCGCCTGAACGAGCCGCGCTACGCCTCGCTGCCCAAC
This sequence comes from Sulfitobacter sp. 1A15106, assembly GCF_043556995.1. Lineage (NCBI taxonomy): Bacteria > Pseudomonadati > Pseudomonadota > Alphaproteobacteria > Rhodobacterales > Roseobacteraceae > Sulfitobacter > Sulfitobacter sp. 1A15106. The sequence continues at coordinate 299,103 of NZ_JBIFFM010000005.1, read as the reverse complement.
ATCATGAAGGCCAAGAAAAAGCCGTTGGATGAGAAGACCGCTGAAGACTACGGCGTCGACGTCTCCAACCGCTTGGAGGTCGTGAAGACCGAAGAGCCCGCGGAACGCGCCGCTGGCATCAAGGTCGGCTCGGTCGACGAGCTTGTGGCGAAACTCAAAGAAGCGGGGGCTGTGTAATGGCTGTTCTTCTGATTGCAGAGATTTCCGACGGCGAACTGTCGATGGACGCAACCGCCAAGGCGGTGACCGCGGCCAAGCAACTGGGCGACGTGACCATTCTGGCGGCGGGCAGCTCTGCTGCGGCGGCTGGCGAAGCGGCGGCCGAGATCGATGGCGTCTCCAAGGTGCTGGTCGCCGAGGACGAGATGCTGGGCCACCGTCTGGCCGAAGCCACCGCGGCGCTGATCGTCAGCCTGGCCGGTGACTACGACCACATCGTCGCGCCCGCCACCACGGACGCTAAGAACATCATGCCCCGCGTCGCGGCGCTGCTCGACGTCATGGTGATCTCGGACGCTTCCGGCGTTGTCGATGCCGACACCTTCGAGCGTCCGATCTACGCGGGCAACGCGGTGCAGACCGTGAAGTCCAACGACGCCAAGAAAGTCATCACCTTCCGCACATCGACCTTCGATGCGGCAGGCGAAGGCGGCTCCGCCTCGGTCGAGACCATCTCGGCTGCCGAGAACCCCGGCCTGTCCACATGGGTCGAAGACAAGGTCGCCGAATCGGACCGCCCCGAGCTGACAAGCGCGGGCGTGGTGGTTTCCGGTGGTCGTGGCGTCGGCTCCGAAGAGGACTTTGCCCTGATCGAGAAACTGGCCGACAAACTGGGCGCCGCCGTTGGCGCGTCCCGCGCGGCGGTTGATTCGGGCTACGCTCCGAACGACTGGCAAGTTGGCCAGACTGGCAAAGTTGTCGCCCCTGACCTCTATGTCGCGGTTGGCATCTCGGGTGCGATCCAGCACCTTGCCGGGATGAAAGACTCCAAGATCATCGTCGCGATCAACAAAGACGAAGAATCGCCGATCTTCCAAGTTGCCGACTACGGCCTTGTGGCAGACCTCTTCGACGCGGTGCCGGAACTGATCGAAAAGCTGTAAGGCTTCTCATATGAGACACCAAAGGCCCGCCGTTCTCGGCGGGCCTTTTTCGTGCATGCCCCTACCGGGAGCGTCAGGACATGCTTTGCAGCGCATCGGTCAAAGCGGCGGCGGCAGAGGCATGAGCCATCGGGCCCAGCATTTCCGACGCGGCCTGCGCCTCGAACTCACTGACGACCATTCCAGCCGTCGGCCCGGCAGAGGGGTCTTTTGGAGTGACGACCTCGATCTTGGCTGTGGCGTGCTGGGCCACCGCGTCCAACATTTCTCGTGTCACGAACAGCGGATCATGGCCCAACTCTCCCAGCGGCTGCGCTGCTGTTGCGACCGGCGGGCGGTCAGCCAGCCAAAGCAGCAGCGTGCGCCCCTGTATCTGCCCCAGCATCAAACGCATGCGTGCCATCCACGCCTGCTGAAGCTCCGCGCGCACCGCTTCGAACCGTTCGGGCGAGACCTGCATGAGATGGGTCAGCATGTGCCGGTTGAAGTGGAACTGCGAGAAATCGACCTCGCGGTAGATCGTCTGCAACAGCGCGGAGGCCCCGACGAAACGGTCGTTCCGACGCCGGTGCACGGAATAGAAACGGTTGGTCATGTTCTGTGCCCCCATGACCTGAACCACCGTCACATCTGCCTGCGAGGCGGCCTGTGCAACGAAAGGGTCATGGGCAAAAGCGTCGATCCCCGCGTTGGGAAAGCCGAAGTTCACACAGGTCTTGCCGATCTCGGCCTCGACCCGTGCGGGAAACGGGTCTTCAATGAATTTGCCATAGGTCTCAGTCCCGCCGAGAAAGGCGATATAGGGCGCCTCCAACCTGCGGCGTGGGCCGCGGAACATCAGCTTTGACGTGCCATAGCGGCATGGCAAATAGTCCAGAGGCGCTGGCCCCACTGCATCATAGGTCATCGAACCCACCTTTTTGTTCACCCAAAGCCAGATTGCACAGCAGGGGCTGCGATTCTGTTAACGGGCGAATTTGTCGTGATATTTCGTAAACACCTGCCCTTGCGGCACCCCCGCTACGCGCCCTATTGTGCGCCGAACTCAAGCAAAGGACAGGCCATGGACATCCAGACAATCGGTATCGTGGGAGCGGGGCAAATGGGCAACGGGATCGCCCATGTCATGGCGCTGGCAGGCTACGACGTGCTGCTGAACGATGTCAGCGCCGATGCGCTGGCCAAAGCGATGAAAACCGTGACAGGCAATATGGACCGCCAAGTCAGCCGCGAGAAGATCACCGCCGCCGACCGGGACGCCGCCATGGCGCGGATCACCACGACGCAGACGCTAAGCGATCTGGGCCAAAGCGATCTGGTGATCGAAGCCGCGACCGAGCGCGAAACGGTGAAACAGGCGATCTTTGAAGACCTGATCCCGCATCTGAAGCCGACGACGATCCTGACCTCGAACACTTCCTCGATCTCGATCACCCGCCTTGCCAGCCGCACAGACCGGCCCGAGAAATTCATGGGCTTTCACTTCATGAACCCTGTGCCGGTGATGCAGCTGGTCGAATTGATCCGCGGCATCGCCACGGACAGCGAGACTTATGACGCTTGCAAAGCTGTGGTGGACCGTTTGGGCAAGACCGCCGCCTCGGCCGAGGATTTTCCCGCCTTCATCGTGAACCGCATCCTGATGCCGATGATCAACGAGGCGGTTTATACGCTCTACGAAGGGGTCGGCAACGTCGAGTCGATCGACAGTTCGATGAAGCTGGGGGCGAACCATCCGATGGGGCCATTGGAGCTTGCGGACTTTATTGGTCTGGACACCTGCCTTGCCATTATGAACGTTCTGCATGACGGGTTGGCGGATACGAAATATCGCCCCTGCCCGCTGCTGACCAAATATGTCGAAGCCGGTTGGTTGGGCCGCAAGACGCAGCGTGGGTTCTATGACTACCGCGGCGAAAAGCCCGTTCCGACGCGCTGAGTTGCGAGGGTGTTGGGGGCCCTGCCCCCATCGCGCCCGAGGCGCGATTCCCCCGAGGGTATTTTTAAAAGGATGAAGTTTAGTTGGTCAGCGCCAGAGTATGGGCGCGCAGCCAGGCCATGAAACCGCGCGGGTCGTCGGCCCAGCGGTCGATCTCTTGGCGGGCGAGCGGGTGGCCGACGATGGGGCCTTGGGGTTTGTCGCAGGCGTGAGCGATTTCATGCAGCAAGAGCCCTTGGCGCAGCATCGGGCTGAGTCTGTTGGCGATCTGATAGGCGCGGCTGTTCTGGCCCGGGAAGCGCATCGGCACCACCTGCGCACCGGAACGGCGGATCATCTTGGCGGTGAAGACGTTCCATTCCGCTTCGACCGCCGGGCCCCACCAGCTTTCCGAAGCCGCGACGACGCCGGAGGGGAAGAGCGCCACGACGCCGCCTTCTTTGAGGTGGGCCATGGCCTTGGCGCGCATTTCCACGCCTTTGCGCTGCGCATCCGGGTCATGTGGGAAGGGCACCGGGATCATGTAGCTGCCCGCCACTTCGTCGATGGAGGTGAGCAGCGACCGGGTAAGGATACGGTAATCGGGGCGCACGCGGCCGATGAGATCGGCGAAAATCATACCGTCGACCATGCCGTGGGGGTGGTTTGCCACGACCACGACCGGCCCTTCTTTCGGGATGCGGTCCAACTGCTCTTGCGGGGTTGTGAGATCGATCCCCATCGTGTCGAGCGCCGCGCGCCAAAAGGCTTGGCCTGAGGGGGTGCCGCGTTGTTCGAACTTACGGATCAGACGCAGGATTTTGAGCTTGCCGGTGAAAAGCTCCATCGCGGAGATCACCCGCGCCTTCCATGGGTCATCGAAAGTCGAGGCATAGGACAGGCTGCGGCGGTCGTATTTGGTGAAGGTCACCGTGCCGTCGCCTGTCTGGGCCGGCTCGGCCGCGATGTTTTGCACGTCTTCCATGGGGTCGGCGGATCCTTCTTCCCGCTTGTCGGGCCTAAAACCCTTCGCCGAACTTATCCGCCACGAGGGCGGTCAAAGCTTCGGCCAAGGCCTCGGCATCGGGGCCGGAGGTTTGGACATCGATGGTGGTGCCGCGCGACGCGCCGAGCATCAAGAGCCCCATGATACTGTCGCCCGAGGCCGACATGCCATCCTTGCTGACTTCGGCGCGGGCATCAAACGCCTCGACCACTTCGACCAATTTGGCGGAGGCGCGCGCGTGCAGGCCTTTTTCGTTAACGATCTTTAAAGAAAATTCGGGCATGACGTCTTGGGGCCTTCTAACCTGCGCTGACATTCTGGCTGTCGATATACTTCTTACCAGCTTCGAGCGCGGCGCGCACGGCATCGGGCACATCCATATGCCGCGATTTGGCGAGTTTGATCAGCATGGGCAGGTTCGCGCCGTAGATGATCCGGCGGTTTTCCGGGCGGCAAGCCAAGAGGCTGAGGTTCGAGGGGGAGCCGCCGAAAAGATCGGTGACAACCACCACACCGGCGCCTTGGTCCACCGCATCGGCGGCGCCGCAGATCTCGCGTTCTTTGTCGGCGCGGTCATGGTCGGCTTCGATGGCGATGGCGCGCACGCCGAATTGGGATCCCACGACATGTTCGATGGCAGCAAGATATTCTTGCGCCAGCCCCCCATGTGCGACGATGACGATCCCGATCACGGCTTGTTTCCTTCACGATGCTGACGGTCCAGCTCTCGGTGCCTAATTGACACCTGCCAGCCCTGCTCTGCAAGGCGCAAAGCGTGATCTTCGGCCATGGCGACAGAGCGGTGTTGCCCGCCCGTGCAGCCAAAGGCGATGGAGATATGGGATTTGCCCTCTTCGCGGTAGGCGGGCAGGAGCAGGAGGCTGAGGTCGAGCACCTTGTCGGCGAAATCCGCGTAGCGTTTGTCCCCCGCCACATGGGCCGCGACGGAAGGGTCGCGCCCGTCGCTGCTGCGCAATTCGGGCACCCAATAGGGATTGTTCAGAAAGCGGCAGTCGTGCACCACATCAACGCCGCGCGGAAGGCCCCGTTTGTAGGAAAAGCTTTGTACCGAGACCGTGAGTTGGCGTTGCCCGCCGGGGGCGAACCATTGCTCGACCTCGGCGCGCAGCTCGTGAACGTTCAGCGTTGTCGTATCGATCAGCACGTCGGCACGGGCGCGGATCGGGTGGAGCAGTTCCTGCTCGCGTGCGATCCCGTCGACTGGGCGGTCAGCCGGGGCCAGCGGATGGCGGCGGCGGGTTTCGGAAAAGCGTTGCAGCAGCACATCGGGTGCGCAATCGAGATAGAGCAGTTCCGCGCGCCACCCCGGTTCAGCCGTCAGGCGGCCCATCAGCTCCAGCACGCCTTCGGTGGAAAAGTCCCGGTTGCGGGCGTCGATCCCCAAGGCAACCGATTGCGCATCGCCGGGGCGGTCGAGCAGCGCGGGCAGCAGCCGAAGCGGCAGGTTGTCGATCGCCTCAAACCCCGCATCCTCCAGCACGTTGAGCGCAGAGGACCGCCCGGCGCCCGAAGGGCCGGTGACAAGGACCAACCGCCGCGGGGCGGGGTCTGTTGATGAGGTTTGACTGATCAATTCGGTTCTTCCACACCTGACATATACAGATGAATTGCTGCCGCAAAATGAGCGCTATCGCATTTGTGAAAACAGGGCAACGTGACACCCCGTAGCATATGGCTGTGCCCTTCGGGAAGGCGCCGGTCTTCGGTACGAGCCAGATCGACGACGAGGGCCAGCGGCACAGGGCCGTGATCTTTCGCCCGCAGAATGCCCACATAGCGTGCCTCGATCAGGCCGCGGATCGGCTCGGGGACGCTGGCGATCACCTGATCCCCCTCGCGCATGATATCGGTGCGATCATCGGCCACCAGCTTGGCGCCAAGGGCGATCAGTTGCAGGGCGAGCGCCGATTTGCCCGCACCGGACGGGCCAAGGATCAGCACCCCGCGCCCATTGATCGCCACGCAGCTGGCGTGGAGGTTTTCGCGCTCGATAGTCATATCAGGCCCCGCGCCCGGGATTTAGGTGGGCAGCCCCACGACAAAACGCGCGCCCAAGGGTTCGGAGGTAATGTCGGCCTCGGTCGGGCGGATGTTCTCGGCCCAGATCACGCCGCCATGGGCTTCGACGATCTGTTTCGAGATCGCGAGGCCGAGGCCGGAGTTATTGCCGAAATGCTCTTCCGGGCGCTGCGAATAGAAGCGTTTAAAGATTTTGCCGAGCGCCTGTTCGGGGATGCCGGGGCCGGTGTCTTCGACCACGATCAACACGCGATTGGCACGTTTGCGGGCCCAGACCCGGATCGCGTCGCCGTCTTCGCAAAAGGAAATCGCGTTGGTGATCAGGTTCACAAAGACCTGCGCCAAACGGGCTTCCAGCCCATGCACGGTGATCGGCGCAGCGGGGAGATCAGTGATGAAATCGATGCCTTTGGATTTCGCGTCTTCGCCGAGGTACTGGCCCAGATTGCCCAGCATTTGCAGCAGGTCGAAGGGCTCTTCCTCTTCCTTGACCAGTTCGGAATCGAGCCGCGAGGCATTGGAAATGTCGCTCACCAAACGGTCGAGGCGGCGCACGTCATGTTCGATCACATCCAGCAGTTTCTCGCGCTGGTCGTCGCGCTTGACCATGCGCAGCGTGCCCACGGCAGACCGGAGCGAAGCGAGCGGGTTCTTGATCTCATGCGCCACATCGGCGGCGAATTGTTCGTTGCCGTCGATCCGATTGTAGAGCGCCGAGACCATGCCGCGCAGCGCGCCTGACAGGCGGCCAATCTCATCGGGCCGCGCGGTCAGATCGGGGATGCGGATGCGGCCGGGGTTCATCTTGCGCGCGTCCTTGTCGCGGCCCAGTTCGGCGGCGGCAGAGAGGTCGGCCAGCGGATTGGCGATGGTGGAGGCCAGAACGAGGCTGAGGCCGATGGAGACGAGGGTCGCGATGACGAAAATCTGCAAGACGCGCTCACGTTCGCTGCGCACAAGGCGGTCGATCTCTCCCGCCGCACTGGCCACGGCGACCACGCCGACGGGGGTCTCGCCCTGCATGATGGGGGTCACCACGCTGAAAAGCGTGCCGCCTTCGATGGCGAGCGTGCCTTCGAGCCGGGTGCCGCTGGTCACGCTGGTGCCGACCATGCCGCGCAATTGCTCTTCGAGCGGCGGGGTGGCGGTGACCTCATCGGTGCTGAAGGGCGCCGAAACCCGGTCCCAAAGCCAGTTCAGCCCGTCGTTCAGCAAGGTCCGCTCACCCGCCTCGGACGCGGCGAGGGCCTCAGCCACGGTGAGGCTGCCTGCGGTGCGGGCGACCAAAGTTTCCGCCGGATCATAGACGAAGACTTCGATGCCGCCACGCAGGTCCAGCCCGTCGAGCGTGGCAGCCACATCGACACCATCACCGGTGGTCAGGTTCACCGGCGCGCCCGCGGGCAGTTGCGCTTCGATCACATCGGCGATCAGCTCGGTCTCAGAGACTAGCGCCGCAGCGCGTTGCAGCGCCAGACTGTCGCGCGAGGAATTGAGGTAGAGGATCCCCGCCACCAGAACGCTCAGCGCGATCAGGTTGAAGGTAATGATCTTGCGCGTCAGCGGCGAGGACCGGAGCGAGAACAGCCCCCGCCGTTCGCGCTTGACCCGAATTTCATCCGGCGCGGCACTGTCGGGGGTGACCCAATCGTCCCCCAGTACAACATCACCGTCCCTGCCAGCAGCCATGTCCCGCACAAGCTTCCTTTCGACCCGCGTTAACCGACGGGTTTACTCTTCGTTATATCTATAGCCGATGCCGTAAAGCGTCTCGATCGCCGAGAATTCATCATCCGCGCTGCGCATCTTCTTGCGCAGGCGCTTGATGTGGCTGTCGATGGTGCGGTCATCTACATAGACCTGATCATCATAGGCCACATCCATCAGCTGGTCGCGCGATTTCACGAAACCGGGGCGCTGCGCGAGGGCTTGCAGCAGCAGGAATTCGGTCACGGTCAGCGACACATCCTTGCCCTTCCAGCTTACCGCGTGGCGCAGCGGGTCCATCCGCAGATCGCCGCGTTCCATCACCTTGGTCTCTTCGGTATCGCCGACCTCATTCGTCTCGACCGCGTCTTGGCGGCGCAGAAGGGCGCGGATACGCTCGACCAACAGGCGCTGGCTGAAGGGCTTTTTGACGTAATCGTCGGCCCCCATGCGCAGACCCAGCACCTCGTCGATCTCATCATCTTTGGAGGTCAAGAAAATCACCGGCATCGCGGTTTTCTGGCGCAGACGTTGGAGCAGATCCATGCCATCCATACGGGGCATCTTGATGTCCAGCACCGCCATATCGGGCAGCTTCTTGTTGAAGGCGTCCAGCGCCGCTTGGCCATCGTTATAGGTTTCCACTTCGAAACCTTCAGCTTCAAGAGTCATCGAAACGGATGTCAGGATGTTCCTGTCATCGTCTACCAATGCGATCTTTGACATTGCCTGCTTCCTTATGCTGCTCAATTCGTTCTTATTTTTGGAGTCAGTGATCTCCAATATTACAGATCGAATCAATCCTTAAGTGCGAATCGTGCCTCTGAGATGCACCAATTCCGTCATAATTTGGTTAGGAATGGCTAAATTGCCGCACTTTGACCGGCCCGGTCTGGGAGGAAGCCGGTGCCCCGCGCGCCGCATTGGGCCGGGTTCTAAGCGCTCGGAAACAAAGTTTTAGATGATGGCGCTAACTGTGACAAAGCTGCCTGTTCAACCAGAAAACGCCCGTGTTAAGAGGCTCTCAAGGCCCCCGACGCCCAGGGCAATTGCGCCCGCTCGGACACGTTCTGCGCTGCTCACGCGCTACCACAGGAGACATCATATGACATTTGGACGGGTAAACCCGCAGTTCAGCCTTGAGGATCAACAGATCAGCGGGCTTGGCGATGTCTATTACAACCTGACCGAGCCTGCGCTGGTCGAGGCGGCATTGAAACGGGGCGAAGGCAGCCTTGGCAAAGGCGGGGCCTTCCTCGTGACCACCGGCAAGTTCACGGGCCGTTCGCCCAAGGACAAACATGTGGTCAAGACCGACAGCGTGGCCGAGAGCATCTGGTGGGAAAACAACGCCGAGATGTCGCCCGAAGGGTTCGACGCACTCTACGAGGACATGCTCGCCCATATGCAGGGCAAGGACTACTTCGTCCAAGACCTCGTCGGCGGGGCGGACCCCAAACGTGCGATCAACGTGCGCATGGTGACCGAACTGGCATGGCACGGGCTTTTCATCCGCACCATGCTGCGCCGCCCCGATGCCGAAGCGTTGAAGGACTTCACCGCCGATTTCACCGTGATCAACTGCCCCAGCTTCCAAGCCGATCCGGCCAAGCATGACTGCCGCAGCGAGACCGTGATCGCGATGAACTTCGACCGTAAGATGATCCTCATCGGCGGCACCGAATACGCGGGCGAGAACAAGAAATCTGTCTTCACCCTGCTGAACTACCTGCTGCCGGAAAAAGGCATCATGCCGATGCACTGCTCGGCCAACCACGCCAACGGCAACCCGGTCGACACCGCCGTCTTCTTCGGCCTCTCGGGCACCGGCAAGACCACCCTCTCCGCCGATCCCGAGCGCACGCTGATCGGCGATGACGAGCATGGCTGGTCCGACAACGGCACCTTCAACTTCGAAGGCGGCTGCTATGCCAAGACCATCAACCTCAACCCCGAGGCCGAGCCGGAGATCTACGCAACGACTTCCAAATTCGGCACCGTGATCGAGAACATGGTCTTCGATCCCGATACTTTTGAACTCGACTTCGACGACGACTCGCTCACCGCCAACATGCGTGCCGCCTACCCGCTGCACTACATCTCGAACGCCAGCGAGAAGGCCGTCGGCGGCCACCCGAAAAACATCATCATGCTGACCTGCGATGCCTTCGGTGTGCTGCCCCCAATCGCGCGGCTGAGCCCGGCGCAGGCAATGTACCACTTTCTGTCGGGCTTCACGTCCAAGGTTGCGGGCACCGAGCGTGGCGTGACCGAGCCGGAGCCCACATTCTCCACCTGTTTCGGCGCCCCCTTCATGCCGCGCCGCCCCGAGGTTTACGGCAACCTGCTGCGCGAAAAGATCGCCCAGCACGGCGCCACCTGCTGGCTCGTGAACACCGGCTGGACCGGCGGCGCATACGGCACCGGCTCGCGGATGCCGATCAAGGCGACCCGCGCCCTGCTCAGCGCCGCGCTCGAAGGCCGTCTGGCGGATGCCGAGTTCCGTAAGGATCCGAACTTCGGCTTCGATGTCCCTGTCGAGGTGAACGGCGTCGCCGACATCCTGCTCGACCCGCGCCGGACCTGGGACGATCCAGAAGCCTATGACCGTCAGGCGGCAAAACTGGTCAAGATGTTCTCGGACAACTTCGAGCAGTACCTGCCCCATATCGACGACGACGTGAAAGCCGCGGCGATCAGCTAAGCTTTTCGCCAAGGACAAAAAGAAAGGGCCGCCCCTGTTGGGCGGCCCTTTTCGCATCTCACGCTCCGTGGCCCTTAGCCTGCGAAAGTCACCTTCGCATCCAAAGGCATCTCGCGCAGGAAACTGTCATCCACGCCGACGATATTGACCGAAGTCGACCGATCAACCGCCGCGATCAGGGCAAAGCTCTTGTCCGGATAGCGCCCGGCCATCAGCAAACGTTTATAGGCCAAAGGCACCGGCGCGCCCCCCTCCTCCCGCGGGATTTCAGTGACCACCTCGTCCAAGCGAACGCCACAGGTCGACTCAACCTCCCGAAAGGGGTAATTCAGCATATTCTCGAACTCAGGACCGCCGGGGAAGAGTTTGATGGGCCGCCCGATGCTGCTGCGCGCATTGGTCCAGCCCCACCATTGCGTGTAAAAGGATTTCTCCCCCACTTCGGTACAAATCCATCCATTGGGCGAATCGCGATACACCAACACATAGGGGCGCATGGCGCGAAAGGCTTCGCTTTCCAACTCACCCCGGCTCAAGCTCCACGCCTGCAACACGGCCTGAAGCATGGCAGAGCCACCGTCCCAGATCAGCGACAGAGGCTGCTGTTGTTGGTGAAAACACCAACCGTTCGGCTCTTCATGCGAAAGGCGCAGCATGCCATCGGCATGGCGCGTTTTGCCATCCAGCCACAGCTTGCCCCGATCGAGAATATCGCGTGCCTCGGGCAAGGCTTCCAGGCCGACCTTGGTCAGGGAATAGCGGCGATTTTCGATGGTAAACAGCGGCGCGCCCATCGCCTCTTCCAACTGCTGGATATGCCGCCGGACCGTCTGCCGTGTGCTGGCCAATTCGGCCACCGCATGGCTGAGGTTCAAAGTATGCGCCAGCGTCACGAAAGAGCGCATCATCTCGAACAAAAGGGCCGGAGCGGGGTCCTTTTGCAAGGTCTGGGGCACGGGTGCGCCCGGCTCAATATCGGACATATGCTGGTTCATAGGCAAGGGATGGTACATGAATCACCCGGTAACGCAATATAATCCATACAGCTAGGGTGAATTGGTTAACGCAAAGAGGCCAGATCTAGGCAATTGATCCTCAATACATTGCGGGTAGTGAATATATTGTACTCAACCTGAGGTATTGAACCATGTCCCACCCCGTAGACGTTCACGTCGGTCGTCGGCTCAAGCAGGCACGCACCCTGCGACGGCAATCCCAGACCGATGTGGCACGCGAACTCAAACTGTCGTTTCAACAGATTCAGAAGTATGAAATCGGCTCCAACCGGATCGCCGCCAGCCGTTTGCATGAGCTGGCCCGGATACTCAACGTCACCCCCGGCTATTTCTTCGAAGGGCTGGATGACGACAACCCCGAGGCCAGCAACGACCCCTCGCTCGACATCGTAAACGCCATCGGCTCCATCAAGGATGATGCGGTAAAGGCCCGAATTCTAACGTTTATTGAGGATGTTGCCGGCGTCACCGTCGCGCGCAAAGGCTGATCACAGTCCGTCATTCACGCGAAACTCCCTAGGGCCATACGGCTCACACCAACTGACCAACGGCTGCGAAAGCCTGCGGCAAACTGATGCGCACCCGCTTTAAGGGCCGGCACAAATCACCGGCGTCTCCCACCTTCACGCGACCAGCGTTTCCGCCTTTTTCAAATCAACAGAGACCAATTGGCTCACCCCCTGCTCCGCCATGGTGACGCCAAAGAGCCGGTCCATCCGGGCCATCGTCACAGCGTGGTGCGTGATGATCAGGAAGCGCGTGTCGGTCTGGCGGCACATTTCATCCAGCAGATCGCAGAACCTGGTCACATTTGCGTCATCAAGTGGCGCGTCAACCTCATCCAGCACACAGATCGGCGCCGGATTGGCGAGGAAGACGGCAAAGATCAGCGCCATCGCTGTCAATGTCTGCTCCCCGCCTGACAGCAGGCTGAGGGTACTCAGCTTCTTGCCCGGCGGCTGGCACATGATCTCCAACCCGGCTTCCAAAGGATCATCGCTTTCGACCATGACGAGGTTCGCCTCACCGCCGCCGAAGAGATGGGTGAACAGCATCGAGAAATTCGCGTTCACCTGATCAAAGGCGGTCAGCAGCCGCTCCCGCCCCTCGCGGTTGAGGCCCGCAATGCCGCTGCGCAGGGTCTTGATCGCCTCTTCCAGATCGGCCTTCTCAGTCAGCAGCGCTTCGTGCTCTTCGCGTATCTCTTTGGCATCATCCTCGGCGCGCAGGTTCACCGCGCCCAAGGAATCCCGCTGCCGCTTGTACCTGTTCACGTCCTCTTCAAGCGTTTCCACCGGCGGAATCTGATCCGTTTCGACATCGAGCGCATCGCGCAGCGCCTCCGGCGTGCACTGCCGTTCGTCCTGAATACGCTCTGCCGCATGGGTCACCGTTTCACGGGCGGCATCGCTGCGGGCCTCGGCCCGGGCACGGGCCTCCCGCGCATCCGATGCCTGCCGCTCCGCGTCGCGCTCGGCATCCGTCGCAGCTTTCAAGGCGGCCTCCGCGGCGGCCAGCGTTTCCGTGGCATGGGCGCGGCGGGCCTCGGCAGAGGTGATCGCGCCTGACAGGTCTTCCCGCTTCGCCGCGATCTCCGCCGGAACGGCGCTCGCCTCAGCCAATTCGGCCTCCGACGCGGTCTTGCGCTCGACCAATTCAGCGCTGCGCTTGCCCGCCGTCTCCAAGCGATTCCGCCAGCCGCTGACCTCTTTCGCGACCTCCTGCAGCCGCCGTCTGCGCGCCTCGCCCTCGCGGCGCAATTCGTCATGGGCCGAGCGGCGCGACATCATGGTGATCCGCGACGCCTCGACCGTCATGCGGACATCTTCAACCGTCGCACGGGCGGCGGAGAGGTCATCCAAGCCCGCCAGCGTGCGCTCGGCGTCCATCACCTCGGCCCGCGCGGTGATCGCAGCTTCCTCATGACGCTTCACGGCAAGGCCGAGGGATTCCAACCGGCTTTGGGCGAGGTTGCGATCCGCCTCTGCCCGGCTCAGGGCGCGGCCCGCTTCGGCGACCTGCCTGTCGGCATCGCGCCGCGCCTCGCGGGCCCGCTTGTCGGCCTCGGCCTGTTCGGCCAATTGCTGCTGGAGGGTCTCATGCGCCGCCCGCGCGGCATCGGCACGGGTGCTGGCCTGTTCCAACGTCTGTTTAAGGACTTCCAACCGGTTCAACTGCTCCAAGCGCAGCGCGGCGGCCGAGGACGCATCTTCGGCCATCGCGCGGAAACCGTCCCACCGCCAGAGGTCCCCCTCCTTCGACACCAAGCGCTGCCCCGGCCGCAACTGCGCCTGAAGCTCCGCGCCCGCGTCGGCGTCAACGAGCCCGACTTGGGCCATCCGGCGCTCTAGCACCTGCGGCACGGTGACATGCTGCGTGAGCGGGGTCACCCCGGCGGGCAGTGGCTGCGGTTCCGGGTAGCTCGGCAAATGCGCCCATCCTGAGGGGCGATCGGCCTCTACCTCAGGCGCGCGCAGGTCATCGGCCAAGGCCGCGCCGAGCGCTTTCTCAAAGCCCTGTTCCACCTGCAACCGGTCGAGAACCTGCCCGCCTTCGGCACTGTCACGCTCTACCAATTTCGCCAGCGCGCCAACCTCGGCGCGCAGGGCCTTGGCCTCGCCCTCTGCCTCAGAGCGCTCCGCGCGGGCCTCGGCCTCGCGCGATTGCGTGTCGGCACGAGTCTCTTCGGCAGCCAAAAGGGCGGCATCCGCCGCCGCCGAGGCGGTGACGGCAGCAGCTTCGGCCTTCTCAGCCGCCGCGAAATCTAGCCCGGCCTTGTCGAGGTTCGCTTGGCTTTGCGCCACCGCATCGCGGGCCTTGCGGGCCTCGGCCTCCGACTTCTCTAACGTCTTGCGGCTGTCCTGAAGCAAGCGTTCCGCCGAACTGTGGCGCGCCGCCAAACGGGCCACGTCTTCGGTCTGCTGCGAAAGATCGGCCTCGCGGGTTTGCAAGACTTCGGCTGCCTCCCGCGCAGCCTGTTCCGCCGCCTCAACCGCGCTGTCGTGCCCCTTGTCCGCCTTGGTGAGGTCTTCCGCTTCCTCTTCGAGCCGCGCGATCGTTTCTTCCGCGTCGCGATTCAGCCCGGCTTCGCGGTCGATGTCCCGGGTCAGCTGGGCAATTCGTCCGGTCAGGGTCTCGATCAGCGAGGCCGCCCGCGCCTCTTCCTCGGTCAGCGTGTCGCGCTGCGTGGTCAGACGTTGCAGGATCGCAGTCGCAATTGCCTCTTCCTCGCGCAGGGGTGGCAAGGCGGCTTCGGCCTCTTCCCGCCCTTCGGCCACGCGGCGCACCTGCGCTTCGGCCTCTGCCGTGGCGGCGACGCGAGCACGCAATTCCCCTTCGGCCTTCGCACGCGCCTCATCGGCTTCGCGCCAGCGGCGATACAGCAACAAGCCCTCGGCATGGCGTAATGCTTCGCCAATCTCACGATACCGCGCCGACTGCCGGGCTTGCCGGGCCAGCGTGGCCAATTGCGCGGCCAGTTGTTCAACCACATCGTCTACGCGGGCGAGGTTTTGCTCCGCCCCGTTGAGTTTCAACTCCGCCTCATGGCGGCGCTGATACAGCCCCGAGATGCCAGCGGCCTCTTCCAAAATGCGGCGGCGGCTTTTCGGCTTGGCGTTGATCAACTCGGCAATCTGCCCCTGCCGTACCAAAGCGGGGCTATGCGCCCCGGTTGAGGCATCGGCGAAAAGCATTTGCACATCGCGCGCGCGCACATCAATGCCGTTCACCTTATAGGCACTGCCCACGTCGCGGGTGATCCGGCGGACGATTTCAAGCGCGTCTTGTTCGTTAAACCCCGCAGGCGCCAACCGGTCGCTGTTGTCGAGGTGCAGCGCCACTTCGGCGAAGTTGCGTGCGGGCCGGGAGGAGGCTCCGGCGAAGATCACATCTTCCATACCGCCGCCGCGCATGGCCGTGGGGCGGTTTTCGCCCATCACCCACCGCAGCGCTTCGAGCAGGTTGGATTTGCCACAGCCGTTCGGCCCCACGACCCCGGTCAACCCGTCGGAAATGACAAGGTCGGTCGGGTCCACAAAGCTTTTGAAGCCGGTTAATCTGAGTTTGGAAAAGCGCAAGTTAGCCCTGCCGTGATTGATTCTCGCCTGAGCGGCGAACTTGCCGTTTGGCATGGGTCCGAGTCAATCAAAAGCCCCAAGGGAGAGGGGGCCGTCGGCGGTTATCCACAAGATATTGTCTTGATCGGCGTGTTTGCCCTACGGGGCGCCTAGTCGGAGCGGGTGGATAGCACACCTCGCCCATTCCGCGCCCCTCACCTCGTGCGATGCCGCAATACAAAGCGCGGCCTAATCACAGTCCAACACCCCAAGCGCCAGCGCTTGGTCGCCCAGAACCTCCTTCACCTCACAGCCACTAGCCTGCGCCATCGCGTGCCCGGCCCGCGCGCGGATGGGGCCAAAGCGCGGTGCGTATTGGGTGTTTACCCGCACCGCTTCTGCCCGCTCCCCTCGAACGCGCACATCGAACACCGACCCCTCCACGGTGATCCGCTGCGCCGGCAGCCCCCGGAACTCCCGACTGGGCACCGTACAGGCCGCGAGGCCAATCAATATTGCAATGATAACGAGCAACCGCATGGTTCAACCCTGCCCCGGCAGAGTTAACAAAAGCCTAACGCAAAAGAAAAAGCCCCGGCGGGGCCGGGGCTTTCAAAAATCTATAAGGCGCTGGCTTAATGCAGCTTGGCTTCGACTTGGGCGATGCCATCGTCGATCAGCTTGTTGCCCTGTGCGGCGGTCATCTGCTTGGCGATCACGTCGCGCGCGGCGGCCACGGCGATGGTCACGGCTTGGTCGCGGACTTCCTTCACAGCGGCGGCCTCGGCCGAGCTGATCTGGTCTTTCGCGGCGGCCATGCGACGCTCAAGCGACTTGGCCATATCCGCCCGCGCCTGTTCGGCGGCAAGACGGGCGTCTTCCTTGGCAGAAGACACGATCCGGTCCGCTTGGTCCTGCACCTCTTTCTGCTTGCGCTCGTAAGAGGCTAGCAGGGTTTGCGCTTCTTCACGCAGGGCGCGGGCCTCTTCCAGCTCGGTCTTGATGCCGTCGGCGCGTTTGTCGAGCATGCCGATCAAAAGCGTTGGCACCTTGAAGTAAATCAGGATCCCAAGGAACAGCAGGAAGGCCAGCAACACGATGAAATCTGTGTTACGCAGCGAAAAGAAAGGCCCCGTGGCGGCAAGCGCCGGGGAAGCGGCGAGACCGGCGAGCAGGGTCGAAAGTGTCAGGCGCATGGATTTGGTCATGGCTTATCCTTTCATCCGCGCGTCGACGGCAGCGCTGACGGTTGCGGTATCGGCCGTGCCACCCAGAGCGGCGACGAGGGCCTCGGCGGTGTCCTTGGCAACGGCTTGTACGTTGTCCATGGCGCCCGCGCGAATTTCGGCGATGGCTTTTTCCGATTCCGCCACTTGCGCGGCAATCTCGGCATCGGCCTTGGCCATTTCGGCATCCAGATCAGCCTGCATGTCCGCTTTTGCTTGGGCCACGATCTGCTGTGCCTCGGCACGGGCGTCGATCAGGGCCTTGTCATAGGCGGCTTCGGCTTCCTGCGCCTTGACCTTAAGGTCTTCGGCAGCCGCGATGTCATTGGTGATGGTCCCTTGGCGTTCAGCCAAAACCGCACCGATACGAGGCAGAGCCACGCGCGACAGGATCAGGTAGGTGGCGATCAGCGCCAGGATCAGCCAGAAAATCTGGTTGCCCCAGTGATCGAAGTTCAGCTGCGGCATGCCCGGCGTTTCGGCAGCATGGGTCGCAATGCCGGTCGCGTCGGCCAGCCCGTCGCTGGTTGTTACAGTTGCCATCGTGGCTTCTCCTTGGAAACTTTGCCGTTACAGCCGGGCAGACACGGCGATGCGCGCCTGCCCGCTCGTAAGGATTACAGTTCCGAGAGCTTAGACAGCGAACATCAGCAGCAGAGCGACGAGGAACGAGAAGATCCCCAGAGCTTCTGCGAAAGCGATGCCGATGAACAGGGTCGCTGTCTGGCTTGCGGCTGCCGAGGGGTTGCGCAGTGCGCCGGACAGGAAGTTGGCGGCAACGTTGCCGACACCCAGGGCTGCGATGCCTGTGCCGAGACCTGCGATGCCTGCGCCGATATGTGCGAGTTGACCTTCCATTGGGGTATCTCCTTACGATTGGAAGTTAAAACTTTGACGGGAAGCCCCGCCGTTGTTGGGGTTGTTAGTGTGCCGGGTGCAGCGCGTCCTTGAGGTACACGCATGTCAGGATGGTGAAGACATAGGCCTGAATGAAGGCCACCAGCACTTCGAGACCGTACATCGCGGTGATCGCGACGACCGAAACGGGCGAGATGACGGCGATGGCGGCAAAACCGGCGAAAACCTTGATCACCGCGTGGCCCGCCATGACGTTACCCGCCAGACGAATGGAGTGGCTGACCGGGCGCACGAAGTAGCTGATCAGTTCGATAATCGCCAGCACGGGGCGCAGGGCCAGCGGGGCCGAGGACACCCAGAAGAGGCTTAGGAACGCCGCGCCGTTCTTGACGAAGCCGACGACGGTCACGGTGATGAACACCGCCAGCGCCAGCACCACGGTCACCGAGAAATGCGCGGTGGGGGTGAAGGCTGTCGGGATCAGGCCGAGGAAGTTGGCCATGACGATGAACATGAACAGGGTCATGATATAGGGGAAGAACTTCAGCCCCTCTTTGCCGCAGATGTCTTCGACCATCTTGTGGATGAAGCCGTAAGCCAGCTCAGCGACCGATTGCATGCGGCCGGGAACGACCGAGCGGCGCGCGCTGCCCAGAACGAGCATCGCGAAAGTGGCGAGAACCGCCAGCGCCATCCAGAAGGTCGCGTTGGTGATGGTGTACCAAGCAACGGAAGCATCGTCGCCAAAGAGCGGCGATACGATGAACTGGTCCATCGGGTGGAATTCCAGACCGCCTGTTTCAGCGCCGTGTGTCTCTGTTGCCATCTCAGGCTCCCTCGTCCTTGCCCGAATGGGGCGTATCCTGTTCGGCCGGTTCGGCCTGTTGTTTACCCTGGATTTCCTCAGCGGTGCGGAGCATCGTCTTCACCCCCGCCGCAAGGCCCAGCATTACAAAGAGCACCATGAAGATGGGCAGCGTGCCAAAGAGCACATCCAGCCCGTATCCGATGCCGAAACCGATCCCAAGACCGGCCACAAGTTCGATCACCATCCGCCATGCCATATTGGCCTGCGAATAATGTTCATCCGCCCGGGGCTTGGGTGCGCCGCGTTCTTTCGCAGCCGCCAGTCTGGCCTCAAGCTGCTCCATCTGCTGCCGTTGGTCCGGGCTGGTCACACAAAAATCCCCTTAGGAATATCTGCTGCGGTGCTACTGTCAGGGCGGGTTAGAGTCAACAACCTTGGCCGCCGCGGGTTTTTATTCGTTTACAAGGGTTTACGGCAGGCGGAGCCCGCTGGCACTTGAAATGGGCCCGGCAAATCCCACGGAAATCGCGCCGAAGGGTTATTCAACTCAGCGGTTAAGTTAGCCGCAATGCCCGCTTTCGCCTACGCGCGCCCCGCGCTATTCAAGCGTATGACCCAAGACCTCGATCAGGTGTTTGCCGCCCTCGCCGACCCCACACGTCGCGCCATCCTCGCCATGCTGCTGGAGGATGATATGGCCGTGACCGATGTCGCCGAGCCCTTCGAGATGTCGCTTGCCGCGATCTCGAAACATTTAGGCGTGCTGACAGCGGCGGGGCTGATCAGTCAGGAAAAGCGGGGGCGGGTGAAATGGTGCAAACTGGAACCGGATGCGCTGCGCGATACGTCGGTCTGGATGCAGGGGTTCGGGCAATTCGAGCCGGTGAACCTTGATGCCTTCGAACGTTTCTTGGAGATCGAACTGCCTGAGGGCGGCGAAGGCGAGATGCGCTCAGGGTCAGAGTAGGTGAAGATTATATAGATAGAGTGATCCCCCCTTGCCACGAGGTAAATAAGACAAGGGGAGGATCAATCGACGGTCAGATGACGCCGAATGCGAAACGCAAAATAGCCAAAACCACGACGATCAACCCGATCAGGTAAATAATACTACGCATGGTGGTGTCCTTCACTGTTAATTCACGCCCCAACGCCGGGCGTCGCGCTAAGGTTCCACCGATTCCGCAACTTTCTGAATTTTTATGATTTTTCTTCGTCATCCGCGCGCAGCAGCAGCGAAAGCGCGAGGATCGTCAGCAGCACCCCGCCCCAGACCAGCGCCCCCGGCAGGGCATTGCCAAAGCCCAACTCCCACAGGATTACCCAGCTGGGCGTGAGATAGGTATAGGCCATGACCTTGGCCGAGGGCAGCCGCAGGGCCGCGAATTGCAGCAGAACCACCGTGGCCGCCGTGGCGAAGACCGCGACATAGAGGATGGTGATCCAGACCAAGGGGCGCAGCGCGCTCCAATCGGTCGCGCGGAGGTCTTTCCAGCCGTAAAGCCCCAAGAGCACCGTGCCCGCCAACAGGGTGCCAAAGGTGAACATCACCGCGCTTTCGCCACGGTTCAGCCGCCTGACCATGGGGGTATAGAGCGCGTGGCTGATGCAGCCGACGAAATAGATCGCCTCCCCCCGCCCGATGTCGAAGGCCAAAAGCGCCGCAAGGTCGCCGCGAAAGATCACCCAAAGCGCCCCGGCCCCGCCGATGGCCAGCGCCAGCGCCATGCGCGGCGTCATGACCTGCCGCATCAGCAGCCAGGCGAACCCCGCCGCCATCACCGGCACGAGGGTAAAGACCGCCGCCGCAGCCACCGGGGGCGCGGTTTTCAACCCTTCGAACATCAAGACGAAGTAGAGCGTGAAGAGCCCCGCCAGCACGAAGTAGCGCCAAGGTGCTGCAAAGCCCGCCCGGCTGATATCGCCCCGCCCCCATGCCAAGGCCCCGACCAAGGCCGTCGCCAAGGCGAAACGCACGGCGTTCAGCGCCGTCGGCGTGATCTCATTCGCCACCTGCGCCCCGAGCGAGAATGACCCGGCCACCAGAGCCGAGAAGCAAAGCATCGCCAGATGCCCCTGCGCCGCGGCGCTTATTCGGGACATGCGACCGCATCCTCGGCATGTTCCTTGAGGAACCGCAGCACCGCCTGCACCTTGCTGGTGCGGTGCAGATCGACATGGGTGACCAGCCATAGCGCACTGCCCCAATCGGGGCGGGGGGCATGAATCTCAACCAATTGCGGATCATTCCGCCCCATGGCCGCGGGCAGGCCGCCGATCCCTGCCCCGGCCCGCAGCGCCGCTTCCAGTGCCGCACCGCTGGTGCTGCGCCATGTCACGCTTTCCTCTGGCACCGTGGCCCAGAGCCACTTGTGATAGGGCGCGCGGCTGTCTCGGTTGTCGGCGGCGATGAAACGGTGCTTGTGATAATCCTCCGGCCCCTGCGGGATGCCGTACTGCGCCACATAGTCCCGGCTGGCATAGGCCCCCACCGCTAGCTGCGCATAGGGCTGCACCACATTGTCGGGCTGATCCGGCGCGGCCCCGGCACGGATGGCGACATGCGCCTCGCCATATTCCAGCCGGAACAAGCGGTCTCCGATCAGATAGCGCACCACAAGTTCGGGGTTTTGGCGCTGGAACTCGGTCAGCAAGGGCGCAAGCTGCGGGGCGAGGAAATCGAGCGAGGTGATCACCAACTCCCCCGAAACATCGCTGCCGCGCCCTTTGATCCGCCCCGCCAATTGGCTGAACTGATCGTCCGTCGCCCGCGCCACCCGCAGCAGGTCCTCCCCCGCTTCGGTGGCCGTGTAGCCGCGTGCATGGCGCTGAAACAGCTTCACGCCAAGCCGCCCCTCCAGCGCGTCGATATGGCGGATCACGGTGGCATGGTGCACGCCCAGCACCTCTGCCGCGCCGCTGACGGTGCCAAGCTGGGCGACCTGATAGGCGGTCCTGATCTCATCCCAATTGTCCACTACTCACCTCGCCTTCCCGACTTGTGCATTTACGAACATGGTCACGCTCATTCTGGCAGTTGCGTTCGCGAGCACAATGGCCAATTCCATGCCATCAGATTTACCCTTGGAACAAGGATCAACACCATGGCCACATTGCGCATTGAAACCTCGGTGAACCGCGAAAACTCCGTCACCCGCCAACTGACGGACCGGATCATCGCAACCCTGGGCGACAGCGACGTCGTCACCCGTGACATCGCCAGCGAACCCCTGCCGCTGATCGATTCGACATGGGCCAGCGCCCGGGTGAAACCCGCCGAAGAGCGCACCGAGCTGGATCAAGAAGCCCTCGCCCTCTCCGACGCGCTGGTCGCCGAAGTGCAGGCCGCCGATACGATCGTGATCAGCGCGCCCATCTACAACTTCACCATTCCCGCCTCGCTCAAAGCTTGGATTGACCTGATCGCCCGCGTTGGCGTGACCTTCCGCTACACCGAAGACGGCCCCCAAGGGCTGCTGGAGGACAAACGCGTCATCGTGGCCTTCGCCTCGGGCGGGACAGGCATCGATTCCGCCGCCGATTTCGCCAGCGGCTACCTGCGTTTCGTGCTGGGCTTTCTGGGCATCACCGATGTGACCTTCGTCGCAGCGGACCAACTGGCCGTGGACGCCGAAGGCACCATCGCCCGCGCCCATGCGCAGATCGACGCGCTGCGCGACGCGGCCTAAGCGCACCGCCCTCTCCTCCAAAACTACCGCGTCCCCACACCGGGGGCGCAGCTTTTGCGTGGCGGCCTTTCGCCAGCCACCCCACCCGGCTTGACTCGCACCCCCGCAGCGCGTAAACGCCAACCGATCTCCGGAAGCATTGCCTTCCGGTCCCGGCCTGTCGTCGGGATCGCCCCCAGTCAGCGCGTTGCGCCCACTGGGGCGTTTGTGCATTTTCGCGCGCGTCCTTAAATAGGGGCAAGTGCAACCGACCCGAAAGGCCCTGTGCCCATGTTTGAAAATCTAAGCGAACGGCTCTCTGGTGTCTTTGACCGCCTGACCAAACAAGGCGCGCTCAGCGACGAGGACGTCAAGACCGCCCTGCGCGAAGTGCGCGTCGCCCTGTTGGAAGCGGACGTTTCGCTGCCCGTGGCGCGTGAATTCGTCAAGACGGTGCAGGAAAAGGCCACGGGCCAAGCGGTGACCAAATCGGTGACGCCGGGCCAGCAGGTCGTCAAGATTGTCCATGACGCGCTGATCGATGTGCTGAAAGGCGAAGGCGAACCCGGTTCGCTCAAGATCGACAGCCCGCCCGCGCCGATCCTGATGGTCGGTTTGCAGGGCGGCGGTAAGACCACCACCACCGCGAAACTCGCCAAGCGCATGAAAGACCGCGACGGCAAGCGCGTGCTGATGGCCTCGCTCGACGTGAACCGCCCCGCGGCGATGGAGCAATTGGCGATCCTCGGCACGCAGATCGGCGTCGACACACTGCCGATCGTCAAGGGCGAAAGCCCGGTGCAGATCGCCAAACGCGCTAAAATGCAGGCGGGTTTGGGCGGTTATGACGTCTATATGCTCGACACCGCGGGCCGCCTGTCCATCGACGAAGAGTTGATGAGCCAAGTCGAAGCCGTGCGCGACGTGGCCAATCCACGTGAAACATTGCTGGTCGTCGACGGCCTGACCGGTCAGGATGCCGTGCACACGGCTGAGAACTTTGACGAGCGTATCGGCATCTCCGGCGTCGTGCTGACCCGGATGGACGGCGATGGCCGTGGCGGTGCTGCGCTCTCGATGCGGGCCGTGACCGGCAAGCCGATCAAATTCGTTGGTCTGGGCGAAAAGATGGACGCGCTGGAGACCTTCGAGCCCGAGCGTATCGCGGGCCGCATCCTCGGCATGGGCGACATCGTGGCGCTGGTCGAGAAGGCGCAGGAAACCATTGAGGCCGAACAGGCCGAGAAGATGATGAAGCGCATGGCCAAGGGTCAGTTCAACATGAACGACCTAAAGATGCAGCTTGAGCAGATGATCAAGATGGGCGGCATGCAGGGCATGATGGGCATGATGCCCGGCATGGGGAAAATGGCGAAACAGGTCGAAGACGCCGGTTTCGACGACAAGATCCTCAAGCAGCAGATCGCCCTGATCCAGTCCATGACCAAAAAAGAGCGCGCCAACCCTGCTCTGCTTCAGGCCAGCCGCAAGAAGCGGATCGCCAAGGGTGCCGGCATGGAGGTTTCTGACCTTAACAAGCTGATGAAGATGCACCGCCAGATGTCCGACATGATGAAAAAGATGGGCAAGATGGGCAAAGGCGGTATGCTCAAGCAGGCCATGAAGGGCATGATGGGCAAGGGCGGCATGCCCGGCGGCATGGACCCCTCCCAGATGGACCCCAAGGCGCTGGAAGCGGCGGCCAAGCAAATGGGCGGCAAGCTGCCCGGCGGTCTGGGTGGCATGGGCGGTGGCCTCGGCGGCGGCATGGGCCTGCCCGGCGGCCTCAGCGGTTTCGGGAAGAAGAAATGACCGAGCCCCTCACGGATACCGCCGCCCGCGCCGCCGAGCTGTTGAAAGAGCACCGCGCCTCGATCGACCGGCTCGACGCGATCCTCGTCTATACGCTGGGCGAGCGGTTCAAACACACGCAGGCCGTGGGGAAACTCAAGGCCACGCACGACCTTCCCCCCTCCGATCCGGCCCGCGAAGCGGCCCAGATCGAGCGGCTCGAAGATTTGGCGGAAGCGGCGGACCTCGACCCCGTCTTCGCCAAGAAGTTCTTGAACTTCATCATCGCCGAAGTCATTCGGCACCACAAAACCCACCAAGAATAGGACGGCCTCCCGTCCCCCCAACCAACCTAAAGGATTAAACACCATGGCAATGAAAATTCGTCTCGCCCGCGGCGGTTCCAAAAAGCGCCCCTTCTACCGCATCGTGGCCGCCGACAGCCGCATGCCGCGCGATGGCCGCTTCATCGAGAAGCTGGGCACCTACAACCCGCTGCTGCCGAAAGACAGCGAAGACCGCGTGAAAATGGACGTTGAAAAGGTTCAGGAATGGATCGCCAAAGGCGCCCAGCCGACCGAGCGCGTCGTTCGCATGCTGGAAGCCGCTGGCATCCGCGAAAAGACCGAGCGTAACAACCCCAAGAAGGGCGCACCGGGCAAGAAAGCCCAAGAGCGCGCGCAGGAGAAAGCCGACAAGGCCGCTGCCGCTGCCGAAGCTGCCAACGCGCCTGCCGAAGAAGCTTCCGCAGAATAAGCTTCGAGCGCCCGGCATGGATACATTCTCTGATGACTTCCGTGCCGGGCTGCACGACCTGATGCGATGGCGGCGCGACGTGCGCCGCTTTCGCACAGACCCGCTGGACGAGGCGCTTGTGCAAAGCTGCCTCGACAGTTTCAATCTCGCCCCCTCTGTGGGCCTGTCGGAACCCTGGCGGATCATCCGCGTTGCCTCCGACACCGCGCGCCAAGCCGCGTTTGAGAATTTCCAATCCGCCAATGCCCGCGCCCTCGCCGGATACGATGGTGAGAAGGCCGCGCTCTATGCCGGGCTCAAACTCTCAGGGATGAGCGACGCGCCCGAGCAATTGGCGATCTACTGTGATGAGAGCACCCAAAAGGGCAGCGGCCTCGGCGCGGGCACCATGCCAGAGATGCGGCGCTATTCGGTGGTGGGGGCGATCACCCACCTATGGCTCACCGCCCGCGCCCATGGCCTCGGGCTGGGCTGGGTCTCGGTGCTCGACCCGGCAAAGCTGAACCGTGACCTCGCGGTGCCAGAGGACTGGTCGCTGGTGGCCTATCTTTGTATGGGCTGGCCCGAGGAAAACAGCCTGACGCCGGAACTGGAAACCAAGGGTTGGGAGACCCGCGCCCCCCGCCTCAAGGTCGAGACCCGCTAATGAGAAAGCTACTGTTCCTTCTGTCCGTGCTCGTGCTCGGCTTTGTACTTGGCATCCGCTATGATCGGCAGTTAATGCAGGATGAATGCAAAGCCGGGGCCGGTGAATGGACCGGGACGATCTGCGTGAATTCGGAGTTGTTGCAATGAGTGACCAAGACCTGATCTGCGTCGGTGCCATCGCGGGCGCCTATGGCGTGCGCGGCGAAGTGCGGGTGAAAAGCTACTGCGCCGTGCCCGAAGACATCGAAAACTACCGCCCGCTGAGCACCGAGGATGGCAGCCGCCAGTTCACCCTCGCCTTGCTGCACCCGGTCAAAAACGGCTTTGCCGCGCGCATCGCCGAAATTACCACCAAGGAAGAGGCCGACGATCTGCGCGGTGTCTCGCTCTTTGCCGCGCGGGATCAATTGCCGGGTCTGCCGGATGACGAATTCTACCACGCCGATCTCATCGGGCTTGAGGTCTATGACACCGGCGGCGTGCTGCTGGGGCGCGTTAAAACGGTGCAGAACCACGGGGCGGACGATCTGTTGGAGCTGCAACTTGCAGGTACCTCGGCCACCACCTTCCTGCCCTTCACCAAAGCCGCCGTGCCGACGGTCGATCTCGCCTCGGGCCGGATCATCGCCGACCCGCCTTTGGGCGTGCTGCCCGAGGGCAAGGATGGCTGAGACCGGAGCCGGATGATGCCCCGCCGGATCATCCTGCATCCCGGCTTTCACAAGACCGGGACCAGTTCCGTTCAAGCCGCCCTGCGCGCCAACCGCGCCCTGCTGAAACCCCATGTCGCCCTGCGCCTGCGCTGGCAAATGAAAGACCTGCTGCATGCCGCGCGCGGCTACGCCACATGGCGCGACCCGCTCACGTTACTCAAGGCCGAATACCGCTTCGACGCCCTTCTCGATGCCCTGCCCCGGATGCCGCGCCGGACGCTGGTCCTTTCGGCTGAGGAACTGGCTGGTCACATGCCCGGACGTGGCGATCTGGCCGATTACAGCGCCGCGCCCGTGTTGCTGGAGACCTTTACCCGCAGCCTGGGCCGCCGTTTCCGCCGGGCGGAGATCATGGTCTACCTCTCGACCCGCGATCCGGCGGAGTGGATCACTTCGGCCTATTGGGAGCATGTCAAAGCCTCCTCCATGACGCTCGACCTTGCCACTTTCACTGCCCGCTACGCCCCAGCAGCAGATTTGGATGGGGTGGCCGAAACGATTGCCCGCCGCCTGCCCTGCCCGGTGCATCACGCGCGGCTGGAGGCCTGCCGCGACCTGCCGCTCGGCCCCGCGACGCCGCTCTTAGACCTTTGCGCATTGCCGCCTGAGGTCTTGGCGCAGATGACCGTGCCACCGCCCGAGAACCAGCGCTTGCCTGCGGAACTTTTGCAGGCTCTGCTTGACGCCAACCGCCAACACGCCGATGACCCCGAGGCGCGCCGCCGCGCCAAGACCGCCCTATTGCAACAGGCAGGAACCGCATGAAACCCACCCGCTCTCACGGACGTCAAAGCGCACGCCCCAGCCTCAAACCCCGCGCCCTGATGCAAGACGCGCCCGATTACGCTGATGTCTGGCAGGCCCGGATCGTCACGCTGTTTCCCAATCTCTTCCCCGGTGTGCTGGGGGCCAGCCTGACCGGAAAGGCGCTGCATGAAGGGCGTTGGCAATTGCACACCCATGACCTGCGCGACTTTGGCATCGGCAAGCACCGCAATGTCGATGACACCCCCGCAGGCGGCGGGGCGGGCATGGTCATGCGCGCCGATGTGGTCGGCCCGGCGCTGGCGCGCGCGCAAAGCCACGCCCATGGGCGCTGGCCGATCCTCTACATGTCGCCGCGCGGGCGGCGGTTCGATCAGGCCATGGCGCGCGATCTGGCAAGCTGCGCGGGCGTGACAATGCTCTGCGGGCGATTCGAGGGCGTCGACGAGCGGGTGATCGAGCATTTCGGCATCACCGAGGTTAGTCTGGGCGATTTCGTCATGACGGGGGGCGAGTTGGCCGCCCAAGCGATGATCGACGCCACCGTGCGCCTCCTGCCTGGCGTGCTGGGCAATGCCGAGAGCATCGAAGAGGAAAGCCACGCCTCGGGCCTGCTGGAACATCCGCAATATACCCGCCCCGCCGAATGGGAAGGGCGCGAGATTCCGCCCGTTCTAATGTCGGGCAACCATGGCGAGATTGCGAAATGGCGTCGGGCGCATGCCGAAGAGCTGACCCGCAAGCGCCGCCCCGACATGTGGGCCGCCTTCGAGAGCAAGGACTGAGCCGGCGCCCCGATACGGAACCCGCCCCTGCGCGGCGCGTTGATCCCCCATATCGGAGGGAGAAACCAAATGCTTGAACTTATTCTTATTCTGTTGATCGTCGCCGCCGTTGCTGCCCTCTTGGGCTTTGGCCGCGTATCGGGTGCCGCGATGACCGGGGCGAAAGTGCTGATCGGCATCGTGCTGGTGCTGTTCCTGCTCGTTGTCTTGGGCGTGATCGCGCTGGCCTGACCCGCCCGCGCGCAGAGGTCTGAAACACTGAGGATCAAGGCGGCCACAGCCCCCTTGATCCTATCGCTTTTGCCCCCTATACCCCGCGCATCCGGAATCGCTTTGGCGGCTCCGGTGCTTTGCGTTTTACGCAGAAAACTAAGTAATGACGACGATACCTCCGGCGGGGGGCCTTGATCGGAAACGATCCCGGCACTGCCCGATAGAACCCGAAGCTCTGGGTCGCGACATAATTTCGTGGAATACCGCGAACATCATAGGAGAATGGTCAGATGAACCTGATCGCAGAGATCGAGGCGGAACAAGTCGCCGAACTGGGGAAAGAGATCCCCGACTTCCGTGCCGGTGATACCGTTCGTGTGGGCTTTAAAGTCACCGAAGGCACCCGCACCCGCGTGCAGAACTACGAAGGCGTCTGCATTTCGCGCAAGAACGGCCACGGCATCGCCGGATCCTTCACCGTGCGCAAGATTTCCTTTGGCGAAGGCGTGGAGCGTGTGTTCCCGCTGCATTCGACCAACATCGACAGCATCACCGTCGTGCGCCGTGGTCGCGTGCGTCGTGCCAAGCTGTACTACCTGCGCAGCCGTCGCGGCAAATCCGCACGGATCGCCGAAAATGTCCACTACAAGCCGCTTTCCGGCGCGAACGCATAAAGGACTGGTCGATGAAAACCGATACACATCCCGAATACCACATCATCAACGTCAAAATGACCGACGGCACTGTTGTTGAAATGAAATCGACATGGGGCAAAGAAGGCGACCAGCTGTCGCTCGACATCGATCCTTCCGTGCACCCTGCCTGGACCGGCGGCACTGGCCGCATCATGGACACCGGCGGCCGCGTGTCGAAATTCAAGAACAAATACGCAGGTCTGGGCTTCTAAGCCTTACCGACAGTGCGAAACAAAGGCGCGGCCCCTCGGGGGTCGCGCCTTTTGCGTTTGGGGGATGGGGCAGTGAATGGGGCCGGGTGCGTGCGGCAAGCGCTGTGGAGGTATTTTCAAAAGGATGAAGTTAAGGGGGGTATGCGTGCCGGTGGGGGCCGGCGCGCATGGGGGAGGCCGGGTTAGAGGCGGCGTTCTTGTAGGGCGGCTTGGGCGCCGTAGCCGTGCAGGTGGGACAGCACCGCGCCATAGGCGATCAGCAGATAGGCGAGCAGTTCCGTGCCCTCTTGGACGGTGGTTTTGATTTGCGGGTCATAGGCGGCGCCCATGACGGCCTCCCACAGGGCGCCGGTGCCGAAAATCCGCGAGAAGAAGAGCAGCAGCACCACGCCGATATAGACGAAGGTGGCGGAGCGGGTTTGCAGGTGGTGCAGCATGGGCAGCAGCGTGGTGCCGCGATTGCGCCATGCGATGAAGCTGCCCACCGCCAGTGTCACGAGGGCGGGGTAGATCCAGAACCCGTGTTGGATACGGTCCAGCGCGGCGTCATATTCGCGCAGGAACATGCAGGCGAAGAGCGTGGCCGCCAGTGTTAGATACCCCCGCATACCCACGTGTTGATAAGCGCCCATCATGAAAATCCCAGCCGCGATGGCCAGCAGCGTGTTGTGCATATGTTCGGTCAGCGAGTCTTCGGTGACGCCCTCGCCCAGAACGGCCGTATCGAGGTAGACCGTCACCGGCACCAGCGCCACCAGCAGGCAAACCAGCGCGAATTCCGCGATCACCATGCCCAAAGACGGCAGCACGCCGCGGGCTGTTGTCGGTTTCGATGTGGCGGGGTGGTAATCTGGCATGGGGGAGACCTTGCTTGAGCGGTTCGTTGGGGTGCGCGGGCGCGCGGTAAGGCGCGGTGTTACACGGCGCCTTGAGCGGTGAAAATAGCGCAAATGTGCGCGATGTCCAAACGCGGCAGCGCTGCCACGGTCGGGCTGAACAAGCGGCCTCGCCACTTTCCAAAGGCGTGAACCCTACATATAGTGCGGCTCAACAATATCCTGCCTTGAAGGGCAGGCGCGAAGGGACAGCAGTATGGCGCATATTATCGTCGTCGGTAACGAAAAAGGCGGCGCGGGCAAATCAACCGTTTCCATGCATGTGGCGACGGCGCTGGCGCGGCTTGGCCATAAGGTCAGCGGGCTGGACCTCGACCTGCGGCAACGGACCTTTGGGCGCTATATCGAGAACCGCCGTGCCTTCATGCGCGAGTCCGGCCTGACGCTGGCCAGTCCGACGCTTTGCGAATTGCCGGATGTGGAGGCCAGCAGCCTGCGCCCCGGCGAGAACATGTATGACCATCGCCTGAGCGCGGCGGTGGCGGCGCTGGAGCCGGACAATGATTTCATTCTGATTGACTGCCCCGGTTCGCACACGCGCCTCAGTCAGGTGGCCCATTCGCTGGCGGACACATTGATCACGCCGCTGAACGACAGTTTCATCGACTTTGATCTTTTGGCTCATATCGATGCCAATGGCGAAAAGATCACCGGCCCCTCCGTCTATTCCGAGATGGTTTGGAACGCGCGGCAGCTCAGGGCGCAGGCCGGGCTGTCGGCCATCGATTGGATCGTGGTGCGCAACCGTTTGGGGGCGCAGCGCATGGTCAATAAGGAGAAGATGGAGCGCGCGATCAACAACCTCAGCAAGCGGATCGGCTTTCGCACCGCGCCGGGGTTCAATGAGCGGGTGATCTTTCGGGAGCTTTTCCCGCGCGGTCTGACCTTGCTGGACCTCAAGGATATCGGGGTGAAACAGCTCAATATCTCGAACATCGCCGCGCGGCAGGAGTTGCGTGAGCTGATCAAGGCGTTGGAATTGCCGGGCGTCAGCCCCGACTTTTGATCCTAGTGGCGCGGCAGCGGGGGCACGACCCGGCGGCGGCGCGACAGGGCGATGAGGTTCGACAGAAACAGCGCGCCCACGACGATCCCCCCGCCGATCAGCGCATAGAACCCTGGGTCTTCGCCCAGCACCGCCCAGACCAGCAGCGGCGCCAGCACAGATTCCAACAGGACGAGCAGGCCCACTTCGGCGCTTGAGATATAGCGCGGGCCAAGCGCGATGAGCCCGGCGCTGGCAGCCATGAACGCCGCGTAGAGCAGCATCTGCGGCAGTTCTGCGGTGGGCATGTGCAGCGGCTGGGCCACGGGCAGCAGCACCGCCCCGGCCAGCAGATAGGCAAGTGCCACCGCCGGCACCATCGACACCGCGCGCGCGTGGCGCGCCGCTGTCAGCGCTCCGGCGAAGATGGCCGAGATCGACAGGGCCAGCAGATCGCCTGGGCGCGAGGCATTCTCGGTCTCGCCCGAGCCGAAGGCGATCACGGCCAAGCCAGCGAGCACCGCGGCGATGGTAAAGAACATGCGTCGGCTGATCGGTTCGCCCAGAAAGACCCGGCTATAGATCGCGGCAAAGACCGGCAGCGAGGCGAGGATGAAGACCACATTCGCGACCGAGGTCAGGCGCACGGCCAGCACGAAGCCAACCCCGGCGCAGGCCACGCCGCCGATGTAGATCGCGCTCGCCCATCCGGCGCGGCTGAGGGCGCGGAAGGGGGCGGTGCCTTGGGCCAGCAGCAGGCCCGCGCCAATCGCCATGCCCACGAGGGTCACCTTCCAAAAGGCGAGCGTCAGCATCGGCGCGTCGATGACGCGCACGAAAAGCGCTTCGGGAACGATGCACATCACCCCAAGAAAGGTGAGCAGGAGGCCTTTGGTCTGATCGGTCATGCGCCATCGGTGGCGGTTTCCACGGGCTAAGTAAAGCCCCCCTGCCCCACATCCGACAGCTTGAGCAGCGCCCGCCGCAGCACCGCCGCCTCGGCAGGGTCGAGCGCATCCATCAGCGCGGCATTGTAGCGCTGCGCCACAGCGCGCAGATCGTCATAGGCCGCTTGGCCCTGCCGAGTCAGCGACAGATGCTCCACCCGCCGATCCTCTGGATCGCGGCTGCGGGTGACGAAGCGCCGCTCGGTCAGGCGATGCACGGCGCGGCTGATCTTGGTCTTATGCATCCGCGCGCGCTGTCCGATCTCGCTCGCCGTGAGTTGCCCATAGAGGCCGAGGTGGAACAAGACCCGCCATTCGGTGCGCAGCATGCCATAGCGGCTTTTGTAGATCTGCTGAAACTCGAGCGATGACGCCTCCGCCGCTTGGTTCAGCAGGTAGGGCAGGAAATGCTGAAGCTGAAAGTCGCCGTCCGCCATGCTGCGCCGCTTGTTAGTTACAAATCCAACTATTACGCTTGTAACAGATTCTGCAAGGGGGCACAGATGACCAGCCAGTCCAAGCCATCGACGATGACAACCGCGGCCACCACATCGGGCACGCATCCGGGCTATATGCCGGGTTTCGGCAATGATTTCGAAACCGAAGCCCTCCCCGGGGCCCTACCGCAGGGCATGAACTCCCCGCAGAAATGCAACTACGGTCTCTATGGCGAACAGCTGTCCGGCACGGCTTTCACCGCGCCCTCTCATCAGAACGAGCGTACGTGGTGCTACCGCATCCGGCCCTCGGTCAAACATTCGTCGCGCTACACGCGGATCGACCTGCCCTATTGGAAGTCCGCACCGCATCAGCCGCAGGATGTGACCAGCCTTGGCCAATACCGCTGGGATCCGGTGCCGCATTCCGACACGCCGCTGAACTGGCTGACCGGCATGCGCACGATGACCACGGCGGGGGATGTGAATACCCAAGTCGGCATGGCAAGCCATATCTATCTGGTGACCGAGAGCATGGTGGACAGCTATTTCTATTCTGCCGACAGCGAGCTTTTGATCGTCCCGCAGGAGGGCAGCTTGCGCTTTTGCACCGAGTTGGGTGTCATGGACATCGCCCCGCAGGAGATCGCCATCATCCCGCGCGGGCTGGTCTACCGTGTCGAATTGCTGGACGGTCCGGCGCGCGGCTTTGTCTGTGAGAACTACGGCCAGAAGTTCCATCTGCCAGCACGCGGCCCGATCGGCGCCAACTGCATGGCGAACCCGCGTGATTTCAAAACCCCCGTGGCGGCTTTCGAGGACCGCGAGGTGCCCTCCACCGTCACCATCAAATGGTGCGGGCAGTTCCATGAGACCAAGATCGGGCATTCGCCGCTCGACGTGGTGGCATGGCATGGCAATTACGCGCCGGTGAAATACGACCTGAACACCTATTGCCCCGTGGGCGCGGTGCTGTTCGACCACCCAGACCCGTCGATCTTTACCGTGCTGACCGCCCCCTCGGGCGTCGAGGGCACTGCCAATATCGACTTCGTGCTGTTCCGCGACCGCTGGATGGTGGCCGAGGATACCTTCCGTCCGCCATGGTATCACAAGAACATCATGTCCGAGCTGATGGGCAATATCCACGGTCAGTACGACGCGAAGCCCAAGGGCTTCGTTCCCGGGGGCATGAGCCTGCACAATATGATGCTGCCGCATGGGCCGGACCGGAACGCCTTCGAGGGCGCTTCGAATGCCGAGTTAGCACCCCATAAGCTCGACAACACGATGTCCTTCATGTTCGAGACCCGCTTTCCGCAGCATCTGACCGAATTCGCCGCCAAGGAAGCGCCGTTGCAGGACGATTACATCGACTGCTGGGAAAGCCTTGAGAAGAAATTCGACGGCACCCCGGGCAAGAAGTGACCGCTGTCCGCGAAAGGACCAATATGACCCTGATGACCTCTTGGGTGGAGAGCGCCAATTCGGCCACCACCGATTTCCCGCTGAACAACCTGCCCTACGGCGTCTTTTCGACCAATCAGCTTGAGGCGCGCTGCGGCGTGGCCATCGGCGATCAGATCCTCGACATGGCCGCGCTGGAGGAAGAGGGGCTGATCACCCTCGCCGAAGAGCCGGTGTTCGATGTGCCCTATTGGAACGATGTAATGGACCTTGGCCCCACGGCTTGGGCTTCCTTGCGCTCCCGGTTGATCGAACTGCTCAGCGCTGATGCACCGGATCAGGCAGCCGTGGCGCCCCATCTGGTGCCGATGGAGGCCGCGCAGTTGCACATGCCGATGATGGTTTCCGAATATACGGATTTCTACGCGGGCAAGCATCACGCCACGAATGTCGGCACCATGTTTCGCGGGGCCAAGAACGCGCTGCCGCCGAATTGGCTGCACATCCCCATCGGCTATAATGGCCGCGCCTCCACCGTCGTCGTCTCGGGGACCGAGATCACGCGGCCCAATGGCCAGTTGAAAGCCCCCGAGGCCGAAGCGCCGCATTTCGGCCCCTGCCAGAAGCTCGATATCGAGTTGGAGATGGGCGCGATCGTCGGCACCTCGACCGAGATGGGCCAGCCGATCCGCATCGACGCGGCGGATGAAATGATCTTTGGCTATGTCCTGCTGAACGACTGGTCGGCGCGGGACATTCAGGCATGGGAATACCAACCGCTCGGCCCGTTTCAGGCGAAGGCATTCGCCACCTCGATCTCCCCTTGGATCGTGACCCGCGACGCGTTGGAGCCCTTCCGCACCGCGACGCCCGCGCGGGAGAAAGACCTGCTGCCCTATCTGCGCGAGAGCAAACCCGGCCTTTATGACATCGACCTGTCGGTGATGCTCCAGCCCGAGGGCGGCGAGGCCGAGGAAATAGCCCGCACCAACTACCGTGAGATGTATTACTCCGCCGCGCAGCAGTTGACGCATCATGCCTCTTCGGGCTGTGCGATGAACGCGGGCGATCTGCTCGGTTCCGGCACGATCTCCGGCCCCGAGAAATCGCAGCGCGGGTCGCTGCTGGAACTGTCATGGGGCGGCAAGGAGCCGGTCACCCTCGCAGACGGCAGCACCCGCAGCTTTGTCGAAGACGGCGACACGCTAACCCTCACCGGGCATGCGCAGGGCGATGGCTTTCGCGTGGGCTTTGGCCGCTGCACCGGCAAGGTCCGCCCGGCAATCGACTTTTCCTGAACAGGCCGCGCATCCGCGCCGGCGAAGCAAGACAGAAGGACAACACATGGCCAAGCAATTCGCATCCCAAGGCGACATGACCGAAAAGGAAATCTCTTTTACCCAGGTGGGCGAGGGGCTCTACGCCTTCACCGCCGAGGGCGATCCGAACTCCGGCGTGATCATCGGCGACGACAGCGTGATGATCATCGAAGCACAGGCGACACCGCGACTGGCGAATAAGGTCATCGAATGCGTCCGCTCGGTCACCGACAAGCCGATCAGCCATTTGGTGCTGACCCATTACCACGCCGTGCGCGTGCTCGGGGCCTCCGCCTTCGGTGCGCCGCAGATCATCATGTCCGAAAAGGCCCGCGCCATGGTCGCCGAACGCGGGCAAGAGGATTGGGACAGTGAATTCGAGCGGTTTCCCCGTCTCTTCGAAGGCCATGAGAGCATCCCCGGGCTGACGTGGCCCACCACCACCTTCAACGGGCGGATGAGCGTCTACCTCGGCAAACGCCGGGTCGATATCATGCAGTTGGGCCGCGCCCATACGGCCGGTGACGCGGTGGTCTATGTGCCCGATCAGAACGTCATGTTCACCGGTGACATCGTGGAATATCACTCCGCCTGCTACTGCGGCGACGGGCATTTCCACGACTGGCCCGAGACGCTGGAACGCATCCGCGCCTTCGACCTCGACGCCATCGCGCCGGGCCGGGGCGACGCGCTGGTGGGCCGCGAGATGGTTAATGCCGCGATTGACAGCACCGCCGATTTCGTCCGCTCCACCTACCGCCCGGCGGCCCGCGTGGCCCTGCGTGGCGGCACCTTGAAAGAGGCGTGGGACGCCGTGCGCGCCGAATGCGACCCCAAGTTCGGCGACTATGCAATCTATGAGCACTGCCTGCCCTTCAACGTCGCCCGCGCCTATGACGAGGCGCTGGACATCGACACGCCACGCATCTGGACGGCGGCGCGCGACAAAGAGATGTGGGAGGCGCTGTCGGACTGATGTCCCTGCCCGCGCTTCTTCCCGCCCTGATCGTGCTGGCGCTGGCGCTCTGGTTCTATCTGGTCTTCGCGCTGGTGATGGAGCACCGCCGCCATGCGGCGCGCCGAAGCGGGCAGCCCTACGCCGGGCTGCGCGATGCGGCGCAGGTTTGGTCAAAGATGCTGCGCGCGCCTGAATACCGCGGTGCGCGCCGCCGGGTGGCGCTGGTGTCGCTGGTCTTGCTGGCTCTGCTGCTCCTGCGCGCCTTTCTCTGAGGATACCGCCATGGCCTATGCCTACACCCCCTTCCCCTACAGCCCCCCACCCGGCCTGACCGCGCCCGAGCCGCGGCACCCGGTGGTGATCGTAGGCGCTGGCCCTATCGGGCTGTCGATGGCCGTGGACTTGGCCCTGCGCGGGGTCAGATCGGTCGTGTTGGATGACAACAACGTCGTCTCCCTCGGCTCGCGCGCGATCTGCTGGGCGAAACGGACGCTGGAGATTTTCGACAGGCTCGGCATCGGCGAGCGCATGTTGGAAAAGGGCGTGACGTGGAAAATGGGCCGCCAGTTTCACGGGGAACAGGAAGTCTATAACTTCGACCTGCTGCCCGAGCCGGGGCATAAATATCCGGCTTTCGTGAACCTTCAGCAATATTACGTCGAAGAGTATCTCATCGAACGCGCGCAAGAATTCCCCGACCTGATCGACCTGCGTTTTCTCAACAAGGTGACTGATCACAAGGGCCACACCGACCATGTTGAGCTGACAGTCGAGACGCCGGATGGCCCCTACCAACTGGAAACCGACTGGTACATCGCCTGCGATGGCGCAGGCTCGGCCACGCGCAAACGGATGAACCTGCCCTTCGAGGGGCAGACCTTTGACGAACATTTCCTCATCGCCGATGTAGAGATGGAGACCTCCCCCTTCGGCGATCATGACACGCCCGAGCGGTGGTTCTGGTTCGCCCCGCCCTTTCACAACGGCCAATCCGCGCTGCTGCACAAACAGCCCGACAACATCTACCGCATCGACCTGCAACTGGGGCCAGAGACCGACCCAAAAGCCGAAG
Organism: Sulfitobacter sp. 1A15106; assembly: GCF_043556995.1. Classification (NCBI taxonomy): domain Bacteria; kingdom Pseudomonadati; phylum Pseudomonadota; class Alphaproteobacteria; order Rhodobacterales; family Roseobacteraceae; genus Sulfitobacter; species Sulfitobacter sp. 1A15106. The sequence continues at coordinate 262,392 of NZ_JBIFFM010000005.1, read as the reverse complement.
CGACCGAGGGAAAGGTCGTCCCCCGCCTGAAACAGATGCTCGGCGATGCGCCGTTCCGGCTGGATTGGATGAGCGTCTATAAGTTCCGCTGCGCACGACTGGAGAGGTTCGTGCATGACCGCGTTGTCTTTGTCGGTGACAGCGCCCATGTGGTCAGCCCGTTTGGCGCGCGGGGCGGCAATGGCGGGGTGCAGGATGTCGACAACCTTGGCTGGAAACTGGCGGCTGTGGTGCAGGGCGAAGCGCCGCCAAGCCTGATCGAGAGCTATGACTTCGAACGCGGCCATGGCGCGGATGAGAACATGCGCAACTCCGCCCGCGCGACCAATTTCATGACGCCGAAATCCCCCATCGAGACCCTGTTTCGCAACGAGGTGCTGACCCTCGCAGCAAAGCACCCTTTCGCGCGCAAACTGATCAACTCAGGCCGGTTATCGCAGCCCTGTACGCTGGCCCATAGCCCGCTGCAAACCGCAGGCGACGCGCCCCTGCGCCCCGGCAGCGCGCTGATCGACGCGCCGCTAGAGGGGCCCGCGGGGGATTGCTGGCTGTTGGGCGCGGTTCAGGGCCAGTTCACCCTCCTCGCCGTGGGCGAGATCACCGCCCCCGCCCTCCCCGGCCTTGCCCGGATCGGCATTGATCAATCCCGTGATGCTTACCCCTGTTTTCAGGGCAAGGACGGCCACGCGCAGCGGCGCTATGGCAGCGGGTTCCTCTATCTGCTGCGCCCCGATGGCCATGTCTGCGCGGTTTTCGACCAGCCCGACAGCGCTGCGATTGCCCGCGCCTTTGACCGTGCGAAAGGAGCCACTGCATGATCCTTGAAGACAACCTCGGCACCGAGGGCGACAGCGTCTATGCCGCCCTCATGGCCGCCCACGAAGGGCTGAGCGAGGCGGAAAGCCACGCCCTCAACGCCCGATTGGTTCTGATCCTGGCCAATGAACTCGGCGACCCGGCCCGGCTTGCGGCGCTTTTCAAAGCCGCGCGCGATCTGGCCTAACCCGCCAGCCTCACAGCACTTTTCCCCCACGCCCGCGCTTGCCGGGCCGCTTTCCTGCGCTAGCTTGCTGCTCAACTTCCCGCGACAGGCTTGACGCAACGCGCCTGATCGGCAGACTAAACACCCCGCGCCCACCTCAAGAGGCGACAAAAGCAGGTCAACTGCATCACCTGCCCCACCGTGAAAAGTGGGGATCCGCGATGGCCCGGCCAACGCACCAACAGAGAGGAAAATCATGGAATTTTTGACACGCACCGGAAAACCGCTGCCGCAATCCGTGCTGACATCAGCCGAGAACGCCAAGAAAGACCCCGTCAGCAGACGCGAGTTTCTGGCGATTGCGAGCGCCTTCGGGGCCACGTCCGCCACAGCCTACGGGATGCTTGGCATGGCCGCGCCTGCGCGTGCGGCGGCCCATGCCAACCTCAAGGAAGGCGGCACCGTGCGGATGCAGATGGAGGTGCGTGCCCTGAAAGACCCGCGCACCTTTGACTGGTCGCAGATCGCCAACTTCAGCCGCGGCTGGCTGGAATACCTCGCCATCTGGGAGAATGACGGCACCTTCACCCCCGGCCTGCTGGAAAGTTGGGAGATTAACGACGACGCCACCGAATACACGCTGAACGTCCGCAAGGGCGTGACATGGAACGACGGCACCGCCTTCACCGCGCAGGACGTGGCGCGCAACATCGAAGGCTGGTGCGACAAGTCGCTCGAAGGCAACTCCATGGCGGGCCGTTTCGCCACACTGGTGGATGAGGAAACCGGCAAGGCCATCGAAGGCGCGATCGAGGTGGTGGACGACCACACCGTCAAGCTCACGCTGCCCAAATCCGACATCACGCTGATCCCCGGCATGGCCGACTACCCCGCCGCGATCACGCCCGAAGGGTTCGACCCCGACACAATGCTCGAAAACCCGAAAGGCACCGGCCCCTACCTGCCCGAGTCTCTCGAAGTTGGCGTGAAAAGCGTGCTGGTGAAGAACCCCGATCACACATGGTGGGGCAGTGAGGTCTTCGGCGGGCCCTACATCGACCGTCTGGAGTATATCGACTACGGCACTGATCCTTCCGCATGGATCGCCGCAGCCGAGGCCGAAGAGGTTGACGCTTTCTACTCCATGGAAGGCGAATATATCGACGTGATGAGCACGCTTGACGGCTGGGTCGAGAATGAGATCGCCACGGCGGCGACCATCGTGATCCGCCCCAACCAATTGGCCGAAGTCGACGGTATGAAACCCTATGAGGACAAGCGCGTGCGCAACGCGCTGCAACTCGCGGTCGACAATGCCGTGCTGCTGGAACTGGGCTACGCCGGGCGCGGCCTGGTCGCCGAGAACCACCACGTCGGCCCGATGCATCCCGAATACGCCGAGATCGAGCCGCCCAAGACCGACCCCGAAGCCGCCCGCGCGCTGATGGAAGAGGCGGGCATGGCAGATTACGAGCATGAACTCTTCTCGATCGACGATGCATGGCGCAAAGACACTACCGATGCCGTGGCAGCCCAGCTGCGTGACGCGGGCATCAAGGTCAAACGCACCATCCTGCCCGGCTCGACCTTCTGGAACGACTGGGTGAAATATCCCTTCTCCTCCACCAACTGGAACGCGCGGCCTCTGGGCGTGCAGATCTGGGCGCTGGCCTATCGCTCGGGCGAGGCGTGGAACGAGTTCGGCTATGCCAGCCCTGAGTTCGACGCCCTGCTGTCAGAGGCGCTGGCAACGGCGGATGTCGAAGCGCGCCGCGAGATCATGGCGAAGGGTGAGAAGATGCTGCAAGACGATGGCGTCACGATCCAGCCCTACTGGCGTTCGCTTTACAACCACACCCGCGAGGGGCTGGTGGGTGCCGCGCATCACATCGGGTTCGAATATCACCCGGCCCGGATGGCTTGGGCGGAGGAGTGATCTGCCGCTAAGTAGACACGCGAAAGGGCCGCAGCGATGCGGCCCTTTTTCTTGGCGCGGCGGCGCGGTTAACCGCCGATCAACTCTTTCGCCATCATCATATGCACGCCCTTTTCACGGTTCACCGTCTGGGTGATCCGCAGATCGCCCGCCAGCGAACAGAGCACATAGGCATCCTCGCGGCTGATCCCCGCGCGTGCAGAGACCAATGCGATCATGTCGCGCAGGGCCATCTCCGCGCAGCGGTCGAGGTCGGGGGCCATGCCCATGGTAATCACATGGCTCGGCGTTTCGGCCTGCGGATAGCTAAGCGCGCGGTCCTTCAGCACGGTCAGACGAAAGCGGCCCTGTAGCGCCGTTTCAATCGCCGTGACGCAGACCTCTCCATCGCCCTGCGCGCCATGCCCGTCCCCGCAGGAAAACAGCGCCCCTTCGTTGAAGACCGGCAGGTAAAGCGTGCTGCCCGCCACCAGTTCCTTGTTGTCCAGATTGCCCCCATGTTTGCGCGGCTCAATGGTGGCGATCCGGCCCCATTCGGGCGGCGGCGCCACGGCCATCACGCCAAAGAACGGGGCCAAGGGCAGTTCCAGCCCCCAAGGCAGCCGGGCGACGCCCCGCTCTGCATCCAGCGGGATATTGCTGTGATAGGTCTCGGGGAAATCCTGCGGCAGCGTGCCCGCCAAGGGGCGGATGAAGTTATACCCCCAGTCCTGCCGCAGCGCGACATCAAGGATTTCGACCTTCAGCACATCGCCGGGCATCGCACCTTCGACGGCGACCGGCCCGGTCAGGATATGGCCCGGCATCGGCGGCGGGCCCGCCTTGTGGATGTCGTAGAGTTCGGGTGGGACGTGGAAGCCCTCGGGCGGCAGGCAATTGGGCGCGCCAGAGACGGTGTTGATTATCACCTCTTCGCCGCTTTGGATGGTCAGCGCAGGCGGGCGGCTGGCCTCGAAATAGCCCCAATGGCAGGTCTCGGGCGAAGATTGCAGCGTGGCGGTCATGACTGCACCCCCCGGTTGGCCAAGATGCCTTCGATCAGTTCTTGCACCCGCAGCGCTTCCTCTGGTGTCGCCAGACGGCTGGTCTTGCCCGCCATCAGCAGCGCCATATCATCGAGTTGCGCCTTAAGGCTGGTCGCCCGGGTGTCGGCGGGGACGTCGCTGGTCGGCGCGAAATCCTCCCCGGTCGAGACGGTGTCGATAGAGAATTCCGAGATGCGACGGCTGGCCTTCGCGCCTTTCACCGTCACCTCCTGCCGGTCCGGCTGCGCGCCGCCGACAGAACCGAGGATCGAAACCGGCAAGCCCTCGGCATTGACCAGCCGCGCCGCAACATGGGTCTCGCAGAGCTTGTCGTCAGGGTATTCCGCATGAGCCCATTGCAGGGTCAGTGGCCCCAACACCCGCTCGCTCAAGAACAGGAAATGCGAGATCACCTCGCGCGTCATGCCCCCCTCAGCGGCAAAGCGCAGCCAATCGGCATCCACCTGCCACGCGCGGGGCCATGCCGGATAGGTCACGATGATGTCGATGCCGCAAAGATCGCCAAGCGCGCCCTCTTCGATCGACCGCGTCAGATCGGTCAGCGCCGCCCCCGCCGCTTGGGTAAAGTTGACCGCCGCCGGAACGCCCGCGGCCTGCAACTCGGCCACCAAGGCGCGGCTCTCGGCAATGTCCACGCCAAGCGGTTTTTCGAGGAAGATCGCCTTACCCGCCGCCGCGGCCTCAAGCGCATAGGCTTTGCGCGGCACCGGGGGGCAGGCGAGATAGACGAGATCGACATCGGCCATCGCCTCGGACGCCGTGGCGGAGACAACCGCCTCCGGCGCGGCCTCTTGCGCGGCGGCACAGGCGGCGGGGTCGGGATCCCACATGGTGGTGACCGTGAAGTCAGGGTGCAGCACCATGTTCTCGGCCATGCGCCGCCCCATGATCCCTAATCCGATTACCGCAGTCCTGATCGTCATCTTCGTCTCCCTCAATGTGCTGCGCGATAAGACGCTGCAATCGGGGGAACTTCAACTGCGCGCGGCGCAATTGCCTCAGGCGAGGTCGGCGCGGACCAAAGGTTTGATCACACGAGCCAGTTCTTCGGGCGCGGATTGGCTTTTGAACACATCCGCGATGGTAAAGACGCAGGTGAAAGACCCTTCGAAACACAGCACCCCATTCTGCCGCGCCTTCATGCCGAAGGTGATGGACTTATTACCAAGCCGCGTCGGATAGGTTTCGCACATCAGCTTGTGCCGCGGGGTGACCGGGCTGCGGAAATCCATCGACAGGTTGACGAAAGGCGTGCCGATATTGCGGTCGATCTGAAGCTGAAACCAGCCATCACCGTCAAAATGCGCCTCCCACCACGCGTTGATCGCATCCAGCGCGAAATAGGGCAGCCGCGCGGTATAGGCGATCTGCGCCGGGTCACAATCGCCCCAAGTGACGTTGATCTCGTGAACGAAGTTTTCCGTGGTCATAAGGCTGCTTTCATTCTGCTCAAACCCGCGCGGGGCATGGGCTATCTTCTATCCCTTCCAGCCCCATGCGCAACCAAAGCGCGGCGCACACGCAGCAGCGCTGACGCCGGATGCTCATCTGAAACAAAGGGGGGAGGATGGTGGCGTTACCTGGATTTGAACCAGGGACCTAACGATTATGAGTCGTTCGCTCTAACCAACTGAGCTATAACGCCGTGGCGCGTCGGATAAGGCAGCTTGGCATTGGGGTCAAGGGCGAAATCTGGATGATTTCACTTTTGCCACAGAAAACTGCCGCCCGCCCTCAATGCGCGGGGGCCGACACCACATCGAGCAGGGTGCGCCCGCCGTCGATGGTCATGATTTCGCCCGTCATGAAGCCCGAACTTTCAGCGGCGAGGAATTGCACCGCCTCGCAAAGCTCGTTCGGCCCGGCGATCCGGCCAAGCGGCGTATGCGCGCGGATGTCGTCGCGCCAATCGCGGTTTTCGGCCACGGCGGCGCGGAGGGACGCGCTCATCACCGAACCGAAAGAGATCGCATTCACCCGTATCCGATGCGGCGCCAGCACCAGCGCCAGCGAGCGGGTCATCTGCTGCACCGCCGCCGAGGCGATGGCATAGCCCATCATATCCGGCTGGTGGCGCTGTGCCGCGATGGAGCTAAGGTTGATGATCGACCCCACCTGCCCCTCGGTCTGGCCCTCGGCCTGTTTGATCATCCGCCGCGCCACCTGCTGCGACAATTGCAGCGCCGTCATCAGGTTTTGCTGCAACAGCGTCTCGACCGAGCCGTCTTCCACATCCAGCGGATCGGTCGGCATCACCTGCCGCGAGGCATTCACGAGGATATCGACCTGATCATAGGCGTCGATCGTGGCCGAGACGAGGTTGGCGATGGTCAGCCGCTGACGCAGATCACCGGCAAAGACGCGGATATTGCCGTCGTCCGGCGTGTCGCCCAGCTCTTCCATCAGCTTTTTCTCGTTGGAATCGGCGCACATCACATTGGCGCCCCGGTCGGCCAGATGCCGCGCGATGGCAAGGCCGATCCCGTCCGCCGCGCCGGTGATGATGGCTGTTTTACCAGAGATCGAGAATGACATCGGGATACCCCCTTTTGGCTCAGCGGCGCCGGGTCAGCGGGCGTGTGGCGTGGAACAGTTTGAACCGCGCATCGCCTCCAAGCTCGGCCACCTGAGCAAAGCGTTTCTTCAGTTCCGCCTCATAGGGCAGATGCCGGTTGGCCACCATCCACAGATCGCCCTGCCCCGAAAGGATCCGCGCGGCCGCGGCGACAAAGGCCTGACCGATCTGCGGCTCGGCTGCGCGGCCTGTGTGGAAAGGCGGGTTCATCACCACGGTATCCATCCGGTGCGGGGGCTGCCATTCGGTGGCATCCTCCCAATGGAACACGGCGCGGTCATCGGTCACGTTATGGCGCGCGCATTCCAGCGCCATATGCCCGGCCTCGACCAAATGCACTGTCTTCACCTTGGGCCGCGTCAAAATATGCGCCGAAAGGAACCCCCAGCCCGCCCCCAGATCGGCCACTTCAGCCCCGAGGTTATCGGGCAGCACGTCCACCAAAAGCGCCGAGGCCAGATCGACCCCATCGGCAGAGAACACCCCCGGCGCGGTCCAAAAGCCACCTTCCGTCTGGGCCGGACCAGCCTCCCAATCGGTGAAAAAATCGCTCGCGCCCGCGTCGATCCAGTAAAGCTTGCCATGCGCCTTGGAGATCGGCCCCTGCACCGTCACCCGCGCCCGCATCTCGCGCAGGATGGAATCTGCGCCATCGGTCTTTTGCCCGTCAACCACCACCGGCCCGTCGCTCACAGCGCAGGCTTGGGCCACCAAAGCGCGGGCCTCATGTTTGGCGCGCGGCAGACAGACGATGGCCGCAGCATAGCGCCCCTCGATCGAATGCGCCGCCTCATAGCCCCGCGCCGTCCACGCGTCATAGGCTGGCTTGAAATCGTGAATGATCTTGCAACGCTCGGGCGGAAGACCGGCCAAATCCGCATCCACAGGGGGCTGAAAAACAGCGATCACCCCAGTTTCGGGCAGGTCTAGCCCACCGCCGTTCAGGGCCAGTTCCAGTCGCGGATCAATCACGTGTTATTCTTCTTTTTCCATGGTGCATTGCAGCGGATGCTGGTGACGCCGGGCGAAATCCATCACCTGCGCGACTTTCGTCTCCGCGATCTCGTGGCTAAAGACGCCAACCACGGCCAGCCCCTTCTTGTGAACCGTCAACATGATCTCGAACGCCTGCGCGTGGTTCAGGCCAAAGAAACGTTCCAAGACATGCACCACGAATTCCATCGGGGTGAAATCGTCGTTCAGCAACATCACCTTGTAGAGCGGCGGGCGTTTGGTCTTGGGGCGGGTCTTGGTCAGCAACTCGCTGTCGTCGTCATCCTTGGGGCCGTCGGCCATCATCCACGCGCCCGGCGCGGGCCGGCCTGCGGGCTGGATCGTCCAATCTGCTTTCACGTCGTCACGGTGCATTGCTGCTCCTGCGGCTGGGGGTAGAGCTTGTTCGTCGTGCAGCCGTCTATATAACCCCTGAACCAATTTAGGAAAGAGGCAGCACATATGGGCGGGGCACTCACCACCATCGGTTTCGATGCGGATGACACATTGTGGCATAATGAACGCTACTTTGCACTCTCTCACGACCGTTTTGCAGCCCTTCTGGCCGAACATAGTGAACGCGACCACCTGATGGCCCGGCTGCTGGAGGCCGAACGGCGGAATCTGCCGCATTACGGCTATGGGATCAAAGGCTTCACCCTGTCGATGATCGAGACCGCGATCGAGGTAACCGAGGGCAAAGTCCCCGCCGAGGTGATCAACGATCTGCTCGCCGCCGGGCGTGACATGCTGGACCATCCCATCGAACTGCTGCCCCATGTCGAAGACGTGCTGGAAAACCTACGCGGCGACTACCGGCTCATCGTGGTGACCAAAGGCGACCTGCTGGACCAAGAGCGCAAACTGGCCCAATCGGGCCTGCGCGATAGGTTCGACGCGGTCGAAATCGTCTCTCACAAGACCGAAACCGCCTATCGCCACATTTTTGAGCAGCATGGCCAAGGTGCCGAACGGGGGCTGATGGTTGGCAACTCGATGGCCTCCGACGTGCGCCCGATGATCGCGGCAGGCGGCTGGGGCGTCTATGTGCCTCACGACCTCACATGGGCAATGGAACATGCCGAAGCGCCAACCAATTCCCCCCGTTTTGCCCAGATCAGCGACCTCTCAGGCCTCCCGGAGACAGTGAAAAAGATCGTGTCGGGGTGACTCGGCCCCGCGCCTGAGTCGTTCTGACACATCGCCGAAAATGCCGCACTGCCGGCCAATTTCCGCCCAATTCTTGCCTTATTCGCGCTTATAGTGGGTTGATGTGCGCAAGCCTCTACATATTGGAGGAGAGATCCGCCCCTTTTTCCCCTGTTCACTGGATTCGACGGCTTCCGCGATGCGGCGTCCTATGCTAGCCTTGAACCAATTAATAAATGGTCAGCCAGAAATCGGCGACCTGAGGCAGTAAAAGGCAGGCAAATATGAAGGCTCGGCGCATTCAGCCGGCCCGTTACGGGCTATTTCTATTCGCAGCACTCTGGGTTCTGGTTCTCCTGCCCCTCAGCGCGATCGCTGCCCCCTACGCCGCCTATGTCATCGACGCCCGCACCGGCAAAGAAATCCACGCCGAGAATGCCGATACCCGCCTGCACCCGGCTTCGCTGACCAAGATGATGACCCTCTATATCGCCTTCCAAGCGGTGGAACGGGGGGAAATCTCTCTCGATACCCAAGTGACGATCTCGAAAAACGCGGCCTCCGAGCCGCCCAGCAAATTGGGCATGCGCCCGGGCCAAAAGATCGCCCTACGCTATCTCATCCGCGCCGCCGCCGTGAAATCCGCCAATGATGCCGCCACCGCGATCGGCGAGGCCATTGGCGGTTCTGAGGCCGCCTTCGCCCGCCGGATGAACCGCACCGCCAAACAGCTTGGCATGACGCGCACCACGTTCAAAAACATGCACGGGCTGACCGAGAGCGGCCACCTCTCCACCGCCCGCGACATGACCCGCATGGGCCGCCACCTGCTCTATGATTACCCGCAATACTACAACCTCTTCTCGCGCATCACCGCCGATGCGGGCGTGCGCAAGGTCTCCCATACGAATCGCCGGTTTCTGGGATCCTACAAAGGGGCAGACGGCATCAAGACCGGCTACACCCGCGCCGCTGGCTTCAACCTCACCGCCTCGGCCGAACGGGGCAATGAGCGCATCATCGTGACCGTCTTCGGCGGCAAATCCACCGCCTCGCGCAACGCCAAAGTGGCCGAGCTTATGGACCTCGGCTTCCGCCGCGCGCCCTCCTCCGCGCCGCTGCGCAAACCGGTCCCGCCCGTCTACGCCGATGTGGAAACCGCCCCCGGCGCCGCAGGCAAAACGATCCGCCTCGTCGGCGCCGTCACCACCTCCAAACGCCCGCAACTGCGCCCCCGCAGCGATGTCGTCGTCGTGGCCACCGCCGCCGCGCCCGAGGCAACCAGCGTGGTCTCCAACAGCGATATCACAGCAGCGCTGCGCGAAGCGGTTGAGACGCCACCAACCCCGCCCGCCGCCGCGCCCACCCCAGAGGCCAATGAGGCCGAGGTCGTCATCGCCGCCGCCAAAGCCTCCCCCCGCCCCGAACCGCGCCCCCAGGATGTGAAGCTGGCGGTACAACAGGCGGTAGAGCAAGAGATCGTGACCCGCGTCTCCACCTCCGGCGGGCGCCACTGGGGCGTGAACGTGGGCCGTTTCCCCAGCCGCTACGCCGCCGAGAAGGTCCTGCTGAAAACCGCCCTGGCCGAAATGTCGACCCTCGATGGCACGCTGCGCAAAGTGGTGCGCCGCCCACAAGGCTTTGACGCGAACTTCCTCGGCATGTCCCGCGAAAGCGCCGACCTCGCCTGCCGCCGTCTGGCCGCGCGTAACGTCAGCTGCTTCATGATCGGCCCCAGCGAAGGCTAAACCACCACCGGGCGGCCAAAGCGCCACCAAATCAACTTCATCCTTTAAAAAATACCGCGGGGGAATCGCGCCCCCGGCGCGATGAGGGCAGCGCCCCCTACCCTCTCCGCAAATGCAACGCCCGCTTACCCTGCCGCCTGCAACAGGCTCCGCGTGTATTCCGTCTGCGGATTGTCATAAAGCGCGTCGACGTCCCCATATTCCACCACGTCACCGCGTTTCATCACCATCACCTTGTGCGACATCGCCCGCACCACCTTCAGGTCGTGACTGATGAAGAGATAGGCCAGCCCGTATTTCGCCTGCAAATCTCGCAGAAGATCGACGATCTGCACCTGCACGGTCATGTCCAATGCCGAGGTCGGCTCGTCCAGAACCAGCAGTTTCGGGCGCAGCACCATGGCGCGGGCGATGGCGATGCGCTGGCGTTGTCCGCCGGAGAACTCATGCGGGTAGCGGTCCATCGTCGCGGGGTCGAGCCCGACCTCGGTCATCACCTCGGCGACCAACTCGCGCTTGTCGCGCCCCTTGTCGATCTTGTGGATCGCAAGCCCCTCACTGATGATCTGGAAACAGGTCATCCGCGGGCTGAGCGAGCCGAAGGGGTCCTGAAAGACGATCTGCATGTCGGCGCGCAGCCGGCGCAGCTTCTTGGTCGACCATTTGCGCAGGTCCTCACCGCGGAAGGTCACCTCCCCTTCCGAGCCGATGAGCCGCATGATCGCCAGCGCCGCCGTGGTCTTGCCCGAGCCGCTTTCGCCGACGATGCCCAGGGTCTCGCCCGCGCGGATCGACAGGCTGGTGTCGTTGACGGCCTTCACATGGCCCACGGTCCGGCGCAGCAGGCCTTTCTGGATCGGAAACCAGACCTTGAGATTATCGGTGCGCAGCACTTCGGGCGCATCCTCGGCCACCGGGGCGGGCGCGCCCGTGGGCTCTGCGCCGAGCAGTTTGCGCGTGTAGGGGTGCTGCGGGTTGTCGAAAATCTCCGCCGTCGGCCCTTCCTCGACCACCAGCCCCTTTTGCATGACGAAGACCCGGTCCGCGATGCGCCGCACGATGCCGAGGTCATGCGTGATGAACAAAAGCCCCATCCCCATCTCGTCCTTCAAATCCTTCAACAGGTCGAGGATCTGCGCCTGAATGGTCACGTCGAGCGCCGTCGTCGGCTCATCCGCGATCAGGATGTCGGGCTTGTTGGCCAGCGCCATGGCGATCATCACGCGCTGCCGCTGCCCGCCTGACAACTGGTGCGGATAGGCGCCCATGCGGCTTTCGGCGTCGTTGATGCCGACTTGCTGGAGCAGTTCCAGCACCCGCGCCCGCGCCGCCTGACCTTGCAGCCCCTGATGCAACGCCAGCGATTCCGCCAGTTGCTTCTCGATCGTGTGGAGCGGGTTGAGCGAGGTCATCGGCTCTTGGAAGATGAAGGAGATGTCGTTGCCGCGCACGTCGCGCAACAGCTTGTCGTCGGCGCCGATCATCTGCTGGCCGTTGTAGGTGACCGACCCGCTCACCTCAGCGCTTTCGCCCAGCAGCGACACGGTCGACAGCGCCGAGACCGACTTGCCCGAGCCGCTTTCGCCCACCAGCGCCACCGTCTCGCCGCGGTTGACGGCAAAGCTCACCCCGCGCACCGCCGGGATCAGCTGCCCGTCCTGCCGGAAGGAGACTTGCAGGTCTTTGACGTCCAACAATGCAGTCACGAGAAGGTCTTTCTGGGGTCGAATGCGTCGCGGATGCCCTCGAAGATGAAGACCAGAAGCGACAGCATGATGGCAAAGGTGAAGAAGGCCGAGAAGGCGAGCCACGGCGCCTGCAGGTTCTGCTTGGCCTGCAGCGTCAACTCGCCCAGCGACGGGGCCGAGGACGGCAGGCCGAAGCCGAGGAAGTCGAGCGTCGCCAGCGTGGAGATCGTGCCGGTGATGATGAAGGGCAGCATGGTCAGCGTCGCCACCATGGCGTTTGGCAGCATGTGGCGCAGCATGATCGTGCCGTTGCCCACGCCAAGCGCCCGGGCCGCGCGGACGTATTCAAGGTTGCGCGCACGCAGGAACTCGGCCCGCACCACGCCCACCAGCGCGGTCCACGAAAACAGCACCAAAAGCACAACCAGAAGCCAGAAACTTCGGCCCAGAATGGCGAACATGATGATGATCACGTAGAGCGACGGGGTCGAAGACCAGATCTCGATGATGCGCTGAAAAATGAGGTCGAGCCAGCCGCCGAAGAAACCCTGCACCGCGCCCGCGAGGATGCCGATGAGCGAGGCCGCCCCGGTCACGATCAGGGTGAAGACCACCGACAACCGAAAGCCGTGGATGACGCGGGCCATGACGTCGCGCTTTGTGCCGTCGGTCCCGAGCCAATTCTGACCGTTGGGCGGCAGCGGTGCGGCACCGGGGCGGTCCACGGCGGTGTCGTAGGAATAGGGAATGACGGGCCAGAGCGCCCAGCCTGTCTCGATTGCCTCCCCTTCGACCTCGCCATCCTCGGCGTCGAGGATGTAGCCCTCCGGATCGTCGAAACAGAGGTCCAGCCCGCCGGTGGCGATGAGGCATTGCACCTCAGGATCGCGGTAGGCGGCCTCGGTCTGGAAGTCGCCGCCGAAGGCGGTCTCAGGATAGAAGTTGAAGATCGGCGTGTAATATTCGCCGCGGTAGCTGACGAGGATCGGCTTGTCGTTCGCCACGAATTCGGCCAGCAGCGAAATCCCGAACAGAATCGCGAAGATCCACAGCGACCAATAGGCGCGCCGGTTCGCGGTGAAATTGCGCCAACGGCGCTGGTTCAGCGGAGACAGCGCCATCAGCCTTCCCTCTTCTCGAAGTCGATGCGCGGGTCGACGAGCACATACATCAGATCAGACAGGATGCCGACCACGAGGCCAATGAGGCCGAAGATAAAGAGCGTGCCAAAAACGATCGGATAGTCCCGCGCCACCGCGGCCTCGAAACCGAGGCGCCCCAACCCGTCGAGGCTGAAGATCGTCTCGATGATGATCGACCCGCCAAAGAAGACCGAGATGAAGACCGCCGGGAAACTGGCGATCACGATCAGCATCGCGTTGCGGAAGACATGGCCATAGAGGACCTTGCTCTCCGACAGGCCCTTGGCGCGGGCGGTGATGACATACTGCTTCTTTATCTCGTCGAGAAAGCTGTTCTTCGTGAGCAGCGTCAGCGTGGCAAAGGCCGAGATCGTGGAGGCCAGCACCGGCAGGGTGATGTGCCAGAAGTAATCGGCCACCTTGCCCAAGGGGCTGAGGCTGTCGAAATTATCCGAGGTCAGGCCGCGCAGCGGGAAGATCTGCCAGTAAGAGCCGCCGGCGAAGAGCACCAATAGCAGGATCGCGAAGAGAAACCCGGGGATCGCATAGGCCGCGATGATCGCCCCTGAGGTCCAGGTATCGAACCTACTGCCGTCGCGCACCGCCTTGCGGATGCCCAGCGGGATCGAGACCAGATGCGCGATTAGCGTCGACCAGAGCCCAAGCGTGATCGACACCGGCAGCTTTTCCTTGATCAGATCGATCACGCTGATGGCGCGGAAATAGCTTTCGCCGAAATCGAGCCGCATGTAGTTCCAAAGCATGTGAAAGAACCGCTCCACCGGGGGTTTGTCGAAGCCGAATTCCTTCTCCAACTCCTCGATCAACTCGGGCGGCAAGCCGCGCGCGCCGACATAGGTGCTGTCGGACCCGCGCGCCATGGTGTCGACGCCCGCATCGTTGTTGCCCCCGGCAAAGCCGCCGAAGACGTCACCGCCACCCTGAATACGGGCAATGGCCTGCTCAACCGGGCCACCGGGCACGAATTGCACCAGCAGGAAGTTGACCAGCATGATGCCGAACAATGTCGGGATCACCAGCAAAAGCCGTCTGAGGATATAGGCTCCCATTTGGTCGCCTTACCGCAAGGCGCCCGAGGCGCGCAACTGCTGGGCGGCCTCTTCGTCGTACCACCAGAAATCGAGGTATCCCAAAGCGTAGGGCGGGATCTTGGGGTGCTCGTACTGGTCGTAATAGGCCACCCAGTAGCTGTCGTTGTACCACGTCGGGATCATGAAGAACTCGTGCCGCAGCGCCCGGTCGAGGGCCATGAGGGCGGCGCCTTCTTCCTCGGCTGTCTCCGCATTCAAGGAGGCTTCGATGATCGTGTCGACCAGCGGGCTGGCAAGACCCGCCGGGTTGAACAGCGAGAACTCCGCAGCCTCGGACCCGTAGCGCTGCGTGAGGCCCGTGCCGGTGCCTAGGAAGGCGGCATAGGCGTCGTAAATCATGTCGTAGTCGCGGTCGCGCTCGCGGGCGGTGTATTGCGAACTATCTACCTTTTCGAGCCGCGCATCGATGCCGATGGAAGTCAGGTTGTTCACGAAATTCTCGATCACCGCCGAGATCGTCGGCGAGCCTGCGGAATTCATCAGGAAGTTCAGCCGCAAAGGCTCGCCCGCCTCGTTGACGCGCATGCCGTTCTGCACGGTCCAGCCTGCCTCTTCCAGCAGCTTGGAAGCGCGGCGCGCGTTGCGGCGGTCCAACAGGCGCGCGGAGTCGGAGCTATGCGGCACCACGGCGGGCTCGGTCAGCAACTCCTCCGCCACCAGATCGCCGAGGCTTTCCAGAAGCGCCAGCTCGGCCCCCTCGGGCGCGCCCTGCGCCATCAGCGGCGTGTCCTGCGTGAAGGAAGCGCGGTGACTAAACAGCCCGTATTGCAGCGACTCGTTGGTCCACTCGAAATTAAACATCAGCGCCACGGCCTCGCGCACACGGCGGTCCTGCAGCGTCTCGCGGCCCAAGTTGAAGATGATGCCCGAGGGCGTGGGCGGGGAGCCGTCCGGCAGTTCGGCCTTCACGATGGCACCCTCACTCACCTTGGAGAAGTCGTAGCCCGTGGCCCATTTCTTGGAATCCCCCTCGGCGCGGAAGGTGTATTCGCCAGCCTTGAAGGCCTCGAAAGCCGAGGTGTCGTCGCTGAAGATTTCCAGCCGGATGCGGTCGAAATTCATGCGGCCACGGTTGATCGGGAGGTCCTTACCCCAGTAATCCGGATTGCGCTTCAGCACGATGCGCTTGGTCAGATCGACGCTTTCGACCATGTAGGCGCCCGATCCGGGGGGCGGGTCCATCCAGCTGTCCTTGAGGGTATTACCGGTCTCCTCGAACCAATGTTTCGGCCATGCGGGCACGCCGCCCACCGTCTCGATCAGGCTGCGGCGCGAGATGCCGTCGGCGAAGTAGAACTTCACCGTGTGATCATCCAGCGCCTCGACCTTGGGAATGCGCTTGCGCACCGCGTCGGCGTAGGACTTCAATCCCTCGTCCAGCAGCAGATTGTGCGAAAACACGATGTCATGCGCCGTCACCGGCGTGCCGTCCGAGAAACGCGCCTCGGGGCGCATGTGGAAGGTGACCCAAGACTTGTCCTCGGGGTATTCGAGGCTCTCGCAGAGCAGGCAGTAACTCTCGCCATAGACATCCGAGGGCAGCGGCTCGCCCGAGGGCGCCTCCCCCAGCAGGCTCTCGAAACCGAAGATCGAAAACAGATGCGCGCGGCCCTTGCCGGAATAGGGGTTCATCGAATCCAGCGTGCCGACGAAGGGGATCGAGATCTCCCCGCCCTTGGGCGCATCCGGGTTCACATAGTCGAAATGCTCGAAATCCGCCGGATAGGTCAGATCGCCGTAAAAGGAATAACCGTGGCTTTTGATGATCTTCTGCTCCTGTGCCGCGGCGGCACCGGCCAATAGGGCCGCCACCATCAGCGTCAGCGTCGCGAGCCAGAGCGGCAGGTCATCAATGACCGAAGGACGGGTCGCGGCGCGGGTCTGGGCACGGGGCATAGGTCACTCCTTGGCGTGGCGTAGTCCGGATAGGCGTCATCTAGGCTAACGCTGTGCGACGCCAAGATACAAGTTGCGAATATGTAAGGTTCCCCCGCACGGGCGGTCCACCGCAAAGCATGCCCCGCGGATTGGCGGTTTCCCCCGCCCCCACTCGCGACAATGTGTAGCCCGCTGCCCCTGTATCTTCGCGGCCCAGCCCGTTTCTCGCCCTAAAGTTAACAGATTCTTCACTCAGGTTAACGATGCGTAAACTGGAGCTGAGCATGAGAACCTACCCGATTCCCTTTAACGAAGAAGCCCGTCTGCGCGCCGTTTTCGATGTGCCCGGCCTCACCGCCGAGAACGAAGCACTGTTCGACACCATTTGCGAGGCCACGCGCCGCCTACTTGACTGTCCGATCGCACATATCAGCGTCGTGGAGGCAGATACCCAATGGTACAAATCCGTGGTCGGCTACCCGTTGGGGCCGATGCCGAAAGATACCGGGTTTTGCAGCCATACAATCATGTCGGACGCGCCGCTGGTGGTACCAGACCTCAGCAAAGACCCCCGGTTCGCGCGTCACCCCATGGTCGCCGAGGGCGGCCCCGAGGCGCGCTATTACTGCGGTGTGCCGCTGATCCTGTCGTCGGGCCACCGCTTTGGAAGCCTGTGCGCGCTGGACCTGCAACCGCATGAGGCTCCTTCTGAGAAGCAGATCGCCCTGTTGGAAGATATGGGCCGCATGGTGGTCGCGGCCCTCGAACGCTGCCAGCCGGACGCGTCCGAGCAAGAGGCCGACAACAGCGCCGAAGCCACTTTCCTGACGCTAGTGGGCCACGAACTCCGCACCCCGCTGACGGTTCTTTTCGGCAGTCTGCGCATGTTGGAGGCCAAGGCCGAACAGGGGGTCAATCCGCTGCTGATCCGCTCGGCCCGCCGGTCTGTCGACCATCTGAGCGCCCTGATCGAGACGATCATTTCCTACAGCAATGTCAGCACCGGCGAACTGCGCCTGAACGAGCGGAAATGCAACCTGAGCGACCTTCTGCAATCGATCTCCGCCCTGCATTTCGCCACCACGGATGCGACGCCCAAGACCATCACGCTGCGCGACAGTCTCCCGCTTGAGGAGATGCATATCGACGGCGACCAGATCGAATTGGCGGTGACGGCACTTGTGCTGAACTCCGTCCTGCATGGCGGCAGTGAGATCGCCTTGGAGACGTTCAAAGACGCCGAGGGCAATATCGAGATTTCGATCGTCGACAACGGCTCATTCGATGATCACGTCGATCTGGCCGAGCTTTACAAACCCTTCGTCGTCGGCGGCATGATGGAGCACCGCAGCACCAAGGGCGGGCTCGGCCTTGGCCTGCCGCTGACCCGCAAACTAATCGAAATGCACGGTGGGGATTTCGAGGTGCATGTGGAAGCGGGCCAAAGCCGCGCCGTGATCCGCCTGCCCGCTTGGCGCTGCGACATCGGCGGGATTGCCGCCGCGAATGCCACCGCCCCGGTGATCGCCGCTCAGTAAAGTCGACACGGGGCGCGCCCGATGTCGCGCCCCGCATCCGATCACTGCCCGTCAACCATGCGGATCAGCGCGTTGATCTCATCCGCCAGCACGCCGGGGTGATCCTCCGGCGTGAAGTGTTTGCCCCCTTCGATCCGACGCAGGGGTGCATTAAGGTCTTTCGCCAACCGCTCGCCATATTCGATCTTTTGAAAGTCATCCGCAGCACCCCAGACGATCCGCGCGGGGATGTTGAGGGTGGGCAGCTTGTCCGCGATGGCTTTCGTGTCTTCCACGTCCAGCGACTGCGCCTGCCGGACAAAGGCTTCGGCCTCTCCGTGCTGCGCGTAATGCGGGGCGTGGGCGTCAAAGGCCGCTTCGGCGGCAGCATCGGTCTCATGCCCTTTCGAGAACATCATCTTCAGCAACTGGTGGAATGAGCCATCGGGCGCATGTTTCGCCACGCCGCCGGTCTTGGCCACCGCGCTGACCAGCGGAACGGGCCACGAATCATAGCTGATCGCATTGGTCAAAAGCAGCCCGCTGACCATCTCAGGGTGACGCACCGCCGCGATCTGCGCGACCCCGCCGCCGAGGTCATGCGCCGCGAGGATCGCCCGCGTGATGCCCTGATCGCGCATCCAAGCAACCAGATAGTCCGCCTGTTTGGCGACCGAGATATCGCGGCCCTCGCCCTGCGGGATCGAGGCCCCATAGCCCGGCATCTCCCAAGCAAGCACCCGACGACCCGTGATCTTGGGCGCGACATCCCGCCAAAGCGCGGGACAGGTGGGAATGCCGTGAAGCAGGATCACGGGATCCCCCGCCCCCATCTCTTCCCAACGCATTTCGATTCCATCGACCGTGGTTCTGTGGCTTTGCATGGCGCGTCTCCTTTCGGTGTGGACGTTTCATGGCCCAACACCTGCATGGATAAGACGTTCCGCCCCGCCCAAACGCAAAAGCCGCCCCCGAGGGGCGGCTTTCTCTCACGCGATGGCGCGGGGTATCAGTTGGAAACGCTTTGCAGGTAAGCGATCACGTCGGCGCGGTCTTCGACCTTACGCAGACCGGCGAAGCCCATAGTGGTGCCGGGCGCGTAGCCTTTGGGGCTTTCCAAGAAAGCGCTCAGCTCTTCCGGGGTCCAATCGCCTTCGAGTGAGGTCAGAGCGCCGGAATAGCCGAAATCGCCAACCGAGGCGATATCGCGACCGACGACACCGTCGAGGTGCGGACCAACAGCGTTGGACCCGTCGACCTTGTGGCAGGCGGCGCATTTGCGGAACACTTTCGACCCGCTGTCAGCATCGGCTTCGGCCATCACGGCTGCAAAATCGATCTCTTCGCCGCCATCGTCACCACCGGCGTCGGCCACTTCGATGACATAGGACGCTTCCCCATGTGCATCGGCGTGGTAAATCTCTTCACCCGCCCATTTGCCCAGCAGAAGTACCAACCAGGCGCCGAATACGCCGGCTGCGATTTTGGTCAGGGTCATTGTATCGAACATGCGTCAGGGTCCATCACTTGGTATTGGCACCATGGGCGGGCCATGGTTCTTGGCATCGTTGCCCGCGTATCTATTGCTTTCCCTTGGCGCAGGCAAGGTGTAGTTACCGCGACCAATTGCCCTTCTCCGCGCCTTTTGCAGCAGGATACGATCCATGACCGCCCAGACCACGCCGCGCATCGCCTTCCAAGGGGCCCTTGGCGCCTATAGTCACGAGGCCTGCCTTCAGGCCTGCCCCGACATGGAACCGGTGCCCTGCCAATCGTTCGAAGGCGTGATCCGGGCCGTAAACGAGGGCCGCGCGGAACTGGCCATGCTGCCGGTCGAAAATACGACCTATGGCCGGGTGGCCGACATTCACCGCCTGCTGCCGGAAAGCGGGCTGCATATCATCGGCGAAGCCTTCGTGCGGGTGCGCATCGCCCTGATGGCCCGCCCCGGCGTGGCATTGGAAGACATCAAACATGTCCGCGCGCATCTGGTGCTTTTGCCGCAGGCACGCAGCTTTTTGCAGCAACATTGCATCACCTCCGAACCCGCCGCCGATTCCGCCGGGGCCGCCGCCGAACTGGCCGCGACCGAGGGCAGCACCGATGGCGTGCTGGCAGGCGAGGTCGCGGCAGAGATCAACGGCCTCACCGTGCTGGCCCGCGATATCGAGGATATGGACCATAACACCACCCGCTTTCTGCTGATGGCGCCCAAGATCGACCTTTCGCGCCGTGCCGAGCGGATGCTGACCACCTTCGTCTTCGAGGTGCGCAACATTCCCGCCGCGCTTTACAAGGCGATGGGGGGCTTTGCGACCAATGGCGTCAACATGACCAAGCTGGAAAGCTATATGGTCGGCGGCTCCTTCACCGCGACGCAGTTCTACGCCGATATCGAAGGCCATCCCGAAGACCCGGCGGTGAAACGCGCGCTGGATGAACTGGGGTATTTCACAAACAAGCTGGAAATTCTCGGCGCCTACCCCGCCCATCCCGGCCGGGGCGCGCCGACCGGGATGTGAGGCGGGGCGAGGCGCGCAGGCTCAGACCTTGACGCCGCTGGCGTAGCGCTCTTCCATCCCGCGGGCATATTCCGCCACGCGGTCCTTGTATTTCTGGGTCAGGGTGGTCTTGGCCAGTTTGAGCGATTGCACCCAAAGCCGTGCCGACAGGGTCAGCGGTTTGACCTCAAGCGCCACCAAGACACGCGTGCTGTTGCGCGACAGGGGCATCAATTCAAAGGACATCTGCCCCGCCAACCCCTGCGACATGCTGTCGATCACCATCTCGTTGGGCCGGTCGAAGGTCACCATCTCAAGCGTCAACTCGCGCCGCTTGCCGCGCAGGGGGAAGACCGCCTTCCATGTCATCCCAACGCCGGGCTGATGCAGGGCATCGGCGCGCTGCACCTCGGCCCCGCGCCGCATCGCCGCCCGCTCAAAGCTTTCGAAATCGCACAACATGTCAAAGACCGCTTCGATCGGCGCTTCGACGTCTTCTTTGGTGGAGAATTTCATTCGGTCCGTTCCAATTCTTCTGCTCGCATTTGCCACCCGCGCCGCTTTGTCCGGGCCCGTCAGCGCGGTGTATCAGGTCAGTCTATCCGCAAGCCAGTTTTCCAGCAAGAAATGCGCGATGGCCCCGCGGCGAGCGGGCAGAAGCCGCGGATGGCTTCCGGCAAAGGCCTCCATCATCTCTTCGCGGGTGACCCAAAGCGCGTCTTCGATCTCAACCGGGTCGATGGTCAACTCCCGGCTCAACGCCTGCCCCGCACAGCCCAGCATGAGGGACGCCGGAAAGGGCCATGGCTGGCTGGAGAGGTAGCGCACCGCGCCGACCTGCACGCCCGCCTCCTCGAAGACCTCCCGCCGCACGGCGGCCTCTACCGTCTCTCCCGGCTCGACAAAGCCCGCCAGCAGGGAATACATCCCCTCGGGCCAACCGGGGGAGCGGCCCATGAGGACCGAGTTGCCGTGGGTGATCAGCATGATGACCACCGGATCGGTGCGCGGGAAATGGGCGCCGCCACAGTCGGGGCAGACCCGTTGCCAGCCGCCCTGCGCCAGATCGGTGGCGCTGCCGCAGCGCGCGCAATGGCGGTGGGTGTCGTGCCAGCCAAGGATCGCCTTGCCGCTGGCCGCCAGTTCGGCATCGCGCGGATCGAGCCAAGTCATCACCCGCCGCAATTCGGCAAAGGCCATGTCATCGCCCAAAAGCGGATGGCGCTGTTCGCTGGGGTCAAGGAACGCGCCCAGTTGCGATTGATCCAGATCGGGGGGTTCCCAGCCGGAGATATCGACCGCAAAGCGCGGCGCCCCATCCTCACGCCCCAGCAAGATCGCCGTGCCTTCGGCCTCTTGCAAGACGGGGTGATCCATCGCCAATCGCGCCAAAGCGGCGGGGCGTTCGGGCGCGATCAGCGGCTTGCCGCGCCAAAAGACTACCGCCCGCGCCGCCGGGTCGGCGCGCAACTGCGCCAAGGCTTCCGGATTGCCACGTATCTCCCCCGCCCGATCAAGGGCCGAGCCTCCAAAGGTTACCGTCTCCGCGTGACGCATGGCGCTCTCCCGATACAGGCCCGATACAGGCTTTTGGCGTTTCGCCCAGCCATGCCACGGCGCAGGCGATATTGGCAATCCCAAGCCCCCTTGCCAGATCGGTTGAAATCTGGTCATATCAAAACATCTTTAAGTTGTAAAATTTAACGAGTACTTACCTTTTCGGTGAACAGGCGCAGCACATATGCCTCGACCGGTGTCGTTCCCCCTGAGGGTGGCATCCCGGCCGAGGCACGTCTGCGCATACTGGCCACGACGGACCTGCATATGCAGATCGTGGGGCATGACTATGTGGGCGACCGTTCGGTGGGCCATCACGGTCTGGCCGGGATCGCCACCTTGATCCGCACCGCCCGGGCAGAGGCGGCGGAACAGGGGGCCGCCTGTATCCTGCTCGACAATGGCGATCTGTTGCAGGGCAATGCCTTGGGCGATCAACTGGCGCAGCTGCCGGTCACCCAAACGCATCCGCTCGTCGCCTGTGTGAACCATCTGCATTATGACGGTCTGGGCTTGGGCAATCACGACCTTGACCATGGGCTGCCCTATCTGCGCGCTGTGGCCGGGGCGCTGGACATGCCGCTGATCTCGACCAATCTGCATCTGACCGACCCCGGCCCGCTGCGCCGTTGGGCCGTCGTCTCGTGTCTGCTGCCTGCCGTTGCGGGGCATCCCTCTTCTCGGCTGCGGGTGGGCCTGCTTTCGGTCCTGCCGGGCCGAACCGCGATCTGGAACCGCGAGGTTTTGGAGAATGAGGCCGAGATCATCTGCCCCCTCGAAAGCCTGCGCAGCGCCGCCCTTACGCTGCGGGCGGAGGGGGCCGACCTGACCGTGTTGCTGGCCCATATGGGCATTGCCCAGAAAGAAGAGATCACCGCCGAGGAAGACATCTGCGCGCTCGCCCAGATCGAAGGCATCAATGCGGTGATCACCGGCCACACCCACCTTCGTTTTCCCGGAGAGGATCATGGCCCGCGTGACGGGGTCGACACGCAGACGGGCACGCTATCCGACCGCCCCGCTGCGATGCCGGGGTTTGGCGGGTCTGACTTGGCTGTGCTGGATCTGGCCCTTCAACGGGACGCGCGAGGGGGCTGGACGGTTTCGGGTCATGAAAGCCACCTGCGCGACAACAGCGCGCAAACGCTGGCCGACCCGATGGTGCTAAGGGCCGCGCGGGTCAGCCACATCGGTGTGCGCAGGCATCTGGAGGAGGTGGTCGGCCATACCGACACCGCGCTTCACAACTACTTTGCCCTCGCCATGCCCACCCCCATCGACGCGCTGAGCGCCCGCGCGCAGGCCGAGGTGATCCGCCAAGGGGTCGCGGGCACGGCCGATAGCGCACTTCCGATCCTCGCCGCCACGGCGGCGCATACGGCAGGCGGGCGCGGCGGGCCGGGGCATTTCCTGCATATCCCGCCCGGCGCGGTACAACGCCGCCATATCGCCGGGCTGCTTCCCTATCAAAACGCGGTCTGGGCGCTGCGCCTCACCGGTGCCGACCTGCGGCGGCGTTTGGAAAAAGCGGCAGAGGTGTTCGCTCCGCTCGGCAGCACCCCGGGCCCGCTACTCGACCCCTGCCGCCCACCGTTTCACTGCGACACGATTTTCGGCGTCACCTATGCCATTGACCCCTGCCGCCCCCGCGGCAGACGGATCACTGCGCTGTCATGGCAAGGGGCACCGGTGAGGCCGGACCAAAAGTTTCTACTCGCGACCAACCAGTTCCGCGCGGCGGGCGGCGGCGGGTTTGACCGCGCGGCGAAGGATGACATCGCCCTGCGCAGCCCGCTTCCGCTGTCCGAAGCGCTGATTGCCGCTCTCGCTACGCCACAGGAGTGCCCATGGTCCGACGCGCCGCCATGGCGCTTCGATGCGGCGGGGGCGCAGGCGGTTCTCTATACCTCGCCCGAGGCCCTGCCCTTCTTACAAGACATCGCCCATCTGTCGCCCACCCCGCGCGGCATGACCGCCTCGCGCTTCGCCCAAATCGCGATCCGCTTGTGAGGCTTGCACTTCGCTCCATGCCCTCCTATATGGGCCTTGAGAGGTTGGTGCGGGCAAGCGCCTCGCCAACCCGGTCAGATCCGGAAGGAAGCAGCCGTATCGAGCCCCGCTTGGGTCGTTATCAGCCTCTCACCACCGTTGCATTGCGCAGCAATGCAACGCCCCGGCAGTCGCTTCGCAGAAGCGATGAGAGGGGTAGCTTCTCCAAATAAAAGATGCGTTCGAGAGGCGAGACGCCCCGCCCGTGGGCACCACGGGCATCGCCCTTCCTCCCCCCGGAGGGCGCTGCCCTCACCGCCTCACAACCGATCCGCCTCAAACGTATCGCAGGCCGCAATCTGGCCACTCTCAAACCCCCGCTCAAACCAACGCGCGCGCTGCTCTGACGTGCCATGGGTAAAAGTATGCGGCTGCGGCACCTGACCGGCCTGTCGCTGCAAATGATCGTCCCCGATCATCCGCGCAGCATTCAGCGCCTCTTCAAGGTCGCCCTTCTCCATCAAACCTTCGACGTTCGACGCCCAGATGCCAGAAAAACAATCGGCCATCAGTTCAAGCCGCACGGTCAGGGCATTCGCCTCAACCTCGGAAGACTGCTGCCGCATCCGGGCGACCTGCGGCAGAACGCCGATCTCGTTCTGCACATGGTGCGCGACCTCATGGGCGATCACATAGGCCGCCGCGAAATCGCCTCCGGCACCAAGACGCTGGTCCAACGTGCGGAAAAACGCGGTGTCGAGATAGGCCATATTGTCCGCCGGGCAGTAAAACGGTCCCGTCGCGCCCGAAGCCCCGCCGCAGGCGCTTTGCGTCACATTCTCAAAGACCACAAGCTTGGGCGGCGTATAGGTTTCACCCAATTGCTCTTGGAAAATCCGGCTCCAGACCTGTTCGGTCGTGGTCAGCACGCGGGCGGCGAAATCGACCTGCGGGTCTTCGCTGTCACTGAGCGGGCGGGACTGCTGGACCTGACCGCCGCCTTGGCCGGTCAACAGCGGCGTCACGTCGATCCCGGTGAAATAGCCGATGGCCATGACTGCCAGAACGCCGACCAACCCAAGACCCCCGGCCTTGCCGGCCCGTCCGCTGCGGCGGATGACATTCTTGCTCCGCCCAATTCCACCCAACCGCATGAACCGTCCCTCGTTATGTCAAAGCCTATTGCCACATGAACGCGCAAGGCGCAGTTTGGTTCAATGAGCGATAAGAATGACCTGGCCGAAGACCGCACCGACTGGGCCGAGGATCGCACGATCCTTGCCAATGAACGCACCTTTGCGGGCTGGATGCGCACCGGCATGGCCGCCGTCGCCGTGGCCATCGGTCTGCGCGCCGTTTTCGGTGAGTTCGAGCCGACATGGGTGGCGAAAGCTGTGGCCTCGGTCTTCATTTTAGCCGCGCTTTACGTCTATTGGGCCGCGCAGGCCTCGGCGGCGAAAACCCAAAGGCGGCTGAGCGACCATCACGCCCATGCCCAGCCCAACAGCCGCATGAAAGTCTTGTCGATCCTGCTCGCCTTCGCCTCTGCCGGGGTCGGGGTGATCCTTTGGATGCTCTGAGCCTTCCGCAAGCACGGTAGACGCCACGGCGCGGAGCGCATAGTTTACGGCCTTGACCGAATCCGATCTGGGGCACCATGACAGATACATCCGCCTACCGCGTTCTGGCCCGCAAATACCGGCCCGAAACCTTTGCCGATCTCGTCGGCCAAGACGCCATGGTGCGCACGCTGAAAAACGCTTTTGCCGCCGACCGGATCGCGCAGGCTTTTGTGATGACGGGCATTCGCGGCACCGGCAAGACGACCACGGCGCGGATCATCGCCAAGGGGATGAACTGCATCGGGCCGGACGGCAACGGCGGGCCGACAACCGATCCCTGCGGCGTCTGCGAACATTGCACTGCCATCATGGAAGGCCGCCACGTCGACGTGATGGAGATGGACGCGGCCTCGAACACCGGCGTCGCCAACATCCGCGAGATTATCGATTCGGTGCATTATCGCGCCGCCTCGGCCCGGTACAAAGTCTATATCATCGACGAAGTGCACATGCTCTCGACCGGGGCGTTCAACGCGCTGCTTAAGACGCTGGAAGAGCCGCCGGAACACGTCAAATTCATCTTCGCCACCACCGAGATCCGCAAGGTGCCGGTGACGGTGCTGTCGCGCTGCCAGCGGTTCGACCTGCGCCGGATCGAGCCCGAGGTGATGATCGCGCTCCTGCGCAAGATCGCCACCGCCGAGAGTGCCGAGATCACCGATGACGCGCTGGCGCTGATCACCCGCGCCGCCGAAGGCTCGGCCCGCGACGCCACCTCGCTGCTGGACCAAGCGATCAGCCACGGCGCGGGCGAGACCGGGGCCGAACAGGTGCGCGCCATGCTGGGGCTGGCGGACCGTGGCCGAGTGCTGGACCTCTTTGACATGGTGCTGCGCGGCGATGCAGGTGCCGCGCTGACCGAACTTTCGGCGCAATATGCCGATGGGGCCGACCCGATGGCGGTGCTGCGCGATCTAGCCGAGATCACCCATTGGGTCTCGGTCGTGAAGATCACGCCCGATGCCGCCGAAGACCCCACCATCGCTCCTGAAGAACGCGCCCGCGGCCAGCAGATGGCCGAGACCCTACCGATGCGGGTGCTGACGCGGCTCTGGCAGATGCTGCTGAAGGCGTTGGACGAGGTCGCAGCCGCGCCCAACGCGATGATGGCCGCCGAAATGGCCGTGATCCGCCTCACCCATGTGGCCGATCTGCCCTCGCCCGAGGAACTGGTGCGCAAGCTGCAAAACAGCAGCCCGCCCCCGGCCCCCGGCCCCGTTGGCGGTGGCGGGGGCGGCGGTGGCAATGGCGCCGCGCAGGGCAGCACCGGCGCGCAGGCCGTGCAACAGGCGCAGCAGCGGATGGCCTCCAACCCCGGCCCGCAGGGGCAGACCACGGCACTGGCGCAAGACCTCAACGCCGCGCTGGCCCGCTTTCCGACATTCGAACATGTCGTCGAGTTGATCCGCGTGAACCGCGACGTGAAGCTGCTGGTCGAGGTGGAAACCTGCGTGCAACTTGCCGCCTACCAGCCCGGCCGCATCGAGTTTGTCCCCACCGACGACGCGCCGCGCGATCTGGCGCAGCGGCTGGGGCAGAAACTGCAGCTCTGGACCGGTAACCGCTGGGCCGTCTCACTGGTGAACGAGGGCGGGGCCGAGACCATCGCGCAGGTCCGCGACGCGCGTGAACTGGCGCTGAAGAAACAGGCCGAGGACCACCCGATGATGCAGGCGGTGCTGGCGCAGTTTCCGAAGGCCCGGATCACCGCGATCCGCACCCCCGAAGACATCGCCGCCGCCGCCACGGCAGAGGCGCTGCCCGAAGTCGAAGACGAATGGGATCCGTTCGAGGACGGTTGATCCCCCGGCCCCCGCGCCACATATAAACGACAACGCAACAAGGAGACCCAGATGCTCAAGGGATTAGGCGGCCTCGGCGATATGGCCGGGATGATGAAAAAAGCGCAGGAAATGCAGGGCAAGATGGCCGAACTGCAAGAGGAGATGCACAACATCACCGTCGAAGGTGAGTCCGGTGCGGGCCTCGTCAAAGCGACCTGTAGCGCCAAGGGTGAGTTGAAGGGGCTGGATATCGACCCGTCGATCTTCAACAAAGACGAAAAGGAAGTGGTCGAAGACCTGATCCTCGCCGCCATCAAGGATGCGCAGAGCAAAGCCTCGGAACGCGCGCAGGCCGAGATGAGCAAGCTGACCGAAGGCATGGGCCTTCCCGCGGGCATGAAACTGCCCTTCTGATCCCGGTGGGGCGGGCCGGTCCCGCCCCTCTTCCAACGCCCATAGGTGCCATTCTTGAGCTCTACCCGCGACATTGACGCCCTGATCGAGCTGATGGCGAAACTGCCCGGCCTTGGCCCGCGCTCGGCCCGGCGGGCGGTGCTGCACCTGATCCGCAAACGCGCGCTTTTGCTGACCCCCCTGTCCGACCTGATGCAGACCGTCGCCGCTACGGCGCGCGAATGTCTGAACTGCGGCAACGTCGGCACCGCTGATGTCTGTGACATCTGCACCTCCGAGAAACGCGCCAATGGCGAGCTTTGCGTGGTGGAGGATGTGGCCGACCTTTGGGCGATGGAACGCTCTGGCGTGTTCAAAGGGCGCTACCATGTGCTGGGTGGCACGCTTTCGGCGCTGGATGCCATCGGCCCGCAAGAATTGCGCATCCCGCGGCTGGTGGACCGGATCGACACCGAAGGGGTGACGGAGGTGATCCTCGCGCTCAATGCCACGATCGACGGGCAGACCACGGCGCATTACATCGCGGATCAGCTGGAGAGCCGGGTGCGGCTCACCTCCCTCGCCCAAGGCGTGCCGATTGGCGGGGAGCTGGATTACCTTGACGACGGGACGATCACCGCCGCGATGCAGGCGCGCAAGTCGCTTTAGGCACCCCCCAGAATCAAAGCGGGCCGCCCGCTCCTCCCAAAGCAGACGGCCCTTTTCCGGGGCGACGCAGATCGTGTTGTCAGAGCACGATCACATCAAGCGGCGGAAATCCATTGAACCCAACCGAACTGTAAGAGCTTGTGTAGGCTCCGCAAGCACGAATCATCACTTTATCGCCATCGCGCAGGGCCAAAGGCAGATGAATGGGGCGTTTTTCGTAGAGAATATCCGCCGAATCGCAGGACGGACCGGCCAAAACGCAGGGTCCAGTCTCTTCCCCGTCATGCGGTGTGACGATCTGATAGCGAATCGCTTCGCCCTCGGTTTCGGCCAGACCCGAGAAACGACCGATATCCAGATAGACCCAGCGGTGCAGATCATCCGCGGATTTGCGGCTGACCAGCATGACTTCGGCGGCGATATGACCGGCTTCGGCCACCAGACCACGGCCCGGCTCTGCCATCACCTGCGGGACATCGCCAAAGCGGGCTTTGACGGCGCGCATCACGGCGGCGGCATAGGCGCGGGGCGCTTCGATGTTTTCACCATAGAACGCGGGGAAACCGCCGCCGAGGTTCAGCAGTTGCAGATCATGCCCATCTGCGCGGGCGGCGTGCCACAGAGGGGCCACCTGATCCAGCACCGGGTTCCAAAACTCCGCCTTGCGGGTTTGCGAGCCGACGTGAAACGACAGGCCGAAGGGCACGAGGCCCACGGCAACCGCGTGGTTCAGCAGCGCGGGCAGCGCCGAACCGGCACAGCCGAATTTCCGGCTGAGCGGCCAGTCGGCCATGGAGTTTTCGACGATCAAGCGCAGATAGACCCGCGCGCCGGGCGCATGGGCGGCGATCTTGTCCAGCTCCGCTTCGCTATCCGCCGCGAACAGGGTCACCCCCGCCGAATGGGCGAAAGCGATGTCAGAGGCGCGTTTGATGGTGTTGCCGAAAGAGATGTTCTCGGGCTTCGCCCCTTGGCTCAGGCACAGCTCAATCTCGGCCCGCGAGGCCGCGTCGAAGCCGGAGCCTTTCTTGACCAGCAGACGAATGATCTCGGGGGCCGGGTTCGCCTTGACCGCGTAGTGGATATGCGCCGCGCCCAGACCCTTGTGCAGCGCGTCATATTGCGCGGCGACACGGTCACGGCTGATCACCAGCGTCGGCTTGTCAAAGCTGTTGGCGGCGATATAGGCCGCAGCCGGATCGGCGTGAAAGGACTGTGCGGCGCGCAGGGCGCCGGGGACTGTAGCATTCATAGTCATCTCCAAAGAGCAGGTGGGGCTGGTTCCCCGCGTGTCGTTTCAAGAGACGTTACCGTCGCTACATAAACGCGGGTCAGTCAGAGTGTGAACTGACCGGCCAGAGGCGCGTGCGTTGGCGTCTGTAGTGCGCCACATACGCCGTTTTGGGATTCGTACAAGGGGTAAAATTACCCCCATGGCAATTTGTTAGTTTTCCTCGTCTTCCCAATCGCTGCCGATTGGCTTGCGGTCTCTTTTACGTTCTTCTTTGATCATATTCTTGGCCGCCCGCTCTTCTTCGGGGTCGGTTTCTTCGGGGTCGCTCTCGGCGGCTTCGGTCTCGGCCATGGCGAGTACGAACCACATCGGGAAGTGGTCCGACCCGATCTTGTCCAAGCGGTCCATCTCTAGCAAACGAAACTGCGGATCGTGGAAAAGGTGGTCCAAAGGCCAGCGCATCCAAGGCATTGTTGCACTGAATGTGTTGTACATGCCGCGCCCCACCCGCGGGTCCAAAAGGCCCGAAAGCCGCTGAAAGCGCCGGGTCGTGGTCGACCAAGCCACATCGTTCAAGTCCCCCGAGACCACGGCGGGCAGCGGGTCCTTCTCAGCCTCGATACCGACCAAGGCGATCTCGCTGTCGCGCCCTTTGGTGTCATGTTCGATCACGGGCGGTTCGGGGTGGACGACGTAGAGGCGGAAATCCTCCCCCACCGGCAGGTGCACACGGGCGCGGATGGAGGGCACCTCTTCGGTGACCAACTCGCGCACCTCGACCTCTGACAATGGCAGTTTCGACATGAGGCAAAGCCCATAGCCATTGTCGAGCGGCACGTCGACGCGATGCTCGTAGTTCTTACCCAGACCGTCATCCAGCGCGTTGATCCACGCCTGATCCACCTCGATCGCCATGAAGATATCTGGCACCCGCGCCTCGGCCAGTGCGATCAGCTTGCCATAGTCGCGGTTGGACATTTTGACATTGGCGGCCAGCAGGCTGAAATGGCGGTCCGTCGCGCGGCGCAACTCGGGCGAGGCCGCCAAAGATTGCTTGCGCCACAGCAGGGTGAACTTGGTGATGTAAAGCGCGTGAAGCGCGGCGACCCCCAGCATCAACGCGATCCCGGCCATGGCCGAGGGTGTCGTCACCCCCTGCGACAGGGCGAACCCGATTGCCAACAACAGCGCCAAGCCGAGGAATTGTTCCCGAGGAAAGGCCAGCCCGCGGATCGCCCCGAAGGGCAATTTGCTCAGCGGCAGCAGGCTGCACAGTATCAACAGCCCCGCCAGTCCCCAGATCACCCAGTCCAATGCCGTTTCCAATTCCATCCCCCGGCGCGCCGCGCCTTTTCTACAAAGCAAAACAGGGCGCCGGAATACCCGACGCCCTGTCATTCTAACGCATCTTTACGGCGAAAGTTCCTTTCGCCACACCGCTTTGAGGGGGCTTAGCCCTTGGCTTTGTCTTCGTCCTCATCGTCTTCATCGGTGCTGTCGGGCAGCGAGAAGAAGCTGTCGGCGTCAGAGTAATCGCCCTTGGTGTGGCTCTCTTCTTCCTCGTCATCCGCGCTGTTGCCGGAAAGGGTGAAGGTTTCCAGCCCTTCGATGGCCGTGGGGATTTTCGGCTCGCTCTCCATGCCGAGGCTCTGCTCGGTCGAGACGAGTTTGCGGCGCTCATCGTCGTTCATCACCTCGCCCGCGGCGGCCTTTTTCGCGGCAGCCTTTTGCACGGCGGCGTCAAGCTCGGACTGTTTGCACAGGCCCAGCGCGACCGGGTCGATCGGTTGGATGTTGGCGATGTTCCAGTGCGTGCGCTCGCGAATCGCTTGGATTGTCGGCTTGGTGGTGCCCACCAGCTTGCTGACCTGACCGTCGGACAGTTCGGGATGGAACTTGACCAGCCACAGGATCGACGCCGGGCGGTCCTGACGTTTGCTGAGCGGGGTATAGCGCGGGCCGCGGCGTTTCTCTTCGCCTTCGGCGGCGGCGTTGAACTTGAGCTTCAGCTTGTGCAGCGGGTTGTCTTGCGCCGCGTCAATCTCTTCCTGCGTCAGCTGGTTGTTGGCAACCGGATCAAAACCCTTCACGCCCTGCGCCACGTCGCCATCGGCGATGCCCTGCACTTCAAGCTCATGCATGCCGACGAAATCGGCGATCTGCTTGAAGCTGATGGTGGTGTTGTCCACGAGCCAGACGGCGGTGGCTTTGGCCATAATCGGTTTTGCCATGTCACTCTCCTAAAAACGCAATTTTCCCGTCGCCTGAAAGGCTGTCCTGCTGGGCAGAACGGTCTCCATTGTCGGGGAAGTTGGCGGCTGTATACTGGCTCAAACGTCATAAGGGAAGACCCAATGCGGCCACTGCGCGCCTGTCTGCTGATCCTCGGGCTGATCGCCCCCACCGCCACGCTGGCCGAAGGGGAGCGTTCGGGCGAATTTGACTACTACGTCATGTCCCTGTCA
The DNA here is from genome assembly GCF_043556995.1 of Sulfitobacter sp. 1A15106. NCBI lineage: Bacteria > Pseudomonadati > Pseudomonadota > Alphaproteobacteria > Rhodobacterales > Roseobacteraceae > Sulfitobacter > Sulfitobacter sp. 1A15106. Next base: position 230,412 of record NZ_JBIFFM010000005.1, on the reverse strand, counting down.
TGGTCGCCCAATTGGTGCGAATTGACCGGCGACGCGCGGCAATCTCCGCAATGCGACGCCGCGAAAGACCACGGTTGGACCCTACATGGCCTCTGGCCCCAGTTCACACGGGGATACCCGTCCTATTGCCAAAGCGGCCGCCGCCCGCCCAGCCGCGCCCAGACCGGGGCGATGGCCGATATCATGGGCACCGGTGGCTTGGCATGGCACCAGTGGAAGAAACACGGTTCTTGCAGCGGGTTGGACCCGGCGGATTACTTCGCCCTCTCGCGGGAGGCCTACGCCCGGATCAAGCGCCCCGAGGTCTTTCGCAAGCTCGACCGTACCGTGTCCCTCCCCGCCGCGGTGGTGGAAGAGGCCTTCCTCAAAGCGAACCCGGACCTGACCGCGCGGGGGATCACCATCACCTGCAAGCAAGGGCACATCCAAGAGGCGCGCATCTGCCTGTCTCGCGAGCTTGAGTTCATCCCCTGCGGACCGGACGTTCGGCGGGACTGCACGCTTGATAACGCGCTGTTCACCCCTCTGCGCTAGACCCATCTGGGCCGATAGTCTGGCGAAAGCGGGAGAGGCGTAATTTCCTCCCCCGCATTCAATGCCTTTCGGCTCTCTCTCCAACACGGGTGGTCAGCGTCCCGGCCACCCGTGCCTTCAGTAAACGAATTACTGGTTAACAATTCGTTACTGTCTCAAGTTTTACTGATCTTCTTCATCCTGTAGTTCACCGCCCACCTTCAGGACGATCTTGCCGATATGGCCGCTGGCTTCCATCCGGCGATGCGCGTCATTCGCTTCGGACAGGTCATAGGTGCTGTCCATCACCGGCGCGACGCGGCCCTGTTCCAACAGGGGCCAGACGTTCTGCAAAAGCTCCTCTGCAATCCGCGCCTTGGCCAGATCGCTCTGTGGGCGCAGGGTCGATCCGGTCATGGTCAGGCGGCGGGTCATCAGCGTGACGAAGTTCACCTCCTGCTTGGCCCCTTGCAGAAACGCGATTTGCACCAGCCTGCCGTCCTCGGCCAAAGCCTTGAGGTTGCGGTTGATATAGCTGCCGCCCACCATGTCGAGGATCACATCCGCGCCGCCCTCGGCCTGCACGACATCGACGAAATCCGTATCCCGGTAGTTGATCGCCACCTCGGCCCCCAGCTTCATACAGGCCGCGCATTTGCTATCAGTGCCCGCGGTCACGAAAACCCGCGCGCCCAAGATGCGCGCCAGTTGGATCGCCGTGGTGCCGATCCCGGAAGAGCCGCCGTGGATCAGCACTTTCTCTCCGGCCTTCAGCCCACCGCGCATGAAAAGGTTCGACCAGACGGTAAAGAAGGTCTCAGGCAGGCAAGCGGCCTCTTTCAGCCCCATGCCTTCGGGAATGGGCAAGCAATGCGCGGCGGGGGTGGCGACATACTCGGCATAGCCGCCGCCGGGCAGCAGGGCGCAGACCAGATCGCCCGGGGCCAGCGTTGTCACCCCCGGCCCGACTTCGACCACCTCGCCCGAGGCCTCCAACCCCGGCAGATCGCTGGCGGTGGCGGGCGGCGCGTAGCGGCCCGCGCGTTGCAGCGCATCGGGGCGGTTCACCCCGGCATAGGCGACCTTGATGATGACCTGACCGTGTTTCGGCTGGGGCCGCGGGCGGGTGGTGCTTTGCAGAACGTCCGGACCGCCGGGTTCGGTGATTTCGATTGCACGCATGGTCTCTGTCATGTCTGAAGTATCCTCGGGTCTGGTTTAGCCGCAGCCTAACGGGCGGCCCCGGGGCATGCACCCCGGAATTTGAAACCCGACGGAAGAGGGAGAGGCGGATGCGCGGGCAAGACAGGTTCAAATGGCATGAGGCCGCACGGCTTTATGCAGGGGAGCGGGAACTGCCCCGCGCGCCCGAAGACCAGCACGACAGCTACCGCGCCCTGCCCGCCACTCCGGCCTTAGATGCGCTGGCCGCCCTGACCACAGCGATCACCCAGCAGGCCCCCTTTTGCCTCAGCGACCGGCCCCTGCCCGATGACATTGCCTGCCCGCCCGCTGCCTTCCTCACCCTCACCGGCGGCGCGTCGGGGCGGCCCAAGGCGGTCCGACGCAGCCAAGCCTCTTGGATCGCCAGTTTTGAGGTCAATGCTAACCGTTTCGCCTTTACCCCCCGCGACAGCGTCGCCGTGTTGGGGCAGCTCAGCCATTCCCTATCGCTCTATGCGGTGCTGGAAGCGCTGCAACTTGGCCTCGACGCGCATGTGCTGGCGGATCACGCCCCCCGGCGGCAGGCAGAGCGGATCGCCGAGGCCGGAGCGACGATCCTCTACGCCACGCCGACCCAGCTGCGCCTGCTTGCCCGCGCTGCCGCCGCCCCGCTGCCATCGCTGCGCTTGGTCCTTTGCGGCGGTGGCGCGCTCGATCCGGCGACCCGGGCGGCGGTGGCGCGGCTCTGCCCCCAAGCCGCGGTGCATGTTTTCTACGGCGCGGCAGAGACGAGTTTTATCACGCTGGCCGATACCAATACGCCCGAAGGCGCGGTGGGCCGCCCCTACCCCGGTGTCGAGCTGCGGCTTATGAATGCGGAGGGTGAACCCGCTACTGATGTTGGCGAGATCTGGGTGCGCAGCCCCTACCTCTTCGATGGCTACGCGCTCGGCCACAGCGAAGAGACCCGCTGGCAGGAGGGCTTCGTGACCGTGGGTGAGATGGGCGCGCTGGATGCCAAGGGCAACCTCTGGATCAAGGGGCGGCGGCAGCGCATGGTGCAGATCGCCGACCAGATGGTGTTCCCCGAAACGGTGGAGGCCGTGATCAGCGCCCAAACTGGCCTGCCCTGCGCGGTTCTGCCCCGGGACGATGCGCTGCGAGGGCAGCATCTGGTCGCGGTGGTCGAAGCCCCGGCAGGAGAGCCGCCCGCCGAAGAGATCATTGCCCATTGCCGCGCGACGCTCGGGCCCCTCACCTCGCCCCGGCGCGTCTATTTCCGCTCCGACCTGCCCCTGCTGCCCTCGGGCAAGCCCGACCTGCGCGCCCTCTCGGATTGGGTGGAGGGCCAAAGGTGACCCGCGCCTATATCGTCTCGGCCTGCCGCAGCCCGGTCGCCCCGCGCGGTGGGGCGCTGGCGCATCTCTCCCTACCCGAGCTTGCCGCGCCGGTCCTTTCTGCTGCCCTTAGCCGCGCGGGGCTGGACCCTGCGCAGGTCGACGAGGTGATTTGCAGCACCGCCCTCGGCCCCGGCGGCAACCCCGCGCGCAGCATCGCTTTGGCCGCGGGGCTGCCCGAACAGGTGGCGGGCTTGAGCTTCGACCGGCAATGCGCGGGGGGATTGGACGCGCTGGCACTGGCGCGGCAGATGGTCCTCAGCGGCGCGGCGGATACTGTCGTGGCGGGCGGGGCCGAAAGCTACTCCCGCCAGCCGCTGCGCTACCGCACCTTCGCCGATGGCCGCCCGGCTGAGGCCTATACCCAAGCGCCCTTTACCCCATGGCCCGAACGCGACCCGGACATGGCAGAGGCCGCCGCGGCGCTTGGTCGGTCCCAGGGCATTTCCCGCGCAGCACAGGATGACTGGGCCGTGGAAAGCCATGCGAAGGCCCGCGCACAGCCCCCAACCGAAGCAGAACTGGTGCCGCTTGCAGGCGTCGCAACCGATGCCTTCACCCGCCGCCTCACCCCTGCGCTTTGCAGCCGGGCCAAGGTGCTTTCCGGCGACATCACCGCCGCCAATGCCGCCGTCGCCGCCGATGCCGCGGCCTTTTGCGTCGTCGTGTCAGAGCGGGTGGCAGCAGACCTCGCCCTGCCGACAGTCGAACTCATCGCAGCGGCGACGAGGGGCAGCCGCCCCGAAGAGCCGGGACTGGCCCCATTGGTGGCCATCGGAAGCGTCTTTCGTCAAAGCGGATTGCAAGCCAGCGACTTGCACCGCGCCGAGATCATGGAGGCCTATGCCGTGCAGGCCATCGCCTGCGTCGCCGGCGCGGGGATCGCGCCGCGGATCGTCAACAGGGGCGGCGGCGCTTTGGCGCGCGGGCATCCAATTGGCGCATCAGGCGCGATCAATGCGGTGCGGCTTTGGCATGAGTTGGTGGCGCGGGGATCGGGCATCGGCTTGGCGGCGATTGCCGCCGCCGGGGGGATCGGCTCTGCCGCGCTGATGCGGCTGTAGCGGCCCGCCCTTGGGGAGCGGGCCAATCGTTTAGCTGCGCGACAGCAGGCTTGCCGGGCGCGCTTTGGCCAGACCGGAGGTGATGAACCCCGCCAGCACGGCTTTGATCAGGTCACCGGGGATGAAGGCTTGGACCAGCAGGGTCGCCTCGACCAGCGTTTTGTTCAGCGTCATCATCATGCCGAAAATGCCAAAGGCATAGACCACGAGGATGCCGCCCAAGACCGCCGACACCCCAGCCGCCAGACCCACCGGCGCGCTGCGCCACTGGTCCATGATAAAGCCGGTCACGAAAGCCCCGATCGGGAAGCCGACGAGGAAACCCACGGTCGGCGAGGCAAAGACGCCCAGACCACCACGGCCCCCGGCCAGAAGCGGCAGACCCAGCGCCACCAGCGCCACGAACAAAAGCGCCGCAAGGCCACCGCGCCAAGCGCCCAGCACCGTGCCACACAGCATAACACCCAGCGACTGCGCCGTGATCGGCACGCCGAAGCCAAGTGTGAATTTCGGAATCAGGCCCAGTGCCGCGATCAGCGCGGCAAACAGGGCGATCATGGTCAGATTGCGTTCCATTGGAAGGATCCTTGGGTTGAATTTTCCATTGCCTAGGCCACCCCCCTGCCCCGGTCAAGCATTACAGACCGCCCCGCGCGCGCAGCGCCTCGGCCACATGTTCGGCATCGTCGATGGACAGAACCGTGAAGGGCATCACCACGCGCCAGCCCGCCCGCCTGCGCGACCGCGCCCGCCACGCCAGCGACAGCATCTGCCCCTTGGCCGCCAGCACAGGGGTAAAACGCACCACCAGCGCCACGGCCAACTCAAGGCTGCGCGTGCGGAGCCCGAAACGGCGCAGCGGGGCGGCGAGCCAATGCACCACCCCCATCATATCGCTGAGCTTCGTGGTCATGGTGACGAGGTTCGCAAGCCCCACAGCGGTGACCATCCGCAGCGCGATCACAAGCCCCGCCTCCGCATCGTCGGTCAATACATGCCACAACAGGATCAGCCCGACGAAAGGCCAAAGCATCCACAGACGCCCCAACCCAGCCCGCAGAAAGGGCCGCCCCGGCAGGGCATAGAGCAGCAGCATCCCGGCACAGAAGAGAATTTGCCAAACCGGCTCCTCCACCCCGAAGAGCAGCAGCGTGGCCAGGCAGAGCGCCCCCAGCTTGGCCCCGGCGGGCCAGCCATGGGCGCGGGTCTCAACCGGCGAGGTCAGAGAGATCATCGCTCGCCCCCAATTCCTTCATCCGCGTCTCAAAGGCGCGCAGCACCGGGCGGGCGCTGCCTTGCTGGACGACCTCGCCACGCTCTAGCCAGAGGACGTGATCGTATGCCGCCACCGCCGCCGGATCGTGGGTGATATGGACCAGCGTCAGGTCCAGCCCCGCCAAGACCCGTTCAAGGTGCAACCGCGTGGGGATGTCGAGCCCGGCAAAGGGTTCGTCCAACACCACCACCCGCGGCTGCATCGCCAAGACCGCCATCAGGCAAACCAACTGCCGCTGCCCTTGGGAGAGTTGGTGTATCGATGCCTGCGCCCAATGGCGCTTGTCGAATTGACCAAGAATCGCCGCCACGCCCCGCGCGGCCTCGGCCTTGGATTGGCCCATCTGCCGCAGGCCAAAGGCGATTTCCTCTTCCACGGTGGGAAAGATGATCTGGTGGTCCGGGTTCTGAAATAGGATGCCCACCGCCCCGATCGCGCGGCGGCGGTCGCGGGCCACATCGACCCCGGCAATCCGCACCTGCCCCTCATCAGCGGCCACCAGCCCCGACAGAACCCGCGCGAAAGAGGTCTTGCCCGAGCCGTTGCGGCCCACGATGCCGATCCGCGCGGCATCGGAGCTCAGGCTCACATCCCGCAGCACCGGCGTGCCCCCGGGGGTGTAGCTGATGCTGTCAATATCGATGAGCGGAAGGGTCGGATTGGTCATCGGGCGCCTGTGGTAAAACCGGGTGCCCCGCCCTACCACCTGCCGCGCGGGCGTGGAAGCCCGCAGCGCGCCTCAGCTTGACGGCGTCCAACGGCCCGGCAGATCGGGGTCACCTTGCCCGCGTGGGGCCTTGATATGGCTCAACAGCCAGTTCGGCCCGGCCATCAGACGGCTCAGCGTCGGGCTTTCGCGCACATGTGATTTCAGCTTTTCGATCTGCATCACATCGTCAATGCGCCGGTCGAGGAACGACCATGTCGCCTGATGCCCCTCACTGGCATCCCCCAGCCAATAAAGCAGCGTGGCCGAATAGACCCCCGACAGCGTGGCCCGCTTGCTGTACCAATTCACATCCCCCGAGGTATCGCCAAGCGCGGTCCAAATCTTATCGCTGGTCTCCCAGATCAGCCCGGCTCCTTCGGGGGCGTGATGCGGCAGAGCGAAGAGCGTGCTACCCCGACGGATCGCCTCACGATCCCCGGCTTCGAGCCGCAGGCGCACCGCCTTGGCGATACGGTCCCTGAAGCGAAGCGCCGACAGATCGGCCTGCGTCAAACCTTCGACCATCTTGGCATCGCCGCGCCGGTGATAGGCCACCGCCAGATCGACAGCCCCGCGCGGGCAGACCGCACGGGCCAGCGCCGGGTCCAGACCGCTGTCCTTGATCGCGGCATTGAAGGTCGCGGGCGACCAGCCGTCAAACGGCACATGCATCAATGCGGCATCAAGCAATTGGTCCTTTGGGTCGGCCTTGGGCGGTGTCATGGCGGGCTCCTATCGGGGCGTGATGGGGTGGACAAACGTGATATAGGCTGTTATAGGCCCATTTCCTGCAATTCCTTGCAACTTTATCCTAGAAAGGTGGTGACAACCACATGCAGGTTAGTGTTCGCGACAACAACGTCGATCAGGCCCTCCGGGCTCTGAAGAAAAAGCTCCAGCGCGAAGGCGTTTTCCGTGAAATGAAGCTCAAGCAACATTTCGAGAAACCGTCCGAGAAAAAAGCGCGCGAGAAAGCTGAAGCGATCCGCCGTGCCCGTAAGCTGGCACGCAAAAAAGCGCAACGCGAAGGTATGATGTAAATCATCCCCGCGACACGCGACAGATATAGAACCCCCGGTGCCCATGGCAGCGGGGGTTTTGTTTTGTGGGGGAGCGCAGCGGAGCCGGGCAGCGCTAGACCGCGGGAAGGCGCTCGAAATCCCTTCAATTGGGCAGTTTATGGTAGCTGCGCTTGAGAAATACCTCAGGACGGCACGACCTCAGCAAAAGCGCCAGCCCGTCCGAGCGGTCTGGCGCTGCCCGGCGGCCTTACGGCCTTGTTTCCGGGCTTTCCAACTACACCGGCAGCGCCGTGGTCTTGCACACCGTCCTGAGCGCGAAACTCGACTGCATCTGCGCCACCCCCGGCAGCCGCGCCAAATGCTGGCGGTGAATACGGGCGAAATCTTCGGTATTCTCGGCCACGATCTTCAACAGGTAATCCGCCGTCCCGGCCATCAGGTGACACTCCAACACGTCGGGAATGCGCGAGACCGACTTCTCGAAGGCCTCCAACACCTCTTCGGCCTGCGCCTGTAAAGTGATCTCCACAAAGACCGTCGTCGGCATATCCAACTTCCGCGGGTCCAAGAGGGCCACATAATCACGAATGTACCCTTCCTTCTCCAACCGCTGTACACGGCGATGACAGGCCGAAGGCGACAGATGCACCACCTCTGACAGTTCGGCATTGGACATCCGCCCATTGCGCTGCAAGGCCCGCAGAACACGCCGATCAATCTCATCCAAGGCCATATGCGCAATACTTTCGCGTGAGGAAGCAATCCAGCGCGATTATATTCGAAGGATGCGCCCCTTGGCGACCCCAATTTCGCAGCGATATGCACAGCGGATATGATAATCCTGCCCCACTACGGAGGAGGAGGACCCCCCATGAAAATCGGATGCCCGACAGAAATCAAACCGCAGGAATTCCGCGTCGGCCTGACGCCCAATGCCGCACAAGAAGCCATCGCCCATGGGCATGAGGTTATCGTGCAGGCGGGGGCCGGGGTCGGCGCGGGCTTCGAAGACGCGGACTACACCGCCGCAGACGCCACCATCATCGACACGGCCGAGGAAATCTTTGCCACTGCCGACATGATCGTCAAGGTGAAGGAGCCGCAGGCGGGCGAACGCAAGATGCTGCGCGAAGGGCAATTGCTCTTTACCTATCTGCACCTCGCGCCCGACCCGGATCAAACCCACGATCTGCTGGCCTCGGGCTGTACGGCGATTGCCTATGAAACCGTGACCGACCGCAATGGCGGCCTGCCCCTTCTGGCCCCAATGTCCGAGGTCGCGGGCCGTTTGGCCCCGCAGGTCGGAGCATGGACGCTGCAAAAGGCCAATGGCGGGCGCGGCGTGTTGATGGGCGGCGTGCCCGGTGTCGGCCCGGCTAAGGTTATGGTCATCGGCGGCGGCGTCGTCGGCACCCATGCGGCCCGCATCGCCGCGGGCATGGGCGCGGATGTGACCGTGCTCGACCGCTCCCTGCCCCGGATGCGCTATCTCGATGACATCTATGGTGGCACCTTCAAAACCGCCTATGCCAGCGCGGGCAACACCATCGAACTGGCGCGTGAGGCCGATATGATCATCGGCGCGGTGCTGATCCCCGGTGCGGCGGCCCCCAAGCTGATCAGCCGCGCGCAACTGTCCGAACTCAAACCCGGCGCGGCGCTGGTCGACGTGGCCATCGACCAAGGCGGCTGCTTCGAGACTTCCAAGGCGACGACGCACCAAGACCCGGTTTATGAGGTCGACGGCATCATGCATTACTGCGTGGCCAATATGCCCGGCGCGGTGGCGCGCACCTCGACCATCGCGCTTGGCAACGCCACCATGCCCTTCATGCTGGCACTGGCCGACAAGGGCTGGAAACAGGCCTGCGCGGATGACCCGCACCTCAAGGCCGGGCTGAACGTCCACGCGGGCAAGCTGACCTATGCCGCCGTGGGCGAAGCGCTTGGGCTCGACAGCATCACCGCGGATCAGGCCATCGCGAGCTAAACGTCAGCGGCCAAACAAAAGGCCCGCCAGATTGGCGGGCCTTTCCATTCCAAAAGCAGCGCTCAGCGCGTCTTCAAAGCGTCCCGAATTTCCAGCAATACATCGAGCTGCGATGGGCCGGTCTTGACCTCTGGCGCCACCTCATCCGGCTTTTCCGCAGCCGCCTTCACCCGGTTCACCATCTTCACCAAGATGAAGACCACGAAGGCGATGATGAAAAAGTTGATCACGGCCATCAGGAACGAGCCATAGGCAAAGACCGACGCCCCCGCCTCCCGCGCCTGCTCTAACGAAGCCGTCGCGGGCACATCGCCCGACAGCACGGCATAGTTATTGGTGAAATCCACCCCGCCGGTGAAAAGCCCGATGATCGGGTTGATCAGGTCCGCCACCAGTGACGACACGATCGCCGTGAAGGCCGCGCCGATGATGATACCAACGGCCATGTCCATGACATTGCCCTTGGCGATGAAATCCTTGAATTCTTGAATCACAGTTCTGTCCCTATTCTAAGGCGCGCCGATAACCCCGCCATCACGGTCGATAGTGCGGACTGGCACATAGAACGGTCAATAAAGTTTTACGATAAATCGCGCGTTTTACGGCCCGCGCCCGTTCAATCCCGAAAACAGACCCGCAAAAGCGCGCCCTCGGGGCTGAAATCGGTCGTCAGACGCCCGTTCAACTGCTCGGCTGCCGTGGCCATCAACATCCGCCCCAGCCCCGTGCTATCGGCCCCCGAGACGGCACCGGCATGGCCGCAGCCATTGTCGCGGCACTCCAAAAGCCAGCCCTCGGCCCCCTCCTGCCGCCGTAGGGAGATTTTGATCTCCCCCGCCCGGTCCCCGGCGAAGGCGTGTTTGATCGAATTGGCCACGAATTCGCTCACGATCATGCCGAGGGCTGAGGCCTGCACGGCCTGCAACTCGCCCGGCTCAGCCGCGCAAAAGATGGTAACGTGGTCCGGCGCGCTGGCAGCGAGGAGCTTATTCAGCTGTTCGAGGTAGGAGGTGGTTTGCACCTTGCTTCGGCCACCCTGCCCCATCAACTCGCTGTGCAGCGATGCCACCGCGCCGAAACGACGCTCGACAAGGGCAAGCACATCCTTGGCGTCGGGGTCTTGCACCTTGCGCGTCGCCATGCGCAGCAATGAGGCGATGGTCTGGAACGAGTTCTTCACCCGGTGGTCCATCTCGGCGCGCAGCGCCGCTTCGATGCGGATCTTCTTGCGCAATTCCAACTGCATCATCACATGGCGCGACAGGGTTTGCAGCGCTTGGCGCTGGAAATCGTTCAAGGTCCGCGGCTTGGTATCTAGCACGCAAAGCGTGCCAATCGGCTGGCCGTTCGGCGCGACAAGATTGGCACCGGCATAGAATTTCACCCGAGGGTCGCCAACATAGAGCGGATTGTCCGAGGTGCGCGGATCCGCCCCCATATCCGCAATCTCGGTATAGCCCTCGTCGAGAATGGCATGAGAGCAGACCGATTGATCAAGGGCCGTCTCATGCGGCTCGAACCCGACGCGCGCCTTGAACCATTGGCGCTTTTCATCCACCAGACTGATCAGAGAGACGGGCGTTTCGCAGATTTTGGACGCAAGCTCGACAATATCGTCGAAATCCGCTTCGGCTTCGGTATCAAGAACATCATAGGAATAGAGCGTCTCTAGACGCTCGTCCTGCTCTGCGGGCGTGTCGGCTAAAATGGACCTTCTCCTTCCAAAGTTAACCCGCCGCGCGACTATGGCACGACAGCGGGGGTCGGATATGGCCTGCCTTTCGGGGGGCAGATCACGGCTGATGAACCTCCAGCTAGTGAAGGTTTAGTCCGCAAAGCAGCGGCGTCCAGCATACTACCGAATCGATTCGCGCTTAAACCCTTGATAGATGTTCAATCTTAACGCGGCTAGCCCCGCTGCCGCGTCACCCCGGCAGCGTACCGGCCAAGACATAGCGCAGAATCTCCACCACCTGCGCAGGCTCGGAGGCCACGGCGAGCGCCGCCGCGTCGACCTCTTTCAGCGCATGGGCGTGGTCGGGGCCGTGCAAGATGATCAGCGATTTACCAAGCGCTGCGGCATAGCCCGCATCGAAGGCCGCGTTCCACTGCTTGTACTGGTCACCGAAACGCACCACGACGACATCCGCCTCGGCAATCGCCTTGCGGGTGCGGATCGCGTTGATCTGTGCGCCCTTACGGTCATGCCAGAACTTGTCGTCCTCCGCGCCGAGGATCGCCACGCCGCAATCGTCGCTGGCGGCGTGGTCGGTGACGGGTGCGGTAAAGGTCACGTCGAGACCCTTGGCCCCTTCGGTGATCTGTTCGCGCCAATCGGTGTGAATTTCACCGGAGAGGTAGACTTTCATCGTTTCCGTCCTTCCTTGGTTCAGCCGCGCAGCACGCCGCCGGTGGCCTTGGTCACCTTTTCGACCACCTTAGCACCCACGGCTTCGATGTCTGCATCCTTCAGCGTCTTGTCGCTGGGTTGCAGGCGCACGGTGATGGCGAGGGATTTCTTGCCTTCGCCAAGGCTGCCGCCGATGAACTCGTCGAAAACGCGGACATCTTCGATCAGGGTCTTGTCGGCGCCCTTAGCGGCATTGACCAGCGCCAGCGCCTCGACATCGGCATCGACGACAAAAGCGAAGTCACGCTCGACCGCCTGCAGGTCGCTGATCTGCAATGCTGGGCGCGTGGCGCCGGATTTGCGCGGCAGCGGGACTTCGGCGGGGTAGAGGGTGAAGGCCATCGCCGGGCCTTTCACGTCCATCGCGGCCAGAACGCGCGGATGCACCTCGCCGAAGACACCGAGCACCTTCTTGGGGCCGAGGCAGATCTTGCCGTGACGGCCCGGGTGCCACCATTCATCAGCCCCGCGCATGATCTGCACCTTGGCGGGCGCGCCGATGGCGGCCAGCACCGCCTCGGCATCGGCCTTCACGTCATAGACATCCACCGCACGCGCGGCGCCATGCACGTCGCGTGGGCCGGTGCGGCCAACCAGAAGGCCGGAAACCATGACCTGCTCTTCACCCGGCTCCCCGCCGGAGAAGGCGGGGCCAACCTCGAACAGCGCCATGTCGGCAAAGCCGCGCGCCTGATTGCGCGCCGCGGCCTGCAAGAGGCCCGGCAGCAGGTCGGGCCGCATGTGGCTCATGTCCGATGAAATCGGGTTCTCCAGCCGCGTCGCATCGGTGCCGCCCCCAAAGAGCGCCGCCGAGGCTTGATCGATGAAGCTGTAGCTCACGCATTCGTTGTAGCCGAGCGCCGCCGCCGTGCGCCGGGCGGTCACCACGCGGCGCTGCATGGGAGAGAGCACCGGGCGCGGCACGCCCGTGGTCAGGCGCGGCAGGGGCTTGCCTTCGAGCTGCGTCAGCGAGGCGATACGCGCGACTTCCTCGACCAGATCGGCCTCGCCCTGCACGTCCGGGCGCCAGCTTGGCACCTGCGCCATGTCGCCGTCGAGCTGGAAGCCGAGCGCGGTCAGCGTCTCACGCTGGTCACTCTCAGGGATCGTCATGCCGACGAGCGACTGCACCCGCGCGGTATCGAGCTTGTAGGCGCGCGACGGGTCCGGCACCTGCCCCGCGACCACGACCTCGGAGGCCTCACCGCCCGCGTGATCGAGGATCATCCGCGTGGCATGCTCAAGCCCCTCGGGGGTGAAGGCCGGGTCGACGCCGCGCTCGAACCGGTAGCGCGCGTCCGAATTGATCTTCAGCGCGCGGCCCGCATAGGCGATCTGAACCGGGTCCCAATAGGCGCTCTCGACAAAGACGTTCACGGTCTCCTCGGTCACGCCGGTCGCCTCGCCGCCCATGATGCCCGCGATGCTTTCCACGCCGCTGTCGTCGGAGATGGCCATCTGGCCCTCTTGCAGGGTGTAGGTCTTCTCGTCGAGCGCCGCGATCTCCTCGCCGCCCTTGGCGCGGTGCACGCGCAGGTTGCCCGCGACCTTGTCGGCGTCGAAGACATGCAGCGGGCGGTTGCGGTCGAAGGTGAAGAAGTTGGTCACGTCGACGAGGAACGAGATCGGGCGCAGCCCGATGGCGCGGAGCCGGTCCTGCAGCCACTGCGGGCTGGGGCCGTTCTTCACGCCTTTAATCAAGCGGCCATAGAACACCGGGCAGCCGTCCAGCGTGTCGTCATCAATGCTGACGCTGATCGGCGAGGCAAAGCTGCCCTCGACCGCATCGCAATCGCGCGGCTTCAGCTTGCCCAGACCCCGCGCGGCGAGGTCGCGTGCGATGCCGCGCACGCCGAGCGCGTCAGGCCGGTTCGGAGTGATGGCAATCTCGATCACCGGGTCGACCTTCGCCGGGTCATTCTCGGCCAGCCAGTCGATGAAACGGTCACCGGGCTTGCCCGAGGGCAATTCGATGATGCCGTCGTGCTCTTCGCTCAACTCCATCTCGCGTTCGGAGGCCATCATGCCGAAGCTCTCGACACCGCGAATTTTGCCGACGCCGATGGTCGTGTCGATCCCCGGCACATAGACGCCCGGCTTGGCCACGACGACGGTGATCCCCGCCCGGGCGTTCGGCGCGCCGCAGATGATCTGCATGACGCCTTCGTCGGTTTCGACCTGACAGACGTTCAGCCGGTCGGCATCGGGGTGTTTTTCCGCCGATTGCACATAGCCGAGGGTAAAGTCAGCAAGCTTCGCCGCCGGGTTCTCGACGCCTTCGACTTCGAGGCCGAGGTCGGTCAGGGCATAGGTGATCTCATCAATCGACGCCGTGGTGTCGAGATGGTCCTTGAGCCAGGAGAGGGTGAATTTCATGCTATGCGTCCTCGCTTTCGAAGCTGACCTCTATCGTCAACAATGGCCGTTTTTCTTTTGATTCCGCTGAAAATGAAAAAATCACCAAAGCAATCACGGCAAAAACGGCGAGGGCAATAGAAAAAATCTTTGCCTGAAACCCGTACTCTTTAGCCACCAAGTCCAACATCAAGCGGTGTTGCATTTTCTGCGCCATATACCATTCTGGTCGAGGTTCTCTCTTGCGGTTTTCCTTCTCGAGTTTGAGGTAGTGTGACTGCCCTAGGTGCCCAACTCCGTCGAGACCCGCAAACAGGGGACCAACTAAGAAACCAATGATTGCGGCAAAGGCGAATGACAACCATGGATCGTAGTCTCTTACGTCTCCCGCAATTGACCACATCCCTCCTAATAAGAGGAATACGACCCCCATGGCTACAGCATTTTTAGCTTCAATCTTTTTCAGCACACCTAACAAGATTTTATGCGAACCCGGGCTAAGAATTGGCCTTGAAGACCGTATGGGCAGCCGACCGTGCATGAAATTATCGCCATGATCAGTCGGGTTCATGTTTTGCATCAGTGCATAATCATCAAGCCGATCCTTAAGTGCGCGAAATCCGTCTTTTTTGGCCTTGTTCTTTCCATAAATTATTCGGCCCTGTACAATTGCAGCTGAACATCCGGCACCTGCCAAGACGGTCAAACCCAACTGAACTGCTGGAGGCCAACCCAAGAAAATTTCGCAGATACTCACCGCGACAACCCACCATGCAAATTCGGCTGATCCAAGCTCGCAAACCCATAATGCCGCAGCCAGCGCAGGTCTGAATCAAAAAACGCCCGCAGATCCGGAATCCCGTATTTCAACATCGCGATCCGGTCGATCCCCATGCCGAAGGCAAAGCCCTGCCACTCATTCGGGTCGATCCCGCCCGCGGCGAGCACCTTGGGGTGCACCATGCCGGAGCCCAGCACCTCCATCCAGCCGTCGCCCTCGCCAATGCGCAACTGGCCGTCGACCCAGGAACACTGGATGTCGACCTCAGCCGAAGGCTCGGTGAAGGGGAAGTGCGAGGCGCGGAAGCGGGTCTTGATGCCGTCGATCTCAAAGAAGGCCGAGAAGAACTCTTCCAGCACCCATTTCAGGTTCGCCATCGACAGATCCTTGTCGATCGCCAGCCCTTCGACCTGATGGAACATCGGCGTGTGGGTCTGGTCGTAGTCCGCACGATACACACCGCCGGGGCAGATGATGCGCAGGGGCGCGCCTTCGGCCTCCATCGTGCGGATCTGCACCGGGGAAGTATGGGTGCGCAGCACATGGGGGGCGCGTTCGTCCCCCTCAGCCCGGTGCATATAGAAGGTGTCCATCTCGGCCCGCGCGGGGTGGTGGCCGGGGATGTTCAGCGCGTCGAAGTTGTACCAATCGGTGTCGATGCGCGGGCCTTCGGCGACCGAGAAACCCATCTCGGCAAAGATCGCGGTCAGCTCCTCGGTGACCTGGCTCACCGGGTGGATGCTGCCTTGACGCTGGTGCCGCACGGGCAGGGTCACGTCGAGCCATTCGCTGCGCAGGCGCTCGTCCAGCGCGGCATCGGCAAGGCCGGCCTTCTTGGCGGCGAGGGCCGAGTTGATCTCATCCTTCAGCGCGTTCAGCGCGGGGCCAGCGACCTGCCGCTCTTCGGGGGTCATCTTGCCAAGCTCGCGCATTTTCAGCGCCACTTCGCCCTTTTTGCCCACGGCGGCCAGCCGGATGTCTTCCAGCGCGGATTCGTCGCCAGCATTGGCGATTTGGCTCAGGTACTTTTGCTTCAGATCGTCCATGACAGGCCCTTGGAATAATACCCCGTCCTGCTAGCCCTCTCGCCCCTCGAATGCAAGCCGTAGGGGTTGTGGCGCCATGGGGGAACCACCACCTCTGCAAAGCGTTAGGCCGCATCCCCTCGGCGCGCCCTGCTTCAGCGGCGCGCCCAACCTCCCCCGAAAGGAGAGACCTATGAAAATTCTGATGGTTCTGACATCGCATGACGAATTGGGCGACACCGGCAACAAGACCGGCTTCTGGCTCGAGGAATTCGCCGCACCCTATTACGTCTTCAAGGACGCGGGCGCCGATGTGACCCTCGCCTCGCCCAAAGGCGGGCAGCCGCCGCTTGACCCCAACAGCGACAGCGAAGACGCGCAGACCGACGCCACCCGCCGGTTCAAAGACGACGCTGCCGCGCAGCAGGCGCTGGCCTCGACCAGAGTGCTGGGCGATGTGGACGCCGATGGTTTCGATGCGATCTTCTACCCCGGCGGCCATGGCCCCCTGTGGGATCTGGCCAATGACGCCGACAGCAAACGCCTGATCGAAACCTTCTGGGCCACGGGCCGCCCCGTTGGCGCTGTCTGCCACGCGCCCGCCGTGTTCAAGGACACCCAAGCCGACGGCAAGCCGCTGGTTTCCGGCAAGCGCGTCACCGGTTTTACCAACACCGAGGAAGAGGGCGTTGGCCTGACCGATGTGGTGCCCTTCTTGGTCGAAGACATGCTGAAGGAAAACGGCGGCGACTACAGCAAGGGCGGCGATTGGGCGTCCTATGTGCTGGTCGACGGCAAGCTGGTCACCGGCCAGAACCCCGCCTCTTCCGAGGAAGCGGCGAAAGAGATGCTGGCGCTTTTGAAGTGACGGCAGGTGGGGGGCGCAAGACCGCGCCCCCTCTCCCCATGGGAGGAACCGCCACAGGCCGCGCCGTGTTTTGCCAGTGAAAGGAACCTCCGACATGGCAGATTATGACCGCAGCACCGGCGCCCCATGGAGCGCCGAAGACCTCAAACAGCTTCGCATTCTTGCGGCAGAGGGCACGGCGACCAGCGTGATCGCGGTGCAACTGAACCGCAGCGAAGAGGCGATTGCGCATCGCGCGGCACAGGACGGGATCAATCTATCCGCCGCCAGCCACAATCCCTATGACCCCGACACCCTAAACCGATAGCAGAGCGCGGCCATTTTTCTTGTGCTTTGCGACCAATCGCTTTTGCACGGGCCCCGCTGGGATCTGATGCGCGGGGGTGCCGAAGCCGTCGCTCTCAACCAAGGCGGGGAAGAGCGTCGCGAACTCCTTGCGCTGCGCCTGACCGAGGGTTTTCACCGTTTCGGCATTCAGCAAGAAACTCTCGCTCGGCGCGCCTTCTGCATAGACGATCTGGTGCTTTTCAAAGACCAAGTGGAAATACTCCACCTGTGAGACGCCCTCATCCACATGCACCCCCGGCAGTTCGGTCAACCGGATCGCGGCGACGAGCACCGCCATCGCGCCGCAGATCCGCTTGACGATGCCTGAACGCGCGACCATGCGATGCTGCCTTGAGACCATGAGGTCACGCTTGGGCAGCCCCGCGCCCAAGGCTCCGGCACTGATCCGAATGGGGTAGAGCTTGGGGTTCTTCGCCAACTCCCCCGCCCCGACCGAACGGCGCAGCGCCGCGACGAGTTCCTGATAGCCGTGGCCTTGGGTCAGCACACGCACGCCGGGGGCCAAAGCCTCGACCGGGAGATCGCCCGCTTCGGTGGTGATCAGCGTGCCGCGCGCGAAACAGGCCACACCGGTCGAGACCAGATCGCCCTCTTCGCGCATCGTGTCGATGTCGGATTTCCACGCCAAATTGCCCAGTAACCCGCCCTCGGGCAGGTCTGAGAAATCGACGGTCATGGTGGTGAAAAGATCCCCCGCAGCCGGGCTGCCCGCCAGATTGACAATGCCGGAATAGGTCACCTCAAGATCACCGGCCAAATCCCGCGAGCCGGACTCCACGCGAAAGGGAAACCCCTCAAGCGAAGTGGGGGTCGAGCCGCCATTGGGATCGTCGTCCGGCGTGGTGGTGGTGTCGAAGACGGAACTGGCGGGCTGGAGGTCAATCTCCATCGTGGCGAGCGGTTTGGTCGTCTCCAGATGGTGCCAGTCATAGCCAAAGGACATCTGCGTATCCTCGCCCACCGCCGCGCCATTCGTATAGGGATCCGTCGCATGCCACGTCAGCGTCTCGACCGAGCCATCGGCATAGGTCAGCGTGATCCGCGCGCCCTCAAGATCGACGCCGCGCGAACTGGTATCGTCGCGAATGCCGTAGACCGTCTCATGCGGGTCTTCGTCCAACCTATTGACTACAATTCCGGGCATAAACGTCCCCACCTTTTACAAATAACTTGCCGACGAACAGCGCCAATTGCTGCGACACCGGTGCAGATAGGCTGCACAGTGACCTGTCGTTGGGGCAGATTGTCCATGGGGGGTGAGGAGCAGGCAAGGCCGTGGCAAGGGATTATCGGGGCAAGATTGTGGCAAGGCCCGCACGACGGCCCGAAACGCAGATCCCCCAAACGCAAAAAGCCCCGCCATCCGGCAGGGCTTTCGCAAATTCAAAGCAATCTTGGCTTAGGCCGCCAGCGCGTCCTGCGCTTGCTTGACGATCGCACCGAAGGCTTCGGGCTCGTGCACGGCCAGATCGGCCAGAACCTTGCGGTCCACTTCGATGCCGGCCAGCGTCAGACCGTTGATGAAGCGGCTGTATGTCAGCGCTTCGTCGTGGCTGCGCACGGCGGCGTTGATCCGCTGGATCCACAGCGCGCGGAAGTTGCGCTTGCGGTTCTTGCGGTCACGCGTTGCATATTGGTTGGCCTTGTCGACCGCCTGCGTGGCGACCTTGAAGACGTTCTTGCGCCGACCATAGTAGCCTTTCGCGGCTTTGATGATCTTCTTGTGACGCGCGTGGGTGACTGTACCACCTTTAACTCGGGACATCTCGGCTCTCCTTAATCAGCGGGCGTAGGGCATGAAGCCCTTGACGATCTTTGCATCGGCTTCCGACAGTGTTGTCGTGCCGCGTGCGTTACGGATGAACTTGTTGGTCCGCTTGATCATGCCGTGCTGTTTGCCGGCTTGGCTGGCGATGACCTTGCCGGTCGCCGAGACCTTGAAGCGTTTCTTGGCGCTCGATTTCGTCTTCATCTTGGGCATTTCCGTCTCCGTCTTTTGAGTTCGGTATAAACACGACTCGGCATGCCACTTGAGGCCGGTCGTGCAGGCTAAGATGCGCCGTATAGGCGCGGTCGGTCAGGGATGCAAGAGGTTTCGCGCAGCCCCTCAGGGCAAGAAGTCCGCCGCGACCGAGACGAAGACCTCCGGCAGGTTCTCAAAGGAATAGCGCCCCGGGTTTTCGCGCAGCGCAAAGACGATCAGCCCGCCCGCGATCAAGATCGTGATGGCCGAGGCGCGCGGCGACCGACGGTCGGTCACCGCGGACAGGATCGAGGGGATCGACAGCACCGCCAGAACGATGCCCACCACCATTGCCAAGTCAGAGTCCACGCAACATCCCCCTATCCAGGGAAAGGCTACTCTGGATCGGAGGCGTAAATCAAACGTTCGTCACAGGGCGCGACGCGCAGAATATTGGTGCTGCCCGGCACGTTGAAGGGCACACCGGCGGTGACGACGATATGATCCTCCGGCCCGGCATACCCCTCTGACAAGGCGGCCCGCGCGGCGCTCAGCACGGCCAGTTTAAACCGGTCATGCCCATCGGTGATGATGCAATTCGTGCCCCAGCTCAGCGCCAGACGGCGCGCGGTGTTGACCAGCGGCGACAGGGCGATGATCGGCACGCGGGGTCGTTCACGGGCGGTCAGCAGGGCGGTGGTGCCCGATTGGGTAAAGCAGCAGATCGCCTTGATGTCCGTCGTCTCGGCAATCTCACGCGCGGCGGCGACGATGCCATCAGCCACGGTGGTGCGATCCGCCGTGCGCGAGGATTCGATGATCTGCGTATAGGTCGCATCGGCTTCGACCTCTTGGGCCACGTTGTCCATCGTCGCCACGGCCTGTAGCGGGTAATCCCCGGCGGCGGATTCGGCGCTCAGCATCACGGCGTCGGCACCCTCATAGATCGCGGTGGCCACGTCCGAGACTTCGGCGCGGGTCGGCATCGGGCTTTCGATCATCGATTCGAGCATCTGTGTCGCCACGATCACCGGCTTGGCCGCCGCGCGGCATTTGCGCACCAGACGTTTCTGGATCGGCGGCACATTCTGCACCGGCAGTTCCACGCCCAGATCACCCCGCGCCACCATGATGCCGTCGCTGACATCCAAGATCGCTTCGAACCGCTCCACCGCCGCAGGCTTCTCGATCTTCGACAGCACCGCCGCCCGGCCTCTGACCAGATCGCGCGCCTCGGTCACATCCTCGGGCCGCTGGACAAAGCTGAGGGCGAGCCAGTCGACCCCCAATTCACAGACGAACTCCAGATCGGCGCGGTCTTTCTCGGAAAGCGCGGCCAGCGGCAGCAGCACATCGGGCACGTTCACGCCCTTGCGGTTTGAGATGACACCGCCCGTCACCACTTCGCAATCGGCGAAATCCGGGCCGCAGTCGCGCACCTTGAGGCGGATTTTGCCATCATTGACCAACAGGCTCGCGCCGGGCTCCAGGGCTGCGAAAATCTCAGGATGGGGCAGGCAGACGCGGGTCGCATCGCCCGGCGTTTCATCAAGGTCGAGCCGGAAAGACGCCCCCTCTTCCAAGGTTGGCCCATCGCCCTCGAACACGCCGACCCGCAGTTTCGGCCCCTGAAGGTCCGCCAGAATGCCGATCGCGCCGCCGGTCTCTTTCTCAATATCGCGGATGATCCGGTGTTTTTCCCGGATCTCTTCGTGGCTTCCGTGGCTCATGTTCAGGCGGAAAACATCCGCCCCGGCGTTGTGCAATGCCGCGATCACCTCTCGGGTTTCGGAGGCTGGCCCAAGCGTGGCCACGATCTTTACATTGCGCAAACGTCTCATATCTGTTCCTTCGTGTCCTATGTCCCCAGAGCGAATGTTAACGATAACATTGCCTATCCAGTGGCCTAGCGCCCCCATGAGTGCCTGTCAAAGGTTTCATCAGAATGACGGTCCATCGCGGTCCCGTCCAGTGATATGAGAAGGAAGCTGTCATGCCCAGCCAACAAGAGATCGAACTGCAAGCCGCCGCCTTTCGCCGGTTGCAGAAACACCTGATGGAAGATCGGACGGATGTGCAGAACATCGACATGATGAACCTCGCCGGTTTTTGCCGCAACTGCCTGTCGCGCTGGTATCAAGAGGCCGCCAACGAACGCGGGATCGAGATGGGCAAGGACGAGGCGCGCGAGTTGTTCTACGGGATGACGATGGACGAATGGAAAGCCAACTATCAGACCGATGCGAACGACAGCCAGAAAGAGGCATTCAAAACGGCCTTTGAAGAGAATGTCGGAAAGGGTTGAGCAACCCGCTTGAATGAAGCCACAAAGCGGGCGCGCATCCCTGAGCACCCGCCTTTGCCTTGGCCAAGCGCGCTGAAAGCGCTTCGCCTAGAACTGATAGAGTACAAGCCAATCCGCCTTGAGCGCAGGCCGCGCGGCCCCTTCGATCTCTACCGTTGCGGCAAAGCGGGTCATCAGGTCACCCCGCCCCCGCCTTTGCGCATCGGCCAGCCTGAACCTTCCCCGAATCCGCTTGCCGGAATGCACAGGTGCCACGAAGCGCACGCTGTCGAACCCGTAGTTGATCGACGCCTTCGCTCCCGCCACCACCGGCAGCGCACCGTAAGCCATGCCCGACATCATCGACAGGGTGAGCATCCCATGGGCCACGGTGCCGCCGAAATCCGTCTTGGCCGCGCGGAGCGGGTCGACATGGATGAACTGGTGGTCCTCGGTCACATCGGCAAAAGCGTCGATCCGCGCCTGATCCATCATGAACCACGGCGAGACGCCCAACTCACGGCCCACGGCGGCTTCCATCTCTGCCCGGTCAATCTCTCTGCGCATCGCGGCCTCCTCTTTGCGCCAGTCTAGCCGCGCGGGCGCTCGCTGCGAAAGCCCTTGCACCCGGCGGGACATCTCTCATGCTGGGGCCAAACAGAGCGGAGCCGCCATGAACACCCCCATCCTCGCCCTTATCACCGTCGCCATCGCCGGGGCCGCCGTGGCCCTGCAAACCCCGATCAATGCCGCCTTGGGGCGCAACATCGGCAGCGGCGTCGCTGCGGCGGCGGTGTCCTTTGGCATCGGCTTTGCGATCCTGTTGGGGGTCTTGCTGCTGCGGGGCGAGTTGAGCGCCCTGCCCCGCGCGGCCTCGGCCTCGCCCGTTTTGCTGCTGGGCGGGGTGTTGGGGGCCTTCTACGTCTGGTCGGTGCTTTGGGCGATCCCGACGCTGGGGGCGCTGACAGTGATCTCGGCGCTGATCCTCGGCCAGTTGAGCGCGGCGCTGGTGATCGATGCCACGGGGCTTTTGGGGTTGTCGGTGCAGGCCATCACCCCCACCCGCATCGCCGCCGCCGCGCTGGTGGCGGCGGGGCTGGTTTTATCGCGGTTCTAAACCTCAGATCGCGGTTTTGCGCATCTCTTCGAGATAGATTTCACGCAAACGGGGTGCGAGCTTGCCCGGCGCGCCGCCGCCGATCTTGGCCCCGTCGATCTCAATGACCGGGGTGACAAAGGCGCTGGCCGAGGTCACGAACGCCTCATCCGCCTGCTGCGCCTCTTCAATGGTGAAATTGCGCTCTTCCACCTGCATCTGCGCTTCGCGGGCCAGTTCCAGCACCGCCTTGCGGGTGATGCCATGCAGAATGTCGTTCGAGGTCTCGCGCGTCACGATCTTACCGTCCTTGACGATATAAGCGTTGTTCGACGTGCCTTCGGTCACGAAACCGTCTTCGACCATCCAAGCGTCTTCGACACCGGCTTTCTTGGCCATCATCTTGCCCATCGACGGGTAGAGCAGCTGCACCGTTTTGATATCGCGGCGGCCCCAACGGATGTCTTCGATGCTGATCACGCGGATGCCGTCACGGGCGGCGGGGTTGTCGGCCAACCCCGGCTTGGATTGGGTGAACAACACCAGCGAGGGCGCGGTGGTCTCGGGGTCGGGGAAGGCGAAATCACGGTCGCCATCCGACCCGCGCGTGACCTGAAGATAGATCAACCCGTCTTTGATATCGTTGAGACGCACCAACTCGCGGTGGATTTCCAGCAGTTCTTCGGTCGTCGCAGGCGCGCGCATGTCAAGCTCGTTCATCGAGCGGGTCAGACGCTCGGCATGGCCGTCAAAGGCGATGAGCTTGCCATCCAGCACGCTGGTCACCTCATAGACCCCATCGGCCATCAGGAAACCCCGGTCAAAGATCGAGATCTTGGCCTGATCCTCGGGCAGGTATTCGCCGTTTACATAGACAGTTCGCATGGTCACCCCCAGAGCGCTGCGGCGGGGGGATGCACGCCCGCGCCGTCGAATTTCAAAGCATTGTCGCGGTCTTCGGCCAGAAGCAGCGGGCCGTCAAGGTCCACCACCTTCGCGCCTTGGGCGACCAGCGTCGCGGGTGCCATCGCCAGCGACGAGCCAACCATGCAGCCCACCATGACCTCGAACCCCTCGGCCCGCGCTGCATCGCGCAGCGCCAGCGCCTCGGTCAGCCCGCCGGTCTTGTCGAGTTTGATATTTACCACATCGTATTTGCCCTTGAGGCCCGGCAGGCTGGCGCGGTCATGGCAGCTTTCATCCGCGCAGACGGGCACGGGGCGGTCCATCCCCAAAAGCGCGTCGTCTTCGCCAGCGGGCAGAGGCTGTTCGACCAGCGCCACCCCAAGACGGAGCAGATGCGGGGCGAGGTCGGCATAGACCTCAGCCGACCAGCCCTCATTGGCGTCGATGATGATCGTGGCATCGGGCGCCCCGGCGCGCACCGCTTCGAGCCGCGGCATGTCATCGGGCGTGCCGAGCTTGATCTTCAGCAGTGGCCGGTAGCTGTGTTTCGCCGCCTGCGCGCGCATTGCCTCGGGTTCGTCCAGCGAAAGGGTATAGGCCGTGATCTCTGGCCCCGGCGCGGTCAGCCCGGCCAACTCCCACACCCGCTTGCCGGCGCGTTTGGCCTCTAGATCCCATAGCGCGCAGTCGACCGCGTTGCGTGCAGCCCCCGCAGGCAGCAGATCATAGAGCGCTTGGCGGGTGATATTACCCGGCAGGCCGTTGATCTCAGCCGTGACCGATTCGAGGGTCTCGTCATAGCGCGCGTAGGGCACGCATTCGCCCCAGCCGGTCACGCCGCCTTCGGTCACGCGGACGGTCAGCACCTTGGCTTCGGTCCGCGAGCCGCGGCTGATGGTAAAGACCTGCGCCAGTTTGAACGTATCTGCGGTAACGTCGATCTGCATGGTCACAGCGCCGCCAGCGCATCGGCCAGTCGCGCCGCCCCTTGGCGGAAAGGATCAACCGCAGGCAGGCCAAGACGCTCCTCAACCTCGGCCAGATAGGCATCCGCCTCGGCCTCGGACATATGGTAGGTGTTGACCGAGATACCGACGACTTTGCAGTCTGGGTTCGGCACCTGCGCCAGCGTCAGCGCCATGTCGCGCACCGCTTCGAGACTGGGCAGGCTGTATTCCGGCAGGCCGCGCATATGGGTCCGGGTCGGCTCATGGCACAGGATCAGCGCGTCGGGCTGGCCGCCGTGGATCAGCGCCATGGTCACCCCGGAATAAGAGACGTGGAACAGGCTGCCCTGCCCTTCGATGATGTCCCAATGGTCATCGTCATTGGCGGGGGTGAGATATTCCACCGACCCGGCCATGAAATCGGCGATCACGGCATCCAGCGGCACGCCTTCGCCGGTGATCAGGATGCCGGTCTGGCCGGTGGCGCGGAAGGTGCTTTTCATGCCCTTTTCGCGCATCGCCTCGTCCAGCGCGAGGGCGGTGTACATTTTCCCGACCGAGCAATCGGTGCCGACGGCCAGAACCCGCTTGCCGCTGCGCTTCTTGCCGTCGGCGATGGGGTATTCGACGCTGGGCACGCGCACGTCATGCAATGTGGTGCCGTTGGCCTCGGCAGCCGCCACCAGATCGGCTTCGTTGCGCAGCAGGTTGTGCAGGCCCGAGGCGATGTCGAAGCCCATGTTCAGCGCCTCAATCAGCACCTCTTTCCATGCCGCGCTGATTTTACCGCCACGGTTGGCGACACCGATGACCAATGTCTCGGCCCCCGCCTCACGCGCTTCGGCCAGCGTCATGTCTTGCAGACCGAGATCGGCCTTGCAGCCCTCCATGCGGAACTGGCCGACCGCGTTGTCGGGCCGCCAATCCTTGATGCCTTGGGCGACCTTGGCGGACAGAGAGTCAGGCGCGTCGCCCAGAAAGAGCAGATAGGGGGTTTTGATCATGGCAAGCCTCCGGCATTGAATTTGTCCGCATATTGCGCGCGAGAATACGCAAGTGCGTGGCGTTGTCGACGCGTCTGCATGCAAATGCGCAGCATTTCCCGCAAATTACCGCTGGCTGCGCAAAATTCGTGCGCGCCTTTCGTCGAAGGGCGGGCCTTTCGAAATGCTGCAACTGCGAAAACCTCCTTGCGATTGGCGACGCAATTTCATACCAGAATGAAGACACGCGATGAAACAATATTACCCATAGGTGCCCCATGAGCTTCCGCATTCAGCCTGCCGCCCCTGCCCGCCCGAACCGCTGCCAATTGTTCGGCCCCGGCTCCCGCCCGGCGATCTTTGAAAAGATGGCAGCGTCGGATGCCGATGTGATCAACCTCGACCTTGAAGACAGCGTGGCACCTTCGGACAAGGACAGCGCGCGCGCCAATATCATCAAGGCGATTTCCGAGATCGACTGGGGCAACAAGTCGCTTTCGGTGCGGATCAACGGGCTGGACACGCCCTATTGGTATCGTGACGTGGTGGAGCTGCTTGAGCAGGCCGGGCCGCGCCTTGATCAGATCATGATTCCGAAGGTCGGCTGTGCGGCGGATGTCTATGCCGTCGATGCGCTGGTGACGGCGGTGGAGACCGCCAAGGGGCGCGAGAAAAAGATCAGCTTTGAAGTCATTATCGAATCCGCTGCCGGCATTGCCCATGTGGAAGAGATCGCGGCCTCCTCCCCGCGCTTGCAGGCCATGTCGCTGGGGGCGGCCGATTTCGCGGCCTCCATGGGCATGCAAACCACCGGGATCGGCGGCACGCAGGAAAACTACTACATGCAGCGCGGCGAGCAGAAGCATTGGTCGGACCCGTGGCACTGGGCGCAGGCCGCCATCGTCGCCGCCTGCCGCACCCATGGCGTGCTCCCCGTCGACGGGCCTTTTGGCGATTTCTCGGACGACGAGGGTTTTCGCGCACAGGCGCGCCGCTCGGCCACGCTGGGCATGGTCGGCAAATGGGCGATCCACCCCAAGCAGGTGGCGCTAAGCAACGAGGTGTTCACCCCGTCGGAAGAGGCTGTGGCCGAGGCGCGCGAAATCCTCGCGGCGATGGAAGAGGCCAAGGCCAAGGGCGAAGGGGCCACCGTTTATAAGGGGCGTTTGGTGGACATCGCCAGCATCAAACAGGCGGAGGTGATCGTGCGCCAGTCCGAGATGATCGCCGGGGGCTGAGCGCTTTTGGCAAGCCGCCGGGGGCCCTGCCCCCGGACCCCCGAGGGTATTTGAAAAAGGATGAAGAGGGAGGGGCGTGGGCTTGCCTGCCTTGCAAACCCGCGTTGCAAACCGGCGCGCGGCGCTCCATATACACAGGCAACAAGCCGGAGCATGCAATGACCCAATATCTGGATTTCGAAAAACCCCTGGCCGAGATTGAAGGCAAGGCGGAAGAGCTGCGGGCGTTGGCCCGGTCCAATGAAGAGATGGACATCACCGATGAGGCCCGCGCGCTGGATAAGAAAGCCGCCGGGATGCTCGAAGACCTTTATGGCTCTCTGACGCCTTGGCGGAAATGTCAGGTGGCGCGCCATCCGGAGCGGCCCCATTGCAAGGATTATATCGAGGCGCTGTTCACCGAGTTCACGCCTTTGGCGGGGGATCGGAACTTTGCCGATGATCTGGCCGTCATGGGCGGGCTGGCGCGATTCAACGATACGCCGGTGGTGGTGATTGGCCATGAGAAGGGCAATGACACCAAGAGCCGGATCGAGCGCAATTTCGGCATGGCGCGGCCTGAGGGCTATCGCAAGGCGGTGCGGTTGATGGAACTGGCGGATAAGTTCAACCTGCCGGTGGTTACCATCGTCGACACGCCCGGCGCCTATCCCGGCAAGGGTGCCGAAGAACGCGGCCAGTCCGAGGCGATTGCCCGTTCGACGGAGAAATGCCTGCAGATCGGCGTGCCTTTGGTCAGCGTGATTGTGGGCGAAGGCGGCTCAGGCGGGGCGGTGGCATTCGCTACGGCGAACCGTGTCGCGATGTTGGAGCATTCGGTTTACTCCGTGATCACGCCCGAAGGCTGTGCGTCGATCCTGTGGAAAGACAGCGAGAAGATGCGCGAGGCCGCCGAGCAGATGCGTCTGACAGCCGATGAGCTCAAGACGCTTGGCGTGATCGACCAGATCATCCCTGAGCCGATGGGGGGTGCGCATCGCCATGCCGAAGAATCGATCACGGCCGTGGGCAAGTCGATTGAAGCGATGTTCAAGGAGCTTGACGGCAAGGACGGCAAGACGCTGGTTCAGGAACGCCGGACCAAGTTCCTTGAGATGGGGCGCAAGGGGCTGGCGGCCTAAGCCAGCCGCCGCCGAAAACGCGGATCAGGCGTGATTTGGTCGAAACCGGCGGCGCGGTAGAACCCCTGCGCGCGCCGGTTTTTTGTATCCGTGCCCACAGTGACATAGCTGCATCCTTGGCTCTGGGCGTGGTCCAGCGCCGCCTTGACCAGCGCGCGGCCAATGCCGCGACCGCGGGCCGTGTCGCAGACGAAGAGATGGTGCAGGTCCATCCCTCTTGCGCCGAATTGCAACTGCATCTGCGGGCAGAGCGCGGCATAGCCATGTAGGCCGGTGGCGCCTTCGGCCACCAGAAGGGTCACCCAGGGTGTGGGGCCGAAGCAGTCACGTTCCAGCGCGGCGCGCGTCACGGTGGCGGTGTCGCCGTGGTAGGCGGCCAGCGCGTGGGCCAGATCGAGCACCATCGGCAGGTCGGATTTCGCGGCGGGTCGAATGGGGGGCATGTCGTCTCTTTCTGTGAGGCCACAGGGAGACAGGATAAGCCGCGCTGTGGCGGCTTGTGCATATGGGAATGAGTGCCGCGCCGATCAGGAGCGGGGGTAATAGACAGATGTGAAGCTGGTCTTTTCCATATGCCTTTGATGCGCTGCTGCTCCCCTACTGTCAAGCCATGGGCGGGATCAGCTGGCCAGCATGCGCAGACCTTGTGTCACATCCGAACGCACCGCCAGCCGCAGCCCCGGCTCATCGCCCGCGCGCAGGGCCGCGATGATCAGACGGTGAAAATGCGGCGGCTCGGTCCGGCGCAGGCGGCCATAGAGCGCGCGCATGGTGGGGCCGAGTTGCAGCCAGACCGTTTCTGCCATGGCGAGCATAGCGGGCGCTTGGGCACGCAGGTAGAGCGTGCGGTGGAATTCGAGATTGGTGCGGATGTAGCTGACCGCATCGCGGTGGGCCACGGCCTCGGCAATATTGGTGTTGATCGTCTGCATCCGCTCGATCAGCGCCATATGGGCGCGTGGCAGGGCGCGAGAGGCAAGCTCGACCTCCAAGAGCGCGCGGAGGGCGGCCAATTCCTCGATCCGCTCATTGCTGAGCTCGGGGGTGGAGATGCGTCCGGAGGTCGACATGGTCAGCGCCCCCTCTGCCGCCAGCCGCCGCACCGCTTCGCGGGCCGGGGTCATCGAGACCTCATATTCCTTGCCGATGCCGCGCAGGGTCAGCGCGTGGCCGGGCGGCAAATCGCCATGCATGATCCGCGCGCGCAGGCGGCGGTAGACACGATCATGGGCCAGCGGCGTGGCCTCGACAGGGCGTGGGGTCAGGTTCATGATGCGGTTGTGATCACAAACCAGCCACCCGTCAAGCGCGGCATTTTGCAGCCAAGACGCGATCACCCGTTGTCGCGAGCCTTGCGGCGATTTATCGGAGGTCAAACTGCCTTAAGGAGACGCGCCGTGACCAAACGAAACTTCATCCGTCATGTGGTCTTTTTCTCGGCCAAGGACCCCAAGGACATTCCGACGATCGTGGCGGGGCTTTGGAAACTGGCCGACATTCCGCATTCGACGACTTTCGAGATCTGCGAGAACACCCGTGTTGATGCGCTGTCGGGGGATGTGGATGTGGTCGTCTATGCCGAATTCCCGGATGCCGAGGCGCTGGCCGCCTATAAGGCGCATCCGCTCTACCAGGAATCCATCGATATCGTGCGGCCACTGCGCGATATGCGCGTGCCTGCGGACTTTTAAGGCGCGCTATGGCTGGCCCGCGCGTTCTTTTCGACACTGGCCCGCTGGGGTACGGCACGGCCTTCACCGCGCCGCGGCAGATCATCAGTGCCGATACCCCGGCTGAGGTGCCTGCGGCCTTTGCAGCACTTGAAGCTGCGCAGGAAAGCGGCGCGTGGTTGGCAGGCTATGCAAGTTATGAGTTGGGCTATCTTGGATCGCACAAGCTGCGTGCGTTGATGCCCGCGGCGCGCGGGCTGCCCCTGCTGCGCTTCGGCGTTTTTGATGCGCCTGAGGCTTATGGTTTTGCCGAAGATGCGGGTGATGCCAGCCTGTCGGCGCTCACGTCGGATTGGGATTTCGCGCAGTATCAGGCCGCCTTTGCTGAAGTGCAGGACTTCATCAGCGCGGGGGACATCTATCAGGCCAATCTGACCTTTGGGATGGAGGGGCGCTTTACCGGGACGCCAGAGGCGCTTTATGCCCGGCTGCGCCAGCGGCAAAGCGTGGCCCATGGGGCTTTCGTCGATCTTGGCGGCCCTGTGCTTTTGTCACGCTCGCCGGAGTTGTTTTTCGCGCTCACCGCCGAGGGGCAGCTCACCGCCCGCCCGATGAAGGGCACGGCGCGGCGGGGGCGGGATGCTGCGGAGGACGCGAAGCTGCGGGATGACCTTGCGGCCTCGGAAAAGAACATGGCCGAGAACCTGATGATCGTGGACCTTTTGCGCAACGACATCAGCCGGATCGCCGAGGTGGGCAGTGTCGAGGTGCCGAAACTGTTCGAGATCGAGACCTATGAGACCCTGCATCAGATGACCTCGCGCATCACGGCGCAGGTCTTGCCGGGAAAGCGGTTGACCGACCTTTTTCACGCGCTCTTTCCCTGCGGCTCGATCACCGGGGCCCCCAAGATCCGCGCGATGCAGATCCTGCGCGCTTTGGAGCCGGCCCCGCGCGATGCCTATTGCGGGGCGGTGGGCTGGATCGCCCCCACGGGTGCGATGCAGTTCAACGTGGCGATCCGCACGGCGACCTGTCACCCAGAGGGGCGGCTACGGCTGAACGTGGGCGGCGGCGTGGTGCATGACAGCACGGCCGAGGATGAATATGCCGAAGCGCTGCTGAAGGCGCGTTTCGCCACGCTGGCCTAGAATCGATAGCGGTGCAGCCCGCCGCCATGGTCGCGCAGCCATTGGCGCGGCGCCTGATAATCGCCGTAGATCCGCGTAACCTCGGCCCAGAAGGCGGGGGAATGGTTCATCTGCGCCAGATGCGCGACTTCATGGGCGGCGACATAGTCCAGCACCTCGGGCGGGGTCATGATCAGCCGCCAAGAGAACATCAGCGCCCCGTCGCTGGAACATGACCCCCAGCGGGAGCGCGTATCGCGCAGGGTGATGCGGGCATAGGGCTTGCCCAGGAGCGCGGCATAATCGTCGCAAGCCCCGGCGAGGCGGTCGCGCGCCACCTCGCGCAGGTGTGCGGCCAGACGTTTGCCCAGGCTCTCCTCTGGGCCGGGCACGAGGATCTCTTCGGGGCCGATCCGCACACCCCTCCCCTGCCCCCCGCGCACCCGCAGCAGCTTGCCGCCCACCGGAAGCTCTGCCCCCGGGGCCACGATCACATCCTCGCCCCGCGCGGCGAGGTGTTGGCGAATCCAGTCTTGCTTGCTTTCGGCAAAGGCCAGCGCCTCACGCTCCGCCAGCCGTTTCGGCATCGTCAGGGTCACCCGCCCGTCCAGTTGCGAGATGCGCAGTGAGATGCGCCGCGCGCGCGCCGAACGGCGAAGGATCAGCGGAATCGGCGGGTTGCCGGGCAGCACAGGGTCTTTCATTACCGGAGCAACGTCCCTAGATAGAGGCCAAAGCCTTTGACAGTGCCCCCCTCATATGGCACTTGGCCGGAATCATCTACACGCAACAGCAATATTATAAAGGGGTGTTTCATGCCCAACGAAGAATGGGGAACCAAGCGCCTGTGCCCCACTACGGGCAAGCGCTTCTATGACCTCAACAAGAATCCGATCATCAGCCCCTACACGGGCGAAGAGGTCGAGTCCGACAATTCCAAGTCGCGCATGATCGCGGCGGATGCCGAGGATGCGGTCACAGCCAAAGCCAAGAAGGGCGACAAGGCCGACGACGAATCGCTGGTCGATGACGATGACGCGGTCGACGTGGATCTGGATGACGATATCCTTGATGACGACGACGATGATGACGATACAGTTCCGCTCGACGATCTGGCCGATGTGGCCTCGGACGACGAGGATTAATTAATCGGCGGCGGGGTCAATTTTCCGCTTGATCCCGCCTCCGCCAGCGCCTAGACAGCGCCACAGAACGACCCGGATCACACGATCACGATCCACGATGGGGCCTTAGCTCAGCTGGGAGAGCGCCTGCATGGCATGCAGGAGGTCAGCGGTTCGATCCCGCTAGGCTCCACCAAGCCTTTTGCAAAGCAAAAGGCGTCGCGCGGCAGTCGCTTCGAAGAAGCGATGAGAGCGCTAGACCAGCCTACTCAAAATCGGACAATGCTAGCGATTAGCCGAAATCGATGCGTCGCGATCGTTTCCTGAGGGTCATCGTCCTCCCGGTCGCACCAAAGGTGCGCCCCAATACGACGGCACGCCTCTGGCGTGACGGGCGTGCAAGCGATGGCCCGGCGCCTGCGACTTGTTTCCGGGCCGGTGGCAATCCCGAAGCCATTAAAAAATCGCCCGCCGGATCAGGTTCAACCCCGCCACCATCAAGACCACCAAAGTCATCTTGCGAAACAGCACCGGATCAACACGGTCCATCACCTTGCTGCCCAGCCAAACGCCCAGCATCACCGGCAGAATCAACAGCGCCGAGAAGGGCCAGGTCTGCGCGTTCAGAACGCCCGACCCGATATGCGCGACGAGAAGCGCCACCGCGCCCAGCCCGTAGATCACCCCTTGGATCCGCATCTGATCATGTTTCGCGGTCCCGAGCGCGGTGAGATAGGCCACCGTGGGCGGCCCCCAGATGCCGGAAATCCCCCCAACGGCCCCGGCAAATCCGCCCACCAGCGCCTCGACCTTCGTCGACCGCTGGGCCAGGTGAAACTGATGTTTCGACAGTTGCAGCAGCGCAAACAGCACCACCGGCACGCCGATCATCAGCAGCATCACCGTTGCCGGCACCAGCCGCACCATCTGGGCGGAGAGCACCAGCATCACGCCGCCGCAGAGCAGAAACACCCAAAACAGCTTGATCGACCGCAGCGCGGCCTGCGGCCCCTGCCGCAACGCTTGAAAGGCATTGGCCAGCACCGTGGGCAGAATCAGCCCCGCCAAGGCCAGATCGGGCGCCATGAATGTCGTGAGGCCGGAAATCAGCACCAGTGGCAGGGCGAAGCCCACCACGCCTTTGACGAAGCCACCGCAAAGACCGATTGCAAGTGCAGCATAAAATTCGAACGGGGTGAGAAAGGGGAAAATACTGTTCATACCGTTACATAGCACCCTCCTCCGGGGCCGCACGCCAAAAATGATCGCGCAATATTAGAACAAAATGCCGCAGCGAAACGTATCTTTGTTGTGCTGCGACTGCGAAAGGTCTATGCCTGTCCCAAGCAAGAAAGGACAGCCCATGGCACATGACGGTCAGGACATGACGATGCATCGCGTAATTCTCGACGATCTGATCGGGCAGACCGGCGCGGCCCTGCCGCCGCTCGACCAACTGCTCGAAACCGCCACCGCCGCGGTCCGCGCGCAGGTGAGCGACGGCGGTCGCGTCTCGGCCAAGCTGATCGAGGCCAATCAGACCGCCGCCCACGGGCTTGCTTGGCTCGCCACCTATGTCCAAGCCCTGCGTCAGATGCAGCTTTGGGCCGAGCGGCTGCAAAGCGAGGGGCGCTTTGGCGAGGTGGAGCAACTGCTGCACCAGATCGCCTTTGGCGAATACCTCTGCCAAATCCGCGGCGGCATCCAGATGAACCAAGGGGAGATGCTGCGCCTGCAAGATCTCGGGCTGAGCGCCGAGGATGAGGCCGCGCTCGACAATCCTGCGATCACCAGCCTGACCCGCGCGGGCAACACCCAAGCAGCGCGCAGCCGTCTGGTCGAACTGATGCAGGAACGCAGCGCCGATGTGACCTTTGGCGTCAGCGGACTGGACGAAGAGCTTGAGATGATCCGCGGTCAGTTCCGCCGCTACGCGGTGGAAAAGGTCGAGCCGCACGCCCATGACTGGCACCTCAAGGATGAGCTGATCCCGATGGAGGTGATCGAGGAACTGGCCGAGATGGGCGTTTTCGGCCTGACCATCCCCGAAGAATACGGCGGTCTGGGCCTGACCAAAGCGTCGATGTGCGTGGTCAGCGAAGAGCTGTCGCGCGGCTACATCGGGGTCGGCTCGCTCGGCACCCGCTCGGAAATTGCCGCCGAACTGATTCTCTGCGGCGGCACCGAGGCGCAGAAAGAGAAATGGCTGCCCCGCATCGCCAGCGCCGAGACCCTGCCGACGGCGGTCTTTACCGAGCCGAACACCGGCTCAGACCTTGGCAGTCTGCGCACCCGCGCGGTCAAGGACGGGGATGATTACAAGGTGACCGGCAACAAGACATGGATCACCCATGCCGCGCGCACCCATGTGATGACCCTGCTGGCGCGCACCGATCCCGAAACCAGCGATCACCGTGGGTTGTCGATGTTCCTCGCCGAGAAAACGCCCGGCGATGATGCCACCCCCTTCCCCACCCCCGGCATGACTGGCGGTGAGATCGAGGTGCTGGGCTATCGTGGGATGAAGGAATATGAGCTTGGCTTCGACGGTTTCGAGGTGAAGGGCGAGAACCTTCTCGGCGGCGAAGAGGGGCGCGGCTTTAAACAGCTGATGGAGACCTTCGAGAGCGCCCGCATCCAGACTGCCGCCCGCGCCATCGGCGTGGCGCAATCGGCGCTCGATATCTCGATGCAATACGCGCAGGACCGTAAGCAATTCGGCAAATCACTGATCAACTTCCCCCGCGTCTCAGGCAAGCTGGCAATGATGGCGGTGGAGCTGATGGTGGCCCGGCAGCTGACTTACTACAGCGCCTTCGAGAAGGACGCCGGGCGCCGCTGCGATGTGGAGGCGGGCATGGCCAAACTGCTGGGCGCACGGGTCGCATGGGCGGCGGCAGACAACGGTTTGCAGATCCACGGCGGCAACGGCTTCGCACTGGAGTATAAGATCAGCCGCGTCCTCTGCGATGCGCGGATTCTCAACATCTTCGAAGGGGCTGCCGAGATTCAGGCGCAGGTTATTGCCCGCCGCCTTCTGGGCTGATCTGCCGGGGTTGCAAGCGCTGCCGATGTCAGGGACATAGGCGGCGCTTCACTCCAAAGGACAGCCCATGCGCAGCTTTCTGATCCTCGCCGCCCTCAGCGCCCTGCCGCAATGCCAAGGCGATGAAACCGTCCGTGCCTATGGCGCGGGCGACAAGACATGGCATCTGGTGGAGTTGGACGGCAAGCCCTTCGACGCCCGCGCGACCCTGACCTTCCCAGAGACCGGCAAGATCGCCGGGCAGGCCCCCTGCAACGCCTATAGCGCCGCGATGACGGTGCCCTACCCGTGGTTCGACACAGGCCATATCGCCGCCACTCGCCGCGCCTGCCCCGACCTTGCGAGCGAGACGGCGTTTCTGGACGCGCTGACCGAGGTGACCATCTCGGACGTGCTGGGCGACACGATGATCCTGTCGGATGACAGCGGCGAACGTCTGGTTTTCAAAGCCGCCGACTAAAGGCATCGACAAAGCGCGCGCGGGCTTCCGGCAGGGGTTTGCCGCCCAAGTCCCGCGCCAGATGCACGGTCAGGAAATGCCCCGTCGTCCGCAGTCCTTGCGCCACCTCAGCATCACTTCCCGCCCCGCCGCGCAGCACGGGCGGCAGGGGCAAAAGCCGATCCGCCCAGTCCCCCGCCCCCTTGGCCGAGACCGCACGCCCAGTCTTGGGGGAGACATAGATCAGCCCCTCGGTCGCCCCCGTCACCGCGCAGGCGTCGAGGTCGAGCGCATAGCCCATTTCCTCCAAAAGGCGCAGTTCCCATTTGAGGTAGGCCAGCGGCCAGACATCGCCCTGCCCCAGCATATCGAGCAGCGCCTCGGTGCGCCGATAAAGCGCTGGATGCGGCTCGCGTTCGGGCAGACAGAAGGCCAGAAGCGCGGTGACCGCATTCAGCCCAGCCAGCGCCAGACGGTCCTGCATGGCCACGGCGGCGCGGCTGCGCAGCGGCTCGACGGTGAAAGCGCCGATATGGTCTTCAAGCCGCGCGCGCCATGCCACGTCAAGCTGCGCACCGGGCTGCAGGCTGGGCGCGATCTTGCGGCTGGTGCCGCCGCGAACGATGCCGGCGTGGCGGCCTTGGGCGGGGGTGAAGACCTCAATGATGGCGGAGGTCTCGCCATGTCGCCGCGCGCTCAACAGGATGCCCTGATCGCGCCATTCCATCAGGCCAGCCCCGGCTCGTCCAGAAGGTGCCGCCCGGCGCGGTCCTCGACCTCGATCACCCAGAGGTCGGGATCGAAGCTGCGCTGGCGCGAGACGGTGGCATCGACCTCCCCCTCGTCGCCCGCGGCCAGTTCGACCCACTTACGCGCGCCGCTCATCAGATCGAAGGAACGCTGGAACAGCACCGCGCGGCCATCGAGGGTGGAGAGTTTCACCAGAACCGCGCCGCCGGTGTCATCGCCATGGGCCACGACGAAGGCCGGGATGTCCTGCAGGCGCAGCCGGGCAAGATAGGCATCGACCCAGAAGCGCGCGGTCAGGCGGGCCATGGCAGGCCTCTGGCGTCAGTCGTTGCCATCTTTGAAATCCAGGCCCATCTCGGAATAGCGCTCGGCCTCTTCCAGCCAGTTGGCGCGGACTTTCACCTGCAAAAACAGATGCACCTTGCGGCCAAGGAACTCTTCGAGTTCCTCGCGCGCGGCCTTGCCCACGGCCTTGATCGTCTCACCGCGGTTGCCCAGCACGATGCCCTTGTGGCCGTCGCGAACGACATAGACCAACTGGTCAATCCGGGCCGAGCCGTCCTTGCGCTCTTCCCAGTTCTCGGTCTCGACGGTGAGCTGGTAGGGCAGTTCCTGATGCAGGCGCAGGGTCAGTTTCTCGCGCGTGATCTCGGCGGCGATGTTGCGCATCGGCAGGTCGGCGATCTGGTCCTCGGGGTAGAGCCACGGGCCCTCCGGCACCTCGCCCGCCAGCCACTCGCGCAATGTGTCGGTGCCGTGGCCGCGCTCGGCGGAGATCATGAAGGTTTCAGAAAAATCAAAGGCCGCGTTCATCTTCTCGGCCAGCCCCAGCAGCACCGGCGCCTCGACGCGGTCGATCTTGTTGATCGCCAGCGCCACGCGGCGGCCCTTGGCGATGTTGCCAAGCTCTTCGAGGATGCGTTCCACACCCTCGGTCACGCCCCGGTGCGCTTCGATCAGCAGCACAATCACATCGGCATCCGCCGCCCCGCCCCAAGCGGCGGCGACCATGGCGCGGTCCAGACGGCGGCGCGGCTGGAACAGGCCGGGGGTATCGACGAAGACCAATTGCGCATCGCCCTCCATCGCCACGCCGCGGATGCGGGCGCGGGTGGTCTGGACCTTATGTGTCACGATCGAGACCTTGGCCCCGACCATGCGGTTCAGCAGGGTGGATTTGCCCGCGTTGGGCTCTCCGATCAGGGCGACGAATCCGGCACGGGTGGTCATGTGTTGCTCTCCAATTGCCGCAGCAGCGTGCTGGCGGCGGCCTGTTCGGCGGCGCGTTTCGACGGCGCGGTGGCGGCGGCCTCGGCCCCGTTGTCCAGCCGCGCGGTAATGGTAAAGACGGGCGCGTGATCCGGGCCGCTGCGCCCGGTCTGCACATAGCGCGGCGGGTTCAGCCCCCGCGCCTGCGCCCATTCCTGCAAAGCGGTCTTGGCGTCGCGGGCGTCTTCCTTGACGGTTTTGAGGCGGTCGCCCCAAAGCCGCAGCACGAGGTCTTTGGCGGCGTCAAAACCACCGTCCAGATAGACCGCGGCGATCACCGCCTCGATCGCATCGCCCAAAAGCGCCTGCTTGCGCCGCCCGCCCGAGATCATCTCGGACCGACCGAGCTTAAGCACCTTGCCCAGATCAATCTCACGCGCCACATCGGCGCAGGTTTCCTTGCGCACCAATGCGTTGAAGCGCGGGGCCAACTGGCCTTCGCTGGCGCCGGGATCAAGCGCCAGCAGCGCTTCGGCCATGACAAGGCCCAGCACCCGGTCGCCCAGAAACTCCAGCCGCTGGTTGTCGTCGCGGTTGGCCGAGGACATGGAGGCATGGGTCACCGCGCGCACCAGCAGCTCCGGCTTGGCAAAGTGATGGCCAATCCGCGTCTCGAAGGCTTTGAGGTCTCCGCTCAGTTTCATCTGACAGCTTCGAAGAAGCGGTCGCCGCGCCATGTCCAAAAGAACAGCATCGAACGGCCGGCAGAGCTGAACATGATGCGATCCGCGCGGCCAATGAGGTTTTCAAAGGGCACGAAACCCACGCCCCCGGCGCGCTGCGCCAAGCGGCTGTCGGCAGAGTTGTCGCGGTTGTCGCCCATGAAGAAGTAATGCCCCTCGGGCACGGTATAGACGCCCGTGTTGTCCGACTGCTGATTGGTGATGTTCAGGGTCGGGTAGGACACGCCATTGGGCAGGGTTTCGATTTGGCGGCTTTTCACGCAGGTCGCCCCTTGGCCAACGGGGCCGTTTTCGCAGCGCGGGCGCAGTTGTTGCGGGCCTTGGGGGGCCATGACCTCTTCAAACGTGCCCGCATCTTCGACCTCGACCGGGGTGCCGTTCAGGCTGATGACACCGTTCTTGATCTGCACCTTGTCACCCGGCAGGCCAATCAGGCGCTTGATATAGTCGCGGCCCGAGACAGGATGACGGAAGACGACCACATCGCCGCGCTCAGGCTCGGAGCCGAAAAGACGCTCGTTATCGCCATCGAAGACACCGCAAACATCCTTGGCGTCAACCTCGATCCCGACACCGGGCAGCATCAGGCTGGGGCAGGACGCATAGGAATAGCCGTAGGCCATCTTGTTCACGAAGAGGAAATCACCGATCAGCAGCGTCTCTTTCATGGAGCCAGAGGGGATCCAGAAGGGCTGGAAGAACAGGGTCCGAAAGACACCGGCGATCAGCAGCGCCCAAAAGATTGTCTTGATGGTTTCGACAAAGGCGTTGCCGGTTTTTTCCTTAGCGGCCATGCGGCGCTCCTGACATATCGGTTTGGGGTTACATGCGGGGCCGTGCGGGCCAAGTCAAGTGACGCGGGGCCGGATCGGCCTGCCCCGCGTGCATATGACGCGAAACGGCGGGCTGCGCCAGTCTAAGAGGCCGGATCGGCAAGAGGGCGCGCTTCAATCACCACGAAAGCCTGCGCCCAAGGGTGATCGTCGGTCAGGGTGACATGGATGATCGCCTCATGCCCCGGCGGGGTCATCGCGGCGAGACGGTCCGCGGCCCAGCCCGTCACCTCCATCACCGGCTGACCGCTGCGCAGATTGCTCACCGCCATGTCGCGCCAAGCGATGCCCATGCGCAGCCCGGTGCCAAGCGCCTTTGAACATGCCTCTTTCGCGG
The DNA here is from genome assembly GCF_043556995.1 of Sulfitobacter sp. 1A15106. NCBI lineage: Bacteria > Pseudomonadati > Pseudomonadota > Alphaproteobacteria > Rhodobacterales > Roseobacteraceae > Sulfitobacter > Sulfitobacter sp. 1A15106. Next base: position 191,671 of record NZ_JBIFFM010000005.1, on the reverse strand, counting down.
CCCAGCGTTTGGCATAGGTGCCCGCCACGTCATGGCGGCGCTCGGCCTTGCGTTGTTCGACCTCGGTGAACACCCGATTGCGAAACCGGTCGCCGAAACGGTCGAGCGTGCCTTGGATACGCTCGATATTTGCCAGATCAGTGCCGATGCCGAGGATCATTGGGTGCCATTCTTGCCGCGTGACGGGGCCGATGGCCCTTTGCCCTCAATAGATCACGCGGCGGGAGCGAGGAAAAGCGGCAATCCGACCCGAAAACGCCGCCCCGGGGGAACGGGACGGCGTTGAATTTGCTACAAGGCGCGGCGCTTAGGCTGCGGCGTGGCGGGCCTTCTCGGCTTTCGCCTCGTCGATGGCGCGCTGAACGGCGGCGCGCTGTTCGGTCAGGAATTCATAGCCGGGACGGCCAGCAGTGGCTTTGATCGCATCGTCGTAGTTTTCGACCAATGCGGATTCGCCGTTGATGATCTCGTCATAAACAGCTTCGTTGTCGCCGGTCACGGCGTCGCGCAGTTTCACCCAACCGCGGTGTGCCGATGCGGCGGCAGAGCCTTCTTCGGATACATCCACGCCGTCGACCCCAAGCTGGCGGTGCAGTTCTGTGTGGAACTTCTCACGCTCCGCGATGCGCTGGTCGAAGAAGCCGACAAAAGCCGCTTCGTCCGAGACCTGCTTGCGGGATTCACGATAGCCGTCGCGGCTGTCGATCAGGCGGGTGTGCAGTTTCTTCAGCGTGTCGATATGGTCGCTCATTGGTGCCTCCGTAGGTTTGTTAACCAGTCTGGCGGCCCAACGCGGCCAAGGCCGCTTTAGGTCCAGAGGGAGGCACCCTTTGAGAGATTTTCCGCCACCGGCGGGCGGCAGGTTCAGCCCTCGCGGGCCTCATCCATCAGGCGGCGCATCTCGGCAATCGCGGGTTCCAACCCGAGGAAGATCGCCTCTCCAATCAGGAAGTGCCCGATGTTAAGTTCCCGCACCTCAGGGAAAGCGGCGATCGGGGTGACGGTGTCATAGGTCAGCCCGTGGCCCGCGTGCACCTCAAGCCCGAGAGAGTCGGCGAAACGCGACATCTCGCGCAGCTTGTTGAGTTCGACATCCGCCTCATCCCAACGGCCCTCGGCGAAGGCATCGCAATAGGCACCGGTGTGCAATTCGATCACCTCTGCGCCGATGCGGTTGGCGGCTTCGATCTGCGCGCGCTCGGCTGCGATGAAGATCGACACCCGGCTGCCCGCCTCGCGCAGGGGCGCGATAAAATGGGCCAGCTTGTTCTCTTCCCGCGCGACTTCCAGCCCGCCCTCGGTGGTCCGCTCTTCACGCTTTTCGGGCACGATGCAGACCGCGTGGGGCTTGTGGCGCAGGGCGATCTTTTGCATCTCATCCGTCGCGGCCATCTCAAAGTTGAGCGGGACCGACAGCACCTCCATCAACCCTTCGATATCGGCGTCAGAGATATGCCGCCGGTCTTCGCGTAGATGCGCGGTGATGCCATCGGCGCCAGCCTTTTCCGCGATCTTGGCCGCGCGCAGCGGGTCGGGATAGGCGCCGCCCCGCGCGTTGCGCACGGTCGCCACATGGTCAATGTTCACGCCCAATCTCAGCTTTGGTTGATCCACCATCTCGATTCCCCTTGCATCACTTGCCCGACCATAGGTCGGAAATTTCGCCAACCCCATAGGGAGAAGCGGTTTTTCCCGAAAATTGATGGCGCGAAAAGATCAGTCTGCGTGGCGCTTGGCGTCGGCCTTTTGCGCCGCCTTATGTTTGAGCGCCTCGAACTTGGCTTTGATCATGCCGCGCCGCCGCTTTTGATAGGCGCGCAGCACCGGGACCGAGATGTAATAGGCGATAGAGGCGCAGATCATCCCAGGCAGGATGCCCCCGATCAGATAGGGGTAGAAGACCTGATGGAAGAACACCGTCAGCCCGGTCCAATCCATCTGGGTATCGGTAAAGATCGCGACGAAATTCTCTTTCAGATCGCGCCCGGCGTCGAGGAACTTACCCCCGAAAGAGCGGTGCGCCGTCGGTGCCACGGGCGCGCCGAGGATCCAATGCCCAGTTTGCAGAGCCGCGATGCCGATGGGCACATAGGTCAGCGGATTGCCAAAGAACGTCGCCATCAGCGCAGCAAGGATATTGGCCCGCATCACCCGCCCGATCAGCGCGGCGACGATGAAGTGCAGGCCATAGAAGGGCGTAAAGGTGGTAAAGACCCCGGCCCAGATGCCGCGCGCGATACGCTCGGGGCTGTCGGGCAGCCGCCGCATGCGGTGTTTGACATAGTGAAACGCACGCGTCCAACCACCGCGCGGCCACAGAAACTCGGCCAGCGCGCGCAGGGTCGGTTTCGGATCGCGGCGTTTGAAAATCAAGTCTCAGGTCCAGTATCGGCGTTTCGTCTGCGCAGGGTCAGGTGGTCTTTTCGACGGTCTTTCCCATGCTCATATTGCGGTGCCTGCTGACATCGGCGACCTCACTCTCGGCTTCGAGCGTGGACATCAGCGAATGCAGGTGACTCACGTCTCGGAGATCCACATAGACCACCAGCCGGTAAAAGTCAGGCTTGCGCTCCACAAACTCCAGATCCGAAATATTGGCCGAGGCTTCGCCGATCAAGGTGCAGACCCGCCCCAGAACGCCCGCGCCATTGCCGATGGTGATGTCCAGCGCGCAGGTATAGACCGCTGGGTGGCTGCCGTCATGCCAACGCAGATCGAGCCAACGTTCGGGTTGGTCCTCATATTCCGAGAGGCGGTCGCAGTCGATCGCATGGACAGTCACGCCCTTGCCCCGGAAGGTGATGCCAACGATCCGCTCACCGGGCAGCGGGGTGCAGCAAGGCGCGCGGTCAAAGCTCTGCCCCGGCTCTAGCCCCACGACCGCGCGGCGCACGTCGATCTGTTCGCCCTTTTGCGGGGCAAGATCGGGATAGACGCATTCCACCACTTCGCGGCCCGTGAGCTCCGAACTGCCAAGCCGGGCGAGCACCTCATCAGGGCCATTCAGCCGCATGTTCTTGGCCACGGTATGCAGCACCTTGTCGGTGGCCTTCTTACCGACCTGCGCAAAGGCCGAGCGGGCCAATTCGCGGCCCAGTTTGATAAAGCGCTCGCGGTCGACCTCACGCAGGGAGCGCCGGATCGCCGACTTGGCCTTGCCCGTGGTGGCAATGTCGAGCCACGTCACCTGCGGCGTCTGGCCCTGCGCGGTGGTGATCTCAATCGACTGGCCGTTTTTGATCCGGGTCCACAGCGGCACCCGCATCCCGTCGACCTTGGCCCCCACACAGGCGTTGCCGATACGGGTGTGGATCGCATAGGCGAAATCAATCGGCGTGGCGCCGCGCGGCAGTTTTACCACATCGCCTTTGGGCGTGAAGCAGAAGACCTGATCGGCGTACATTTCAAGCTTCACCGCTTCGAGGAAATCCTCGTGATCGGTCTCGGCGTCAAACTGCTCGGTCAGCTGGCTGATCCACTTGGCGGGATCGACGGCAAAGGGGTTCCGGCTGCGCACACCGTCGCGGTAGGACCAATGCGCCGCGACGCCGGTCTCGGCCACGTCATGCATCTGGCGGGTGCGGATCTGCACCTCCACCCGTTTGCCATCACGGCCCGAGACGGTTGTGTGGATCGACCGATAACCGTTGGTCTTGGGCTGGCTGATGTAATCCTTGAACCGCCCCGGCACCGCGCGCCAGCGGCGATGGATCGCCCCGAGGGTGCGGTAGCAGTCTTCCTCAGAAGCGGTAATCACGCGAAAACCGTAGATGTCGGACAGGCGAGAGAAGCTCTGCTCCTTCTCCTCCATCTTGCGCCAGATCGAATAGGGTTTCTTGGCCCGGCCAAAGACCTCGGCTTCGATATCGGCCTTTTCCAACTCTACCCGCATATCGCCGGTGATGCGCTGGATCACATCGCCGGTGTCACGTTGCAGGGTGATAAAGCGGCGAATGATCGAGGCGCGCGCCTCGGGGTTGAGCACCCGAAAGGCGAGGTCTTCAAGCTCTTCGCGCATCCACTGCATGCCCATGCGGCCCGCCAGCGGCGCGTAGATGTCCATCGTCTCCCGCGCCTTTTTGATCTGCTTGTCCGGGCGCATGGATTTGATCGTGCGCATGTTGTGCAGACGGTCGGCGAGCTTGACGAGGATGACGCGCAAGTCCTTGGACATCGCCATGAAAAGCTTGCGGAAATTCTCAGCCTGTTTGGTCTCGGTCGAGTTTAGCTGAAGGTTGGTCAGCTTGGTGACGCCATCGACCAATTCCGCCACCTCGCCGCCAAAGAGGCTTTGCACCTCGGCATAAGACGCTTTGGTGTCTTCGATCGTGTCGTGCAGAAGGGCAGTGATGATCGTCGCATCGTCAAGCTGCTGTTCCGTGAGGATCGCAGCGACAGCGACGGGATGGGTGAAATAGGGCTCACCGGAATGGCGAAACTGCCCCTCATGCATCCGCGCCCCATAGTCGAAAGCGGCGCGGATCAGGGGTTCGTTGGTACGCGGATTATAGCCTTGAACGAGAGCGATCAGGTCGTCGGCAGTGATGTCGGCGCTGTTCATGCCATCTGCCTCATAGCCCCGGCCGGGGCGCGGGGGTTAGCCCTGCCCCTGTGCGGCCATCAACTGGCGCAGCAACATTTCTTCGGACATGCTGTCTTCTTCGGGCTTGTCCTCTTCGGCACCCATCAAAAGCGCCATGGCGTCTTCTTCGGGCTCATCGACTTCGATCTGGCTCTGGTTGCTTTCGATCAGACGCTCGCGCAGATCATCGGCCGACTGTGTCTCTTCGGCGATTTCACGCAAGGACACGACGGGGTTCTTGTCGTTGTCACGGTCAACGGTCAACTGCGATCCGGCAGAGATCTCGCGGGCACGATGTGCGGCCAGCATGACGAGTTCGAAACGGTTCGGAACCTTATCCACACAATCTTCGACGGTGACGCGGGCCATGAAGCCTCCAATATCTCATTTGCTGCCAGAAGTGCCGTATTTAAGCCGCCTCGGGCAGATTTACAAGCCGTTATTGCAGCCGCCGCACCTCGGCACGATCCCGCTCAGGCAGGGCTTCGAGCAGGGCGCGCACGGGCTTTCCAAGCAGCGGGTGCACCCAATTGGGGGCCACATCGGCCAGCGGCACCAAGACGAAGGCGCGGTCCTGTAGCCGGGGATGCGGCAGGATCAATTGATCCGGCGTGCGGCCAATCTGTGCCTCCAAGGGCAACTCGCGCCATATATTGTGGGTCTGGCGGTCTGGTAATACGATATCATCACAGGCCAAAAGATCCAAATCCAAGGTCCGCTGCCCCCAGCGTTGCACCCGCTCACGGTCCATCTGCGCCTCGATCCGATGCAAGACGCCAAGCGCGGTCTGCGGATCCCACGGCGCTTCGAGCCAGGCGGCGGCATTCACATAGTCTGGCCCCGCCCCTGCGGGAAAGGCCGGAGTGTGATAGAATGCACTCGTGGCGCGAATCACCGCGCCGGACGTCTGCAATAGCTTTAAAGCCGATTTTAGCGTTTCCTGAGGTTTACCCACAGAAGATGCAAGGTTACCGCCGAGCGCAACCAGAAGACTATACTTTCGTATAGGGTCTCTACTGCTTAATTCCATACCCTCGGGGTCTTGCGACATCGTTAAAAAGCCTTAGTTATGCACCCTGATGTGGGGGCATCGCCAGAGGTCACGGATTTATTAATCCGCGGCGATTACAGTTCAAACCGGGAATACGGCGAAGCCTGCCGAAAGGATAGTTTAATGTTCTACAAAGATGAGCGGTTGGCGCTTTTTATAGATGGCTCCAACCTCTACGCCGCGGCAAAGACGCTGGGCTTCGACATCGACTACAAGCTGCTGCGGCAAGAGTTCATGCGCCGCGGCAAGCTGCTGCGCGCCTTCTACTATACCGCGCTTTTAGAAAACGATGAATATTCGCCGATCCGCCCGCTTGTCGACTGGTTGAACTACAACGGCTTTTCCATGGTCACCAAACCGGCCAAGGAATACACCGACAGCATGGGCCGCCGCAAAGTCAAAGGCGACATGGACATCGAGCTGGCCGTCGATGCGATGGAACTGGCCCCGCGTGTCGATCATATCGTGATCTTCTCTGGTGATGGTGATTTCCGCCCGCTGGTGGAAAGCCTGCAACGCCAAGGCGTGCGCGTCTCCGTCGTCTCCACGATCCGCAGCCAGCCGCCGATGATCTCGGATGACCTGCGCCGCCAAGCCGACAACTTTATCGAGCTTGACGACCTGCGTGATGTGATCGGCCGCCCGCCGCGCGACCCCGCACCGCAGGACTGAACGACATAGACCCATTTCGCGCAGAACCATGCCGCCCCGTGCGGCAGCGGTCTTATTGTGCGCAGTGTCTGGGTGATGGGCGAACGAATACCAGGCCAGCGACTGTGGCGTCACTGGCCTGTGAAATTTCTAAAATACCCCAGGGAAGATACAATACAGCACATGAACCCATGCGTTCCCCTTGATCCCACACTACCTGCTCCCGTAGAAGTAGACGATCCCCCGAAAAAGGGGGGTAAAAGTGAGGGAAGATGCTGTTCGATGCCGCTGTACGTTTGGAAAAGCTGCAAGATGTTAGCGCGCTTTGGGATGGGATCGTAAAGACATTTCGACAGACCGGCTTTACCCACGCCATCCACATCAGCGTGGGTGCGGATTTCAAAGACGCTCAGTTTCTGTCGACCATACCCGACCTTTACGATGACCTCCCGCCCGAGGATGACCCATTCCTGCACCACTCGTGCAACAGTTATGATGTGCTGACGATCGGCCAAGCCTTCGTACACCTCTACCCCGATGTCACCCCGTCCGAGCATTCGCTGATCGCCCGCGCGGGGCGCGAAGGTCTGCATGCTGCCTTTGCCGTGCCCATGCGGCTGAAGGGCTCCGAACGCTTTGGCGGCTTCATCGTCGGTAACGGGATGGAGGCCGAAGAGTTCGAGCGCGCCTTCAGCGACATTGCCGAGGATCTGCGCCTCTTTTGCCTGCTGATGCACCGCCGGATCGAAGACCTGACCGGCACCGCGCCCCTGCCCCTGCCCGAGAATCCTTCGGCTTTCGACAAACTCAGCCCGCGCGAAGCCGAAGTGGTGAACCTGCTGGCCCATGGCTACACCCGGCAGCAGACCGCGCACCGCTGCAACCTCTCTATCCACACCGTGTCGGACTATGCGAAATCTGGCTACCGCAAGCTCGGCATCCGCAACCGGGCGCAGGCCGCCGCGCTGGTGCACGCCACGGCGGGCGAGCCTGCGCCCAAGTCGGACTGACGGGCTGGACGAAGCGGGCCCAAGCCCTTACCTCTGCGCCAACCGTCCGGAGATTTCGCCATGACCAAACCGCCTCTTACCCTCTACCTCGCCGCGCCGCGCGGATTCTGTGCGGGCGTGGACCGGGCGATCAAGATCGTCGAAATGGCGATCGAGAAATGGGGCGCGCCGGTCTATGTGCGCCATGAGATCGTGCACAATAAATTCGTCGTCGACGGGCTGCGCGACAAGGGCGCGGTCTTTGTCGAGGAACTCAGCGAATGCCCCGACGACCGCCCGGTGATCTTTTCCGCCCATGGCGTGCCGAAATCCGTGCCCTCGGCGGCCCAGGCGCGCAACATGATCTATGTCGACGCGACCTGCCCGCTGGTCTCCAAAGTGCATATCGAGGCGCAGCGTCACGCGGATGCGGGCCTTCAGATCATCATGATCGGCCACGCGGGCCATCCCGAAACAATCGGCACCATGGGCCAACTGCCCGAGGGCGATGTGCTGCTCGTAGAAACGCCCGACGATGTGGCCCAGGTCACCGTGCGCGATGACGCGCGTTTGGCCTATGTCACGCAAACCACGCTCAGCGTTGACGACACCGCCGATATCGTGGCCGCCCTACAGGCGCGTTTCCCCGCCATCATCGGCCCGCATAAAGAAGACATCTGCTATGCCACGACCAACCGTCAGGAAGCGGTCAAAGCCATGGCGCCGAAATGCGACGCGATGCTGGTGGTGGGGGCGCCGAATTCCTCGAACTCCAAACGGTTGGTCGAAGTCGGCGCCCGCGCGGGATGCGCCTATGCGCAACTGGTGCAGCGCGCGGATGACATCGATTGGCGCGCGCTGGAGGGCATCGGCAGCATCGGCATCACGGCGGGCGCATCGGCCCCCGAAGTGCTCATCAATGAGGTGATCGACGCCTTCAAAGCGCGCTACGACGTGACCACCGATCTGGTCGAGACCGCGCAGGAGAACGTGGAATTCAAGGTGCCGCGTGTTCTGCGCCAACCCGCCTGATTGACCGCCGCGCGCCAGCCGCCTAAACCGCGCTGGAAACTGCCGGAGATACCCATGCCTGACCTCTACGCCTATACTGACGGTGCCTGTTCGGGCAACCCCGGCCCCGGCGGCTGGGGCGTGCTGATGCGCGCGATGGAGGGCGACCAGATCGTCAAGGAGCGCGAGTTGAAGGGCGGCGAGGCGCAGACCACCAACAACCGCATGGAGTTGATGGCCGCAATCTCGGCCCTGGAATCGCTCAGCCGCCCGACCGAGATCACGCTGGTGACTGATAGCAACTACGTCAAAAACGGCATCACCGGTTGGATCTTCGGCTGGAAAAAGAACGGTTGGAAGAACGCGGCCAAGAAGCCGGTCAAGAATGCCGAGCTTTGGCAACGGCTGGACGCCGCGAATGCGCGGCACAATGTGACGTGGAAATGGGTCAAGGGCCACGCCGGCCACCCCGAGAACGAGCGCGCCGATGAACTGGCCCGCGCGGGCATGGCCCCCTTCAAACCGGGCAGCAAGAAGTGACTCTGCTCGCCCTGCTGGACTATGCCGCCGTGCTGGTCTTTGCCATCACCGGCGCGCTTGTTGCCAGCCGGGCGCAGCTTGATATCGTGGGCTTTGCCTTTATCGCCTGCCTGACCGCCGTGGGCGGCGGCACGATCCGTGACCTCCTGCTCGACCGCAACCCGATCTTCTGGATCGAGACCCCCAGCATGTTGGGCGTGGCCATCCTGGCCGCTTTGGTGGTGTTTTTCACAGCCCACCTGCTGGAAAGCCGCTTTCGCACTCTGATCTGGCTCGACAGTCTGGCGCTTGCCGTCGCGGTCGCGGCAGGGGTTGGTGTGGCGATGGCGCAAGAGCAATCCGCGCCGATCATCATCGTCATGGGCATGATCACCGGCTGTATGGGCGGGCTGATGCGCGATGTGGTGGTGGGGCAGTTGCCGCTGGTGCTGACCCAAGGCGAGCTTTACGCTACCGCGGCGCTCTCCGGTGCCGCCGTTGCCGTGCTGCTGGCGCCCTATTTCGATGGCACGCTCTACCCGCTGCTGGCCTGCGCTGCGACGACTTGGGTGCTGCGCGCCGGGTCGCTTTATTTTGGCTGGCACCTGCCGGTCTACAAAAGCACCCCGCCCAAAAGCTGAACCTCGGCCTCAGCTAAGACGCGCGCCCACTGCGATCTGCGCACCGCGTTGAAACACATCCGCCTCCTGCACGCCCTTGCCCGCGCGCTGTAGCCGCGTCAGCCGCACCGCCCCCTCGCCACAGGCAATGCGCAGCGCGACCGACAGCACCTCACCCGGCGCGCCGGTGCCCTCGTCCAGCACCGAGCCGAGGACTTTCACGCGCTGGCCGTCAATCTCGAACCATGCCCCCGGAAAGGGCGAAAGCCCGCGGATCAGCCGGTCCACCTCGACCGCCGGGCGGGTCCAGTCGATCCGCGCTTCGGCCTTGTCGATCTTGGCGGCATAGGTGACGCCCTCTTCGGGCTGGGTCTGCGGCGTCAGATCGGTCAGTTGCGACAGCGCCTTGTTGATCGCAACCGCGCCCATGGCGCTCAACCGGTCATGCAACTGTGCCGTGGTCTCATCGCTGCCGATCTTGGTCTCTTCGCACAGCAGCACCGGACCGGTATCCAGCCCCGCTTCCATCTGCATGATGCACACGCCGGTCTTATCGTCGCCCGCCATGATTGCACGGTGAATAGGCGCCGCCCCGCGCCAGCGCGGCAGCAGGCTGGCGTGGATGTTCAAACAGCCCTGTTTCGGCGCGTCGAGAATGGGCTGCGGCAGGATCAGACCGTAGGCCACGACCACCGCCGCATCGGCCTCAAGCGCGGCGAATTCTTCCTGCGGCTCAGGATGTTTGAGCGATACCGGATGGCGCACCAGCAGACCAAGCGCTTCGGCGCGTTGCTGCACCGGGCTGGGGCGGGGCTTCTTGCCGCGCCCGGCGGGGCGGGGCGGCTGGCAATAGACCGCGCAGATCTCATGCCCGCCCTGCACCAGCGCATCAAGGATCGGCACCGAGAAATCGGGCGTGCCCATGAAGATCAGTCGCATCTGTTCACTCCTGCCGGACAGCGCCTTGGAGAGCGCCGTCAGCCGTTCTGTTTGCGTGCCTTGCGCAACAGCATGTCGCGCTTGGTTTTGCTGAGGTTGTCGAAATACATCTTGCCTGCCAGATGGTCGATCTGGTGCTGCACGCTCACCGCTTCCAGCCCGACGAAATCACGTTCCACCTCGGCTCCCGTCTCGTCAAGGAACCGTACCTTCACCCCACGCGGGCGGCGGATCACGGCGCTGAAACCGGGCAGATTGGGGCTGGCTTCCTCGTAAGGATGCAACACGGCAGAGGCATCGACGATCACCGGGTTCGCCAGCCGGATGCGTTTGTTGCGCGCTTCCGAGGCATCGACCACCGCCACCTGCAACATCACCCCGATCTGCGGCGCGGCAAGGCCGACGCCGGGCATGGCATCCATCGTCTCGATCATGTCATCCCAAAGCGTGCGGATTTCATCCGTCACCGCATCGATGGGTTCGGCGGGGCTGCGCAGGCGTTTGTCGGGCCATGGAACATAGCGGCGTAGGGTCATTGTACGTTGAACTCCGCAATCTTGGCCGCGCGGGTCTCCGCGTCGAGGTGGTCGAAGGTCACCACACCGTCAAGGTGGTCCATCTCATGCTGCGCGATCAGCGCAGCGGCGCCTTCCATGCTCTGCACATAGCGGCCCCCGTTCAGACCGGTCCAGACCATCTGCACCTGCGCAGGGCGCGAAATGTCGGTGCTGATGCCGGGGATGCTGAGGCAGCCTTCCGTATTGGTCACCCGTTCTTCGCCGATCTCTTGAAACATCGGGTTGATGCAGACCAGCGGGTCGGACTTATTCTCTTTCCAGCCCGCATCCATCACGAAGATGCGCAGCATCGCGCCCACCTGTGGCCCGGCAAGGCCACGCCCCGGTGCGGCATACATCGTTTCCAGCATATCGTCGGCAAGGCGTTCGATCTCGGGCGTGATCTCTTCGACCGGGGCGCAGATCTCGGCCAGTCGCGGGTCGGGCCAGCGGAGAACCTCCAGCACGCTCATCCGCGCGCCAGCTCGCGCTTGAGCTTGACCATCTTGCGGGTGATCATCTGGCGCTTCAACGGCTTGAGGTAGTCGATGAAAAGCTTGCCGTCGAGGTGGTCGATCTCATGCTGAACGCAGGTCGCCCAAAGCCCGTCAAAGGCCTCCTGCTGCTCGTTTCCGTCGCGGTCGAGCCAGCGCACCTCAACCTCCGCCGGGCGGGTCACCTCGGCATATTGGTCGGGGATGCTGAGACACCCTTCTTCATAGGTGTTGAGCCCATCCGAAGAAGCCACGATCTCAGGATTGAACATCAGCAAGGGCCGGGGCGCTTCGCCCTCTTCCTTGACGCAATCCAGCACGATCACCCGGCTCAACACGCCGATCTGCGGCGCGGCAAGGCCGATGCCCGGCGCATCATACATGGTGGTCAACATATCATCGCCCAGCACGCGCAGCTCGTCGCTGAGATCGGCGACGGGGGCTGCGGCTTTCTTGAGCCGTGGATCGGGGTGCAAAAGGATCGGGCGTTTCATCCCGCTCATTTAGGCCATGCCCGTGCATCGCGCAACCGGGGGCTTGCAGCGCCTGCGGCAGCCGTTAGCTTGGCCGCAATATCAGGAGAGACCAGCATGAGCTTTGACGACATCATCGACCGGCGCGGCACCCATTGTGCGAAATGGGACAAGATGGAAGCGATCTATGGCGTGCCTGCGGATACCGGCATCGCCATGTGGGTGGCCGACATGGATTTCCGGCCCCCGCAGGTGGTGCAGGACGCGCTTCAGGCCCAAATTGATCACGGGGTGCACGGGTATTTCGGCGATGACAGCAAATACCTTGCCGCGATCCAATGGTGGATGGAAAACCGCCACGGCTGGAAAATCGACGCCGAGGCGATCTTTACCACGCATGGTTTGGTGAACGGCACCGCTATGTGTGTCGATGCCTTCACCCAGCCCGGCGATGGGGTGGTGCTGTTCACCCCGGTCTATCACGCCTTTGCCCGCGTGATTAACGCCGCCGAGCGTCGGGTGGTGGAATGCCCGCTGACCAATGCCTCGGGGCGCTACGAGATGGATTTCGACGCCTATGACGCCCTGATGACCGGGAATGAGAAGATGGTGATCCTCTGCTCGCCGCATAACCCCGGCGGGCGGGTCTGGAGCCGTGAGGAACTGCAGAGCGTGGCCGACTTCGCCAAGCGGCACGATCTGGTGCTGGTCTCGGATGAGATCCACCATGATCTGGTGATGCCGGGGCACAAGCATATCCCCATGGCACATATCGACGGGATTGAAGACCGTCTGGTGATGATGACCGCCACGACCAAGACGTTCAACATCGCGGGCGGCCATACCGGGAACGTCATCATTCACGACCCCAAACTGCGCGAGCGCTTTGCCCGGCGCATGGCGGCCTTGGGCGTTTCGGCCAACTCCTTCGGACTGATCATGGCGACCGCCGCCTATTCGCCCGAAGGGGCCGCTTGGGTGGATGAGTTGACCGCCTATCTCGACGGGAACCGAAAGCTTTTCGACGAGGCGGTGAACGCGATCCCGGGGCTAAGCTCGATGCCACTGGAATCGACCTATCTGGCTTGGGTGGACTTTTCGGGCACCGGCATGGAGCCTGCAGAGTTTCAGGACCGTGTCGAGAAGAGCGCCGCTATCGCCGCCAACCACGGCGCCACCTTTGGCACGGGGGGCGAAAGCTTCATGCGCTTCAACCTCGCCACCCCGCGCGCACGGGTCGAGGAAGCCTGCGAGCGGCTCACCAAAGCCTTCAGTGATTTGCAGTAACGAAACGGCGCGGCGGGGCAGCCCCGCCGTGCCGCCCTTTCAAGCGCGGCCGTCTTCGATCAGACCCAGCGGCGCATCGGCGGGGCGTTCGAAGTCAAGCGGCGGACGGTCCGCCACGGCGGTGGCGCGTTTGAACTCATAGCGCATCTCGCCCGCTTCTTCCTCGCTCGCCACGATCAGACATTGGAACAGATGCAGGCTGCCGTCATAGAGATCGACCAGCCCGCGCAGCTTCGGCGCATCCTCCGCATCGACGGAGAAACCGGTCTTCCACATGCGCAGTACGCGGTAGACATCACCGCCCGCCTCAAGCCGCAGGCGCGCGCCCTTGCGCAGGCTTGCCATACGCGCGGCATCCAGCCCCGCCTGTATTTCTTTCGACAGAAATTCTTCCATGCGCAATCCCCCCGCTGATGCCTCTAAGCTGGCGGAAAGCGTAGAAAATTCAAGTTAAGAATTGGTGACGTTTGGGCAGTCTGCATCAGCGCAGAGCGGCTGCGCACCTATGAAGATGGGCGGTCCCCGCGCCCTGCCCTAGATATACCCTCAAACGCGGAAAGGAGAACAAGATGGGCCTATTGGTCGATGGTAAATGGCAAGACAAATGGTATGACACCAAATCCTCGGGCGGCAAGTTTGAGCGCAGCGAGGCCAAGTTTCGCAACTGGGTGACCGCCGACGGCAGCGCCGGACCAAGCGGCGAAGGCGGGTTCAAGGCAGAATCGGGGCGCTATCACCTCTACGTCAGCTATGCCTGCCCATGGGCGCATCGCGCGCTGATCTTCCGCCAGTTGAAGGGGCTTGAGGATCACATCGGTGTCTCTGTCGTGCATCCCGATATGCTGGGCGAGGGTTGGACCTTTGACACGGATTTCCCCGGTGCCACGGGCGACACGCTTTTCGGCCTGCCCTATGCCCGCGACATCTACACCCGTGCCAATCCCAATTTCACAGGCCGCGTGACCGTGCCGATCCTCTGGGACAAAGAGCGCGAGACCATCGTCAGCAATGAGAGCGCCGAAATCATCCGCATGTTCAACAGCGCCTTCGACGCGATCACCGGCAACAGTGATGACTATTACCCCGCGCAGCTGCACGACCGCATCGAAAAGGTGAACGCCCGCGTCTATGACACGGTGAACAACGGCGTTTACAAAGCCGGTTTCGCCACCACGCAGAAGGCCTATGACGCTGCCGTGCATCCGCTCTTCGACTCGCTGGACTGGATCGAAGATATCCTGTCGCAGAACCGCTACCTCGCGGGCGACCGGATGACCGAGGCCGACTGGCGGCTTTTCACCACGTTGGTGCGCTTCGACAAGGTTTATCACCTGCACTTCAAATGTAACCGCCACCGGATCGTCGATTACCCGAACATCTGGGCCTATACGCGCGAACTCTATCAGGTGCCGGGCGTGGCCGAGACGGTGAACTTCGACCATATCGTGCGGCATTATCACTACAGCCATGACATGATTAACCCGCACCGCATCATCCCGATCAATCCGGTGCTGGACTTCGACGCGCCGCACGGGCGCGGCTGACCTCCCCTCCCCCTGCCCCGTGGAAGGCGCTTGATCGCGCAGCGCTTTTGCGCTTTCACCGCAGCGACGACGGCAGGGGGATGATCATGCAAAAGCCAGACCAGCGCGACCACGGCGGCGGTGTCGATGCGGCAGCGGCGCGTTTCGGCGGAGAGCGCTCGGATTGGATCGACCTTTCCACTGGGATCAACCCCGCGCCCTACCCAATACCTGCCCTGCCTGCGGGCGCATGGGCTGCCCTCCCCGACGCCGCGGCGCAAGACGCGCTGCTGGCCGCCGCCCGCGGCTTTTGGCAAGTGCCAGAAGGGGCCGCGATCCTCGCCGTGCCGGGGGCCTCCTCGGCCATCGCGCGGATCCCGGCGCTGGCCTCGAAAGGCCGCGTGCGCATCCCCGGGCCGACCTACAATGAACATGCCGCCAGCTTCGCCGAGAACGGCTGGCAAGTGGTCGAGACGGGCGAGGCCGAAGCCGCCGTTCACGTCCATCCCAACAACCCCGACGGGCGCCTGTGGCCCATGGCAGAGACGACAGCCCCGCTCAGCATCATTGATGAGAGCTTTTGCGACATCACGCCCGACGCCACCCTGATGGTGCAGGCCACGGTGCCCGGCACGCTGATCCTCAAGAGCTTTGGCAAATTCTGGGGGCTGGCCGGGCTGCGGCTGGGGTTCGTGATCGGCGATCCGGCCTTGGTCGCGCGGCTTGAACAGATGCTTGGGCCATGGCCGGTCAGTGGCCCCGCGCTGCATATCGGCGCAGCGGCGCTGCGGGATGAAACATGGGCCGAGGCCACGCGGGCGCGGCTGGGGGCCGAGGTCGCGCGTCTCGATGGGCTGATGACCACAGCAGGCGCAGAGATCGTCGGCGGCACCCCGCTTTTCCGGCTCTATGAGGTCGAAGACGCGCAGGCTTGGCAAACCCGCCTCGCCCAGCACCAGATCTGGAGCCGCATCTTCCCCTACAATCCGCGCTGGCTGCGCCTTGGCCTGCCGCCCTCGATAGGTTGGGCGCGGTTGGAGCAGGCGCTGGCATGAGCACGGCGGCGATCCTCGCGCTGGCCATGCTGCTGGACGCCGCGCTTGGAGAGCCGGATTGGCTCTGGCGTCGCCTGCCGCATCCGGCAGTTCTGATGGGGCGGCTGATCGGTTGGGGGGATCGTCGGTTGAACCACAGCCAAGCCCGCCGCGCCAAGGGGGTGGCACTGCTGCTGGCGCTGATGATTGGGGCCGCGCTGCTCGGCTGGGGGCTCAGCCTGTTTGGCCCCCTCATCGAGATCATCCTCGCCGCCATCCTGCTGGCGCAACGTTCCCTCGTTGAGCACCTGCGCGCCGTGGCAGATGGCCTGCGCCAGTCCCTGCCCGCAGGGCGCCGCGCCGTGGCGATGATCGTCAGCCGCGACACCGCCGCGATGCCCGCAGACGCCGTCGCCCGCTCTGCCATCGAAAGCGGGGCGGAGAACCTTAGCGACGGGATCATCGCCCCTGCCTTTTGGTTCCTGCTGGGCGGGCTGCCGGGGCTGCTGGTCTATAAAATCGTCAATACTGCCGACAGTATGATCGGCTACCGCACCCCGCGCTATGCCGATTTCGGCTGGGCCCCGGCGCGAATGGATGACCTTCTGAACCTCGCCCCCGCACGGCTGACCGCACTGCTCATCGCCCTGCCCGGCGGGGTGCTGCACCTCTGGCGCGAGATCAAGGCCGACGCGGCGCTGCACCGTTCGCCCAACGCCGGTTGGCCGGAAGCCGCCATGGCGCGGGCCATAGGTGTGGCCCTCGCCGGTCCGCGCAGTTATGATGGGCAGGTGCAGCAGTTTCCTTGGGTGCATGGCGCGGGGGCGCGCGTCATCGGACCTTTGGAGATCGATGCGGCCATCACCCGCCTCTGGCAGGCATGGTTGGTGATGTGGGCAATCGCCCTAGTTTTGGCCTGTCTGTGACAAAGAGGTATCCATGCGCCCCACGTTTCTCGCCGCCGCACTCGCGGCGCTCACCCTTCCCGCCAGCGCCTATGCGCAAGCCAAATGCGGCGGAGATTTCTCCAGTTTCATCGCCGATGCCAAGGCCGAGGCCGTGGCGAACGGCGCCGATCCCGCCAAGGCCGAGCGTTTCTTTGCCGGCCTGCGCCAAGACCCCGCCGTGCTGCGCGCCGATCAGGCCCAAGGGGTGTTTCAAAAGCCCTTCATCGAATTCTCGCGCCGCCTGATCTCGGAAAACCGGATCAACCGAGGCCGCGCCATGGCCGAGAAATACGACGCCATCTTTGACCGGATCGAGGCGGAATACGGCGTCAGCCGTGGGGTGCTTTTGGCCTTCTGGGCGTTCGAGACGGATTACGGCGCAATCCAAGGCGACTTCAACACCGCCAACGCGCTGGCGACCCTTTCCCATGACTGCCGCCGCCCCGAACTGTTCCGCCCACAGCTTTTCGCGGCGCTAGAGCTTTTCGAGCGCGGTGAGTTCGACCCGGCCACCACCACCGGTGCTTGGGCCGGTGAGATCGGCATGGTGCAAATGCTGCCGCGCGACATCCTAGAGAACGGGGTAGATGGCGACGGCGACGGCGCGGTCTCGCTCAAGACCTCCGCCCCCGATGCGCTCTTGTCCGGCGCCAAGATGTTGCAAAGCCTCGGCTGGCGCGCGGACGAGCCTTGGTTGGCCGAGGTCACCCTGCCGCAGGATTTCGACTGGTCGCAAACCGGGCTGGAGACCACGAAACCCGTCAGCGAATGGCAGGCGATGGGTGTCTCCCCCCGCAACGGGCCGCTGGCCGAGGGGCTAACCGCCTCCGTCCTGCTGCCACAAGGGCGCGGCGGGCCTGCTTTCATCGCCTATCCGAACTTCCGCGTTTATTTCGAGTGGAACCAGAGCTTTACCTACGTGATGACCGCTGCCTATTTTGCCACCCGGCTGGAAGGCGCGCAGGTTTATGATGCGGGCAACCCGGCCCCCGGCCTTGGCGGCGAGGCGATGAAGACGCTTCAACGCAAACTGCAAGCCAAGGGCTATGACGTGGGCGATGTGGATGGCATCCTCGGCTCCGGCACCCGAGCCGCCGTACGCGCGGAACAGGCCCGTCTTGGCATGCCCGTCGATGGCTGGCCCACGCCTGAGTTGCTGAACAAACTGTAAGGAGAAGACAGATGGCCCTTAAGAAAACCGCCGCGCAAATGGTCGCCGAGGCCCGCGCCCGGATCGAAGAGATCGACAGCACTGAGGCCATCGCCATGCTGGAGGACGAAAACGTGCAATTCGTCGACCTGCGTGACCCCCGCGAACGCGAACGCACCGGGTTCATCCCCGGTGCCTTCCACTGCCCGCGCGGCATGTTGGAGTTCTGGGTCGACCCCGAGAGCCCCTATTTCAAAGAGGTCTTTGCCCAAGACAAGAAGTTCGTCTTTCACTGCGCCTCTGGCTGGCGCTCGGCCATCTCGGTCGCGACGCTGCAAGACATGGGCTTTGACGCGGCCCATCTCAAGGACGGCTTCGGCGGCTGGGAAAAAGCGGGCGGCCCGATCGAGAGGTCTTGATGCACAGGCTTTGATCTGGCCTCTCCCACGTAAAGCTGCCACAAGTTTTGCAACGTCAGAGGAGAGACAGAATGACCGAGATCAAACGCCACCACACCAACACCCGCATGAGCCAAATCGTCGAGCATGGTGATGTGATCTACCTTGCCGGTCAGGTCGGCACGGCGGGGGCGAATGTGGCCCAGCAGACCCAAGATTGCCTTGATAAGGTCGACGCCCTTCTGGCCGAGGTTGGCAGCGACAAGACCCGCATCCTGCAATCGACCATCTGGCTGGCCGACATGGCCGATTTCGAAGCCATGAACGCCGTTTGGGACGCATGGGTGCCCGAGGGCCAAGCCCCCGCCCGCGCCTGCGGCGAATCCAAACTGGCCACGCCGGAATATCTGGTCGAGGTGCTGGTGATCGCCGCCAAGGCCTGAGCCATTCCCCCGCGCCCTGTCACGGGGCGCGGGGCTTTGCCGGACCCCCAGATGACCCCCTGCACCCTCACCGCCCTGTCGGACCTCGCCCAGCTCCGCGTCGATACGATCATCGACGTGCGCGCGCCAATGGAGTTTGCCGAGGATCATCTGCCCGGTGCCATTAACCTACCCGTGCTGTCGGACGCGGAGCGCGCCGAGGTGGGCACGATCTACAAGCAGGTCAGCCCCTTTGACGCGCGCAAGATCGGCGGGGCGCTGGTGGCGCAGAACACCGCGCGACATTTGCAAACGGCACTGGCGGATAAAGACGGTAGCTGGCAGCCGCTGGTCTATTGCTGGCGCGGCGGGCAGCGGTCGGGGGCCTTTTCGACGATCCTCGATCAGGTCGGCTGGCGCGTGCAACTTCTGCGCGGCGGTTATCGCAGCTACCGGCGGCTCGTGGTCGCGGCGCTCTACGACACGCCCCTGCCGCATCGGCTGATGCTGATCGAAGGCGGCACCGGCACCGCCAAGACACGGCTGCTGCACCATCTGGCCAAGACAGGCGCGCAGGTGCTTGACCTCGAAGGGCTGGCCCAACATCGCGGATCGCTCTTCGGCGCGGTGGACGGCGGGCAGCCGCATCAAAAGATGTTCGAATCGCGGCTCGCCCAAGCGCTATTGCCGCTCGACCCCGCGCAGGTGACATGGGTCGAAGCCGAGAGCAGCAAGATCGGCGACATCACCCTTCCACCTGCGCTTTGGGCCGCGATGCGCGACGCCGCGCGGGTTGAGATCGCCGCCCCCTTGGCCGCGCGGGCGGATTTTCTGTGCCGGGCCTATGATGACCTGACCACCGACCCCGCCATGCTGGAAAACCGCATCGACAGGCTGCGGCCCTATCATAGCGGAGAGACGATCACCCAGTGGCAGGCCCAAGCCCGCGCGGGCGATTGGGCCAGCCTCGCCGAAGGGCTGATCGGCCAGCATTACGATCCGCGCTATGCCAAGGCCGCCAGCCGCAACCCTGCCCCGCGCGCCCGGCTGACGCTCGACCGGCTTGATGACAGCACATTGGCCGAAACCGCCGCAGCCCTGCACAGCCGTTTCACCGCAAACGGATAGAAGGCACCCCCGCCTCAAGCCGCCCGAGGATATGGCCCGCCAAGCCTTCGGCCAATAACCGCGCCTGCGCCGCTTTCGCGGCATCCTCGGGCAGGGCTGCCAGCAGCCCCCCGGCGGTTTGCGGATCGTGGAAAAGCGGTTTCACCGGGCCTGCCGCCGCAATCGGGGCGTCCGCCTGATTGACCGCCAGCAGGGAAGAGGCCACCCCCTGATCCGACAACGTCTGCGCGCCGGGGTAGATCGGCACCGCCTCCGCCCAAAGCTCCGCCGCCAATCCCGAGGCACGGCAAATCGCTTGCAAATGCCCGGCAAGGCCAAAGCCCGTCACATCCGTCATCGCATGGGCCTTGCCCAAAATCTCCGCCTCCCGCGCCTGCGGTGTGGCCATGACGCGGAGCGCTTCGGCCACCACCCGCCCCGGCGCGATCCCTGCCATATGGCCTGCAAGGATCACCCCCGACCCGATGGGCCGGGTCAGCATCAGCAGATCGCCCGGCTGCGCGCCACCGAGGCCGATGGGCCTCGCGTCCCGCGTACCGGTGACCGTAAAGCCGATGGTCAGTTCCGCGCCCATGGTCGTATGGCCGCCCACGATCTGCGCGCCTGCACCCGCCATCACCTCCTGCGCGGCCACCGCGATCTCGCGCAGGGTCCGGGCCTGCAATTCGGGCGACATGCGCGGCAGGATGATCGAACTCAGCGCCACCTGTGGTTTGGCCCCCATGGCCCAGACATCGCCCAAAGCATGCACCGCCGCGATCCGCGCCATCATTGCGGGGTCTTCGACAAAACCGCGCAGGTGATCCGTGCTCATCACCTGAAAGCCGCCACAGGGTTGGCGCAGCACCGCCGCATCATCGCCCGCCCCGGTGAGCACATCGCCCGAGACGGGCGCCTGCACCGCGGCCAAAAGATCGCCCAGCACCGCGCCGCCCACCTTGGCCCCGCATCCACCACAGAGCGGCTTGCCCGCCAGCGCCTCCTGCACGCCCGAGGCCACCGGGCCCGTCAGCGCATCGGTCTTCATCTCGGGCAGGTCATCGAGCCCGTCCATGAACTTCCGGTCGATCCGGTCCTTCCACCGCCACAGCAGCGCACCGCCAAGGGCCAGCCCATTCCGCTCCGCCACGGCGGCTTTCCCGCCGAGTGAGATCAGCTTGAGATAATGCCGCTGCGGTTTGAACGCCCGCCGTGCCCCGCCGCTGAGCGCCGCGCGCAGGTTGTCGTGCAGCACCGGTGCCGCCCGCACTGCAAAGACACCGGCCTTGGAGCGCGGGCTGGCCTCCATATGCGCGCAATCGCCAACGGCGAAGAGCCTGTCATCATTTACAACCCCCAGATCGGCCCCGACGCGGATGAACCCCGCATGCAGCGGCAGATCGGTCTGGGTAAGCCAGCCCTGCGGCACCGCCCCCGCAGCCCCCACGCAAAGCGCCGCAGGGATCGGCGCGCCATCCGCCAAGAGCACCTGCCGGTCGGTGATCTGCGTGACCTTGGCCTCAAGCGCCACGGTCAGCCCAAGCTCTGCCATCTGCCGCCGCACCATCGCCTCGGTCCGGGGGGCCATGCCGGAAAGCTGCGGCCCATGTTCCACCACCGTCACCGCAGGCTGCTCCCCCACGTCGCGCAGGGCAAAGGCCATCGCCATGGCAAGCTCGCAGCCCGCCACACCGCCACCGATCACCGCCACCTCGGGCGGCTGCTCCCCCGCCTTGACCGCCGCGAGAAACTCCCGCCAACGCGCGGCATAGAGATCGAGCGGCTTGGCCCCGACCGCGTGTTCGGCAAATCCCGGCAGGTCCATCTTGGCCGTGATGCCTATGTCGATTGACGCCACCTCATAGGCCACGGCGCCGCGCCCTTCGACCGTGATCTCCCGCGCCGCGCGGTCGATCCCCGTCGCCGCCCCAAGGATCAACCGCGCCCCTGCGTGGCGGCACAGGCGCATCAGGTCGATCTCCAATGCATCGCGGTCGTAATGCCCGGCGATATGGCCGGGCAACATGCCCGTATAAGGTGCGGTGGGGCCGGGATTGATCACCGTCAGCCGCGCGCCGGGCAGCGGGTCCATCCCCCATTTGCGCAGCACCAGCGCATGGGCGTGCCCGCCCCCCACCAGCACCAAATCCCGCGTCAGGGGCAGATCGCTTTGCACCAGATAGCCTCACTCTCTCTTTCCGCTTTGGATCATAGCTACCCCAAGCCGCCCGCCCGCGCCATCGGCCTGACCGAGATGTGAGCGGGCCGGATCAGAGCTAAAATGGCACTTCCCCGCCCATTCAGGCCCGGAAAGCCGCCAAACCGGTAAAAAGGGTGACAATTCGCCACAAAACCCCCATGTACATTCCATCCCCGACCCTCTACCGACGGTCGGATTCCTTTGCCGTGGCTGGTAGCACCCCACGTGCCCGCCCCCCGCACAACGTTCAAGACAGGACAGCCTTCGTGATCCAGACTATTGCCGATGCCCTTGCCCAACAGGGTTATGAAACACTTACCGCCGTACAGGAGGCCGTCACAGACCCTGCGCTGAACGATCAAGACCTTCTGGTTTCGGCCCAAACCGGGTCGGGCAAGACGGTGGGCTTCGGCCTTGCCATCGCGCCGACGCTTCTGGGCGAGGACACGCATTTCGGCCAAGCGGGCGCGCCGCTGGCGCTGATCATCGCGCCGACGCGCGAATTGGCCATGCAGGTCAGCCGCGAGTTGACCTGGCTTTACGGCAAAGCGGGCGCGGTGGTCACCACCTGCGTCGGCGGCATGGACACCCGGACCGAGCGCCGGGCGCTGGACCGGGGCGCGCATATCGTCGTCGCCACGCCGGGGCGTCTGTGTGACCACATCAAGCGCAACAACATCGACCTCGATTCCCTGCGCGCCGTGGTGCTGGACGAGGCTGACGAGATGCTTGACCTCGGCTTCCGCGAGGATCTTGAGTTCATCCTGTCGGAATCCCCCGAGGAACGCCGCACGCTCTTGTTCTCGGCCACCGTGCCCGCAGCCATCGCCAAGCTCGCGCAATCCTACCAGCGCGATGCGCAGCGCATCACCACCGTGGGCGAGACCAAACAGCACAGCGACATCGAGTATCGCGCGCTGAACGTGCATCCGCGCGACACCGAGAACGCGATCATTAACGTGCTGCGCTTCTACGAGGCCAAGAACGCCATCGTCTTTTGCAACACCCGCGCCGCCGTGGCGCGGCTGACGACGCGGTTCACCAACCGCGGCTTTTCGGTCGTGGCGCTTTCGGGTGAGCTCACGCAATCCGAGCGGACCAACGCGCTGCAGGCGCTGCGCGACGGGCGCGCGCGGGTCTGCATCGCGACGGATGTGGCCGCACGCGGCATCGACCTGCCGAACCTCGAACTGGTGATCCACGCCGATCTGCCCAGCAACTCCGACACGCTGCTGCACCGCTCGGGCCGCACGGGCCGCGCCGGGCGCAAGGGGGTCTCGGCCCTGATCGTACCGCCCAAGATGCGCAGCAAGGCAAACCGGCTTCTGGGCTGGGCCAAGCTGAAAGTGGAATGGGCCGCACCGCCCTCCGCCGCCGAGGTCAACGCCGCTGACGAAGCCCGCCTGCTGGCCGATTCCGCATGGGTGGAGCCTGCGCCCGAGGATGCGGCGGAATTCGTCACCTCGCTGGTCGAGAAATTCAGCGCCGAGCAATTGGCCACCGCTTTCGTCAACCTCTACCGCAAGCGCCAGTCCGCCCCGGAAGAGCTGAGCGACCCCGGCGCGCCGGGCGAGGACAAGCCGCGCCGCGACTTTGGCCCATCGGTCTGGTTCTCGGTCTCCACCGGGCGCAAAGACGGGGCCGAGCCGCGCATGTTGCTGCCGATGCTCTGCCGCCGGGGCGACCTGACCAAGGACGACATCGGCGCGATCCGCGTGCAAGACAGCCACAGTTTCGTGGAGGTGGCCGAAGCCTCGGTGCCCGGCCTGCTCGACACGCTCGGCGGCGACATGAAACTGGAAGACGGCGTTGTGCTGACCAAGCTGGACAAGGCCCCGGACCTGCCGCGCGGCCCGAAACCCGGCGGCAAACGTGGCCCGAAACCCGGCGGTTTCAAAGGCGACCGCGGCCCCCGCAAACCGCGCGGCGATTATGACCCGGATGCCGCCCCCGCCCCGCGCAAACCCCGCGCGAAATCCAGCGACGGCCCCGGTGCTGCGTCTTTCGACAAGCCGAAATACGACAAGCCCAAGTTCGACAAACCCCGCGCCCCCAAGGGCGAACGCCCGCCGAAATCGCATAAGACCGAGCGTAGCCCGATGAAGCCCGGCGCGACGCCCAAGCCCAAATCGGGCGGCGACACGAGCGGCAAGCCCAAGGCAAAGGCTGTCTGGAAAAAGGAAAAGCCCGCGGGCGACGCCCCGCGCAAGGGCAAAGGCAAACCGACCACATCGGCCACCACGCCGGGCGGAGAGAAGTCCTATAAACGGGCCTCCGACCCGTCCAAACGCTTCACCCCACCGAATAAGATCGGCAAACAGGGCGGCAAACGCGGCCCGAAATCGAAGTAAGACCAAACGCCGGGGCCTCACCCCGGCGTTTTTGCATCCGGCGCCATTTCCTTAAAGAAATCGCCCCCTCTGGCCTCACCGAAGGGGGCAAACTGGCACTACTGGATCTTGCCTATTCGCGGTGTTCTTGGAACAGTTTACCCCGCCTTTGCGCGGGCTTCATTCGTGGGCTCGCCCACCCGTAAAGAAAGGTTTGCCCCATGGACGGCAATTTCAACGAGAACGACATCTCCCGCGTTGTCGAAGCCGACCGCGCGCATATCTGGCACCACCTGAGCCAGCACAAACCCTATGAAACCACCGACCCGCGCATCATCGTCGAAGGCAAGGGAATCCGGGTCTGGGACCAAAAGGGCAAAGAACACCTTGACGCCGTCTCGGGCGGTGTCTGGACTGTCAACGTTGGCTATGGACGCGAAAGCATCGCCAATGCGGTGCGCGACCAACTGATCAAGCTGAACTATTTCGCCGGTTCCGCAGGCTCGATCCCCGGCTCCCATTTCGCCGAGAAATTGCTCGACAAGATGCCGGGGCTGGACCGCGTCTACTATTGCAACTCCGGCTCCGAGGCGAATGAGAAAGCCTTCAAAATGGTCCGCCAGATCGCGCACAAGCGCTACGGCGGCAAGAAGCACAAGATCCTCTACCGCGACCGCGACTACCATGGCACCACGCTTGGCTGTCTCTCGGCAGGCGGTCAGGACGAGCGCAATGCGCAATACGGCCCCTTCGCACCGGGCTTCGTGCGGGTGCCGCACTGCCTTAAGTATCGCGCCTTCGAGCAGGACGGCGCCCCGCAGGAAAACTACGGCATCTGGGCCGCCGATCAGATCGAAAAGGTGATCCTCGCCGAAGGGCCGGAAACCGTCGGCGCGCTCTGCCTTGAGCCGGTCACGGCAGGCGGCGGCGTCATCACCCCGCCCGAAGGCTATTGGGAGCGCGTGCAGGAGATTTGCCGCAAATACGACATCCTGCTGCACATCGACGAGGTCGTCTGCGGCGTGGGCCGCACCGGCACATGGTTCGGCTATCAGCACTACGGCATCCAGCCCGACATGGTGACCATGGCCAAGGGCGTCGCCTCGGGCTATGCCGCCATCGCCTGTCTGGTCACGACCGATGCGGTCTTTGACATGTTCAAGGACGATGCCAGCGATCCGCTGAACTATTTCCGCGACATCTCGACCTTTGGCGGCTGCACCGCAGGGCCGACGGCGGGCATCGAAAACATGAACATCATCGAGCGTGAGAACCTGTTGGAGAACACCACCAAGATGGGCGACTACATGCTCGAACAGCTGCATGGGCTGGCCGACAAGCACAAGGTGATCGGCGACGTGCGCGGCAAGGGGCTGTTTCTGGGGGCCGAACTGGTGACGGACCGCGACAGCCGCGCCCCCGTCGAGGAAAAGCGCATTCAGGCCGTGGTGGGCGATTGCATGGCCCAAGGGGTGATCATCGGCGCCACCAACCGATCCCTGCCCGGCAAGAACAACACGCTGTGTTTCTCGCCCGCGCTGATCGCCACCCGCGATGATATTGATGAGATCATCACAGCAGTCGATGGCGCCTTGGGCCGGGTCTTCACTTCGGCGTAAAACCGCGTCTTGCGGCATGCGACAGGCGGCATCGGTTGACCCGGTGCCGCCTTCGTCTATCTAAACCCCTGTCTTGCCCGAACATGACATCGCACCGAAAGATCGCCGCAGATCGAAACCCGCGGGATTTTTCTGAAAATGTAGCGCCTTCGCGGGAACCTCTTCCAATCCCCCCGCGTTGGCAAATGAGTAAACTGGGAGAAAGACATGAAGAAGTTTCTTATCGCAATTCCGATGATCGCCGGCCTCGCCGCTTGTGACGGCACCACCTCCAACCAAGGTGCTCTGACTGGCGCGGCTCTCGGAGCTGCCACCGGTGCTGCCGTTTCAGGCGGTGACGACAAGGTTCAAGGCGCAATCATCGGCGGTCTCGCTGGTGCGGCAGCTGGCAACTACATCGGCCAGACACAGTCCGGCAAATGCGTTTACCAGAACGCCAACGGCCAGCGCTACGTCGCGGCTTGCCCATAAACGGCTGACATCGCGCGATTTCGCGTTATCGGGGCTTCGACCATCGGTCGGAGCCCTTTTTCGTTTCCGCCTCTCCCCTCACCTTGGCACCGACATGATTTGATCCTAACAGGGATCAAGCGCCCCAAGGGCGCGGGGAGGAACCATGACCACAATAAGCGATATCGCGATCTTGCTGATCGCGGCCTTCGGCGCGGGGGTGTTGAACACCATCGCCGGGGGCGGCACCTTTCTGACCTTTCCGGCGCTGGTCTTTACCGGCATGCCCCCCGTGGCCGCCAATGCGACCAGCGCCGTGGCGGTGTTTCCGGGCTACCTCGCAGGCGCTCTTGGCTTTCGCAACGAGCTTGGCCGCTTCGACCGCCGCGCGCTGCTGCGGCTGTGCCTCATCACACTGGCCGGCGGTGTGGTCGGTTCAGGCTTGCTTCTGATCTCTTCCAACGCGGCCTTTTCCGTCGTCGTGCCTTTCCTACTGCTTGCGGCGACGCTGGCGTTTCTGCTGGGCGACCGCATCCGCGCCTTCGCCGCCGCCCATGCCCGCGCCCTGACGCCCCAAGGCGCGTTCGGCCTCTTTGCGGTCAGTGTCTATGGCGGCTATTTTAACGGGGGTTTGGGCATCGTTCTGCTGGCCCTTTTCGCGCTTTGGGGAATGACCGATCTTCACGGGATGAACGGCCTCAAGACCGGGCTGAGCTTCGTGCTCTCCTCGATTTCCGTGGCGGTCTTTGCCTTGGCCGGTCTGGTTGCATGGCCGCAGGCGCTGCTGATGATGCTGGCGGCCACGGCGGGCGGCTATGCCGGGGCGCCCTTGGCGCGGGCCTTGCCGAAAGAGACCGTGCGCTGGCTGATCGCCGCCATCGGGTTCGGCATGAGCGCGGTGTTTTTCTGGCGGCTCGTGGCGGGCTAACCCACCACCCGCGCCGCGCCGCTTTCGGGATCGAAAAGCACCAAGGGGTAGGTCGCGCTTTCGATCCGGCCCAGCCCCATGTCATCGCGCAACAGCGCAACCGGCCCCGAGATCGCCCGCGCGAGGGCCACCTCCAGCGGCTCCCCCACCGCATGGGTCAGCGTATGCACCGCGCGGCCCATTTCCAGATCAGCCCCCGCCAGCGTGCCATCCGCCAAGGTCAACCGCCCTTCGGCGCGATACACCTCCCGACCGTTGAGGGTGAAGCCCGTGATATCCGACCCAGCCGTCGCCATGGCATCGCTGACAAGGAAAATGCCCGAAGGTTTGGCCGCCAGCGCGTTGCGCATGACAGCGGGATGCACATGGATGCCATCGGCGATCAGACCGGCATGAACCCCATCCCGCGCCAATGCCGCCCCGACCAACCCCGGCGCGCGGTTGCCCATCTGGCTCATCGCGTTGAACAAATGGGTCACGCAGGACGCGCCCGCGTCGAAGGCCGCCATACAGGTCTCGTAATCCGCATCGCTATGGCCGAGCGAGACCACGACCCCCGCCTCGGCCATCGCGGCGATCTGCGCGGTGCTGGTGTTCTCTGGCGCGACGGTGACCATGAGATTCGGCAGACGCGCGGCGGCGCGTAGGATCAGGGCAAGGTCGGCGTCACGCATCGGGCGGATCAGCGCCCCGTCATGCGCCCCCTTGCGGGCAAGCGACAGATGCGGGCCTTCCAGATGCAGCCCGATGATACCCGGCACCCCTTCGGCAATGGCATCGACGACGGCCTCGATGGCCGCTTCGGTCTTGTCGGGCGTGTCGGTGATCAAGGTGGGCAGCAGCGCCGCAACCCCCGTGCCGCGATGCGCCTTGGCCACGCGCCGCAGGGTGGCCACATCGGGGCTGTCGTTGAACATCACCCCGCCGCCGCCATTGACCTGAAGATCGACGAAGCCGGGGCAGAGCACGCCGCCCGCCATAGGCTCTGCCACGATGCCCTGCGGCACCTCTTCGGCGGTGAGGATGCGGCGGCTGCCGTCCTGCATCTGCGCCAGCACCCTGCCGGGGTGCAACCGCTTGCCGTCGTGGATCTGGGCCTCGGTGAAAACCTTCGCGATCTCGCTCATCACAGAACCTCCTCCGCCGCGGCCTTGCAGGCCAGATGAAACGCCCCGTCCAGCGCCGTGCCCCGCGCCGCGATCCGGCCTGCCAAATGGTCTTCCGGCAGGTACGGCGCGTAATGCGGGCCGATCCCGCCGAGCAGACAGAGCGGATCGCCGGGCGCGAAATCCAGTGCCTTCAACGCGCGGGTGTAATAGGCCGCGCCCTCCCGCATCAACGCCTGCGCGTGATGGTCCCCGGCCTCAGCCGCCGCGATGACCTTGGGCGCGAATGCCGCGTAATCCCCCGGCTGCGCCGTCAGGCTGAAGGCCACGAAAGCCTCAGGATCATCTCCGAAATCCGCCAACAAAGCGCGGGTCAGGTCGCTCTGGGGCAACACCCCATCATGACATTGCAACGCCAAATCTAGCGCGCCGCGGCCCAGCCAAGCGCCCGATCCCTGATCCGCCAAGTGAAACCCCCAGCTGCCGACATAGCGAAACGCCGTGCCATCGGTCGCGGCCACGATCGTGCCGGTGCCGATGGCCAAAACCCAGCCCTCCGCGCCTTCGCCAAGCGCGCCGACCACGCAGGCGGGGCGGTCATCCTCCGCGATGATCCGGGCATAGGGCAGCGCCGCGCGCAGCCGCGCTGCGTCCCGCGCGACGTTCATCCCGGCGAGGCCGAGAAAGGCAGTGGCCCCGGCAAGCGCCGCGGCAGGCAGCCCCGCCGAGGCTGCCGCCGCTTCGATCGTGGCGCGGATATTGATCAGGGTCTGATCCGGGTCATTGCCGATATTGGCCCGCCCGCCAGAGGCCCGGCCAAGGATACCATCGCGCTGCGTGCCGATGGCCGCACGGCAACCGGTGCCACCGCCGTCCACGGCGATCAAAAGGGGGGCGGTAATGCTCATGCGATCGTTCTAGGCGAGGGGCCAAGCGAACGGAAGTGCGGGCGCGGCCCCGGGGGATAAATTCGGTCAGTCGTAATGCCAGATTGAACTCCCCCTAAGGCCAGCTTAACCTCGCCCCATGGCCCTGCCCGTCGAAACCTTTTTCCTGCGCCCCGATGCGCAAGGCACCCTGCAACAGCAGATCCAGCAGATGATCGCCCAAGGCATCCTCTCGGGTCGGTTCCAGCGGGGGGAGAAGCTGCCCTCGACCCGCAGATTGGCCGCGCATCTCGGCGTCAGCCGGATCACCGTGACCATCGCCTATACCGAGCTTTTGGCGAATGATTACCTCACCTCGCGCGGGCGGTCTGGCTATTTCGTCTCGGACAACGCGCCCGCCCCGCCCGCTTTCGCCCCCCGGGCCGAGGCGGATGACGCCATCGACTGGACCCGCGCCATCGGGCAGCGGTTCAGCGCCAATGGGCTGGCCGCCAAACCGCAGGATTGGGCCAGCTACCGCTACCCGTTCATCTATGGCCAAGCCGACCCGACGCTCTTTGATCATGCCAACTGGCGGCTTTGCGCCCTGCAAGCCCTTGGCCAGCGCGATTTCACCTCGATGACGACCGATTACTACGATCAGGACGACCCGCAACTGATCGAGTTCATTGCCCGTCATATCCTGCCCCGGCGCGGCGTCTCGGCCCGGCCCGAGCAGATCCTCATCACCCTTGGCGCGCAAAACGCGCTTTGGCTGACCGCGCAGGTACTGCTGACCCAACGCCGCCGCGCCGTGCTCGAAGACCCGTGCTATCCGGCGCTGAGCGGTATTCTCAGCCAGTCCCGTTGCCACATCACGCCCGTGCGGGTGGATCAAGACGGCCTCCCGCCCGAGGCGATCCCCCCCGATACGGATGTGATTTTCGCAACCCCAAGCCACCAATGCCCGACCAACGCCACCATGCCGATGGACCGCCGCCGCGCGCTGCTGTCCCGCGCCCGCGCGCTGGAGGCGCTGATCGTCGAGGACGACTATGAGTTTGAGATGTCCTTTCTCAAACCCGCCTCGCCCGCGCTCAAATCGCTCGATAACGAGGGGCGGGTGATCTATGTCGGCAGCTTTTCCAAATCGCTCTTTCCGGGGCTGCGACTGGGGTATCTGGTAGGGTCCGAACCCTTCATCCGTGAGGCCCGCGCGCTGCGCGCCTCGGTCCTGCGGCACCCGCCGGGGCATATCCAGCGCACCGCCGCCTATTTCCTGTCGCTTGGCCATTACGACGCCCAGATCCGCCGCATGGGGCTGGCGCTGCACGAACGCCGCCGGGTCATGGACGCGGCGCTAGAGACCCATGGTTTGCGCGTGTCGGGCCGGGGGGCCTATGGCGGCTCGTCATTCTGGATGCGCGCGCCGGAGGGTGTGGACACGGCGGAACTGGCCGAAAACCTGCGCGCGCAGGATGTGCTGCTGGAGCCGGGACATGGCTTTTTCGCCGGGGCTGAGAAGGCCACGAATTACTACCGGCTGGCCTATTCTTCGATCCCCGCCGCGCGGATCGAAGAGGGCGTCGGGCTGATCGCGCAAGAGATTGACCGCCTGCGCTGATCTGGCCTTAGGGCTGGCGGAATTCTGGCCCTAACCCCGGCCTGCACCTGCCCGTAATTTGCCGATAGCTTTGCCCCATGCCCAAAGGATCGCGCAATGAAAATGACCACCGAAGAAGCCTTCGTCAAAACCCTTCAGATGCATGGGATCGACACGGCCTTTGGCATTATCGGCTCGGCCATGATGCCGATTTCCGACCTCTTCCCCGCCGCCGGGATCACCTTTTATGACGGCGCGCATGAGTGCAATTCGGGCATGATGGCCGATGGCTACACCCGCGCCTCGGGGCGGATGTCGATGATGGTGGCGCAAAACGGGCCGGGCATCACCAATTTCGTGACGCCGGTGAAAACCGCCTACTGGAACCACACGCCGCTTTTGCTGGTGACCCCGCAGGCGGCGAACAAGACCATCGGTCAGGGCGGCTTTCAGGAGGTCGAGCAGATGGCGCTCTTTCGCGACATGGTCGCCTATCAGGAGGAGGTCCGCGACCCCAGCCGCATCGCCGAGACGCTGAACCGCGTGATCCTTCAGGCCAAGCGCCACTCAGCCCCCGCTCAGATCAACATCCCCCGCGACTTCTGGACACAGGTGATCGACATCGATCTGCCCGCCATCGTCGAATTCGAGCGCCCCTCGGGCGGGGAGACGGCGATTGCCGAGGCGGCGGAACTGCTCTCGAAGGCGAAATTCCCGGTGATCCTGAACGGCGCAGGCGTGGTGATCGGTGGAGCCATCGACGACGCGCGGCAGTTGGCTGAGCGGCTGGATGCCCCGGTCTGCTGCGGCTACCAACACAACGACGCCTTCCCCGGCTCGCATCCGCTCTCGGTCGGGCCACTGGGCTACAACGGGTCCAAGGCGGCAATGGAGTTGATCGCCAAGGCCGACGTGGTGCTGGCGCTTGGCACGCGGCTCAACCCCTTCTCGACCCTGCCGGGCTATGGCATCGACTATTGGCCGCGGGAGGCCAAGATCATTCAGGTCGACATCAACCCCGACCGCATCGGCCTGACCAAACCGGTGAGCGTCGGCATCGTGGGCGATGCGGGCAAGGTGGCGCGCAGCCTTCTCGACCGGCTGAGCGAGAGCGCCGGTGACGCAGGCCGCGAGGAACGCCGCAACCTGATCGCTCAGACCAAGTCGGCATGGGCGCAGGAGCTGACTTCGATGGACCACGAAGACGACGACCCCGGCACTACCTGGAACGAACGCGCGCGCAGCCGCGAGCCGGAAAAGATGTCACCCCGCATGGCGTGGCGCGCGATCCAGAAGGCCCTGCCCACTGAGGCGATCATCAGTTCCGACATCGGCAACAATTGCGCCATCGGCAACGCCTACCCGACGTTCGAGGCGGGGCGCAAATACCTCGCCCCCGGCCTTTTCGGCCCCTGCGGCTACGGTTTCCCGGCGATCTGCGGCGCCAAGATCGCCTGCCCGGACACGCCCGTAGTGGGCTTTGCCGGCGACGGCGCCTTTGGCATTTCCATGAACGAGATGGTGAGCGTGAACCGCGACGACTGGCCCGCCGTGACCATGGTAATCTTCCGCAACTACCAATGGGGCGCGGAGAAGCGGAACACGACGCTTTGGTTCGACGACAATTTCGTCGGCACCGAACTGGCGCAGGAGGTGAGCTACGCCGGGATCGCCAAGGCCTGCGGGGTCGAGGGGGTGCAGGTCTCGTCGATGGAGGAACTGACCGAGGCGTTGGACCGCGCGATCAAGGCCCAGATGAATGACGGCAAGACGACCTTCATTGAGGTGCTGCTCAACCAGGAACTGGGCGAGCCCTTCCGCCGCGACGCGATGAAGAAACCGGTCTCCGTCGCCGGGATCAGCCGGGATGACATGCGCCCGCAACGGGTCTGAGCCATGGGGCTGGTGCTCGTCGTCAATGCGGGATCGTCGTCAATCAAGGCGGCGGTCTTTGACGGCGGGCTGTCCGAAACCCTGCGGATTGAGGCGCAGGGCATCGGCCAGTCCGGCGCCCTGCGGGTAGGAAAAGCTCCGTCGCGGCCGCTTGCCCTGCCCGATCACCGCACCGCCTTCACCGCCATTCTGGCAGGGCTGCGTGACGCGGGGATCGCGACCGCTGACCTCAGCGCCGCCGCGCATCGCGTGGTGCACGGCGGCCCGGATTTGGCCGAGACAACGGAAGTCACCCCCGCCGTGCGCGCCGCCATCGCCGCGGCGCAACCGCTGGCCCCGCTGCACAATCCGCATCACCTTAACGCAATCGACGCCCTTGCAGCGCTGATGCCGGAGTTGCCGCAATTCGCCGCTTTCGACACCGGCTTTCACCGCACCAACCCGGACGTGGCGCGCCGCTACGCGCTGCCCGAGGGGCCCGAGACCGCCGCTCTGCGCCGCTACGGCTTCCACGGGATCAGCTACGAGAGCCTCGCGCGGAATTTCACCGCGCAAACCGGCGCGGACCTGCCCCCGCGCCTCTTGGCGCTGCATCTGGGCAACGGCGCCTCCCTCTGCGCGATCCGCGAGGGCCGCTCGGTCGCCACCACCATGGGATTCTCACCCTTGGGCGGGCTGACCATGGGCACCCGCGCGGGAGAGATCGACGCGGGCGCAGTGTTGCATCTGGTGGGCGATCTCGGACTGGAAGCCGCGCAGAGATTGCTGCACCACGAGAGCGGGTTGCTCGGCCTGTCGGGCCAGACCGCCGACATGCGGCAATTGGCGGAAAGCGACAGCGAAAGCGCCCGCTTTGCCCGCGACCACTTTTGCTACTGGATCACCCGTCAGGCCGGGTCGATGATCGCCGCGATGGGAGGGATCGACGGCATCGCCTTCACCGGCGGGATTGGCGAGAACGATTCCGCAGTAAGGGAAAAGGTTCTTGCAAACCTTCGCTGGGCGGGAAATATTCCTTCATGGGTCATCCCCGCCGCCGAAGAGAAACATATCGCGCGCCAAGCGCTTGCCCTGCTGAAAGCCCCCGCCCCCTCATGACGCATTCCCAGCCGCAGCTCGATCTGTCGCCAAAGGTCTCGGACGAGGTCCGCCGCACGACCTGCTACATGTGCGCCTGCCGCTGCGGCATCAACGTGCATATGAAGAAGGGCAAGGTCGCCTATATCGAGGGCAACCGCGACCACCCGGTGAACCGCGGCGTGCTCTGCGCCAAGGGCTCGGCGGGGATCATGCAGCACAATTCCCCCGCGCGCCTGCGCAACCCGATGAAACGCGTGGGCCCCCGCGGCTCGGGTGAGTTCGAGGACATCAGCTGGGGTGAGGCGCTGCAGATCGCCACCGATTGGCTCGCCCCCTTGCGCCGTGAGGCGCCGGAGAAACTCGCCTTCTTCACCGGGCGCGACCAGTCGCAAAGCTTCACTTCGCTCTGGGCGCAGTCCTTCGGCACGCCGAATTACGCCGCGCACGGCGGCTTCTGCTCGGTCAACATGGCGACGGCGGGCATCTATACCATGGGCGGCGCCTTCTGGGAGTTCGGCCAGCCCGATTGGGACCACACTAAGCTCTTCATGCTTTTCGGGGTGGCCGAGGATCACGACAGCAACCCGATCAAGATGGGACTGGGCAAGCTCAAGGCGCGCGGCGCGCGGGTGATCGGGGTGAACCCCATCCGCACCGGCTACAACGCCATCGCCGACGATTGGGTCGGCATCACGCCCGGGACCGACGGGCTGTTCATCCTGTCGCTGATCCACTGCCTGATGAAGGCCGGTCGCATCGATCTGGACTACCTCGCGCGCTACACTGACGCGCCGGTGCTGCTGAACGGCGACCCGAAGTCGCCCGAATTCGGCCTGCAACTGCGCGACGCGGACGGCAAGGCGCTGGTGATCGACCGCAAGACCCGCAAGCTCACCCCCTTCGACCAACCCGGCGTCCGCCCCGACCTCTCGGCTACCTACCGCGCGGGCGGGATCACACACCGCCCGGTGTTCCACCGGATGGCCGAAGAATACCTCGGAGAGGATTACACCCCCGAGGCCGTGGCGGAACGCTGCGGCATCCCGGCGCCGCGCATCCGCGCCATCGCCGCCGAACTGGCGCGCGTGGCCTTCGACGAGGCCTTCGAGATCGACCAGCCCTGGACCGATTTCCGCGGCGAGCGTCACGAGAAGATGACCGGCCGCCCGGTGTCCTTCCACGCCATGCGCGGCATCTCGGCCCATGCCAACGGCTTCCAGACCTGCCGCGCGCTGCATGTGCTGCAGATCATCCTCGGCACCGTGGAAGTGCCCGGCGGCTTCCGGTTCAAACCGCCCTACCCCAAGCCCGCCACGGCGCATCCCAAACCCCATTGCAAGGCCACGCCGGGCGGGCCGCTCGACGGGCCGCATTTGGGCTTCGTGCAAGGCCCCGACGATCTGGCGCTGTGCCCCGATGGCAGCCCCGCGCGGATCGACAAGGCGTTTACTTGGGAGAACCCGATGTCGGCCCATGGGCTGATGCATATGGTGATCTCAAACGCCCATGCGGGCGATCCCTACAAGATCGACACGCTGTTTCTTTATATGGCCAACATGTCGTGGAACTCCTCCATGAACCCCGGCGGGGTGATGGAGATGCTGACCGACACCGACGAGAACGGCGACTACGTGATCCCGCGCATCATCTATTCCGACGCCTATTCGTCGGAGATGGTGGCCTATGCCGACCTGATCCTGCCCGACACGACCTATCTGGAGCGTCACGATTGCATCTCGCTCCTCGACCGCCCGATCAGCGAGGCCGATGCGGCGGCGGACGCGATCCGCTGGCCGGTGGTTGAGCCGAACCGCGACGTGCGCGGCTTCCAGTCGGTGCTCTGCGATCTCGGCGCGCGGCTGGACCTGCCCAGGTTCGTGAATGAGGACGGCAGTCAGAAATACCGCGACTACGCCGATTACATCACCAACCACGAACGCCGCCCCGGCATCGGCCCGCTGGCCGGTTTTCGCGGAGAAGACGGCACCCAAAGCGGCCGCGGCGCCCCGAACCCCGAGCAGATCGACCGCTACATCGAGAACGGCGGCTTCTCGGCCCATCACATTCCCGCCGAGGCGCAATACTACAAACCGTGGAACACCGCCTATCAGGACTGGGCCGTAGGCATGGGGATTTACGACACGCCCCAACCCTATCTCTTCTCGCTCTACGTGGAGCCGCTGCGCCGCTTCCAACTGGCCGCTGAGGGCCACGGCGACCGCCAGCCCCCCGACCATCTGCGCGAGCGCATCAAGCAGTTCATGACGCCGCTGCCGCATTGGTACGAAAGCGACCCCGAGGGCACGCAGGGCTACGATGTCCACGCCCTCACCCAACGCCCGATGGCGATGTACCATTCATGGGGCAGCCAGAACGCTTGGCTGCGCCAGTTGCACGGGCACAACCCGCTCTACCTGCCCACGGCGATCATGCGGGCCAAGGGTCTGAAGGACGGCGATTGGGCGCGCGTGACCTCGCCCCATGGCGGGATCACCGTGCCATTGATGGAGATGGCCGCGCTGAACCCCCATACCGTTTGGACATGGAACGCCATCGGCAAGCGCAAGGGCGCATGGGCGCTTGACCGCGACGCGCCGGAGGCGACGAAGGGCTTTCTGCTCAACCACCTGATCCACGAGCTTCTCCCGCCCAAAGGCGACGGCCTGCGCTGGTCCAACTCCGACCCGATCACCGGACAGGCCGCGTGGTTCGACCTCAAGGTCCATATCGAAAAGACCGCGCCCCCCGCCGAGGCACAACCGGAGATCCCCCCGCAACGCTCGCCTGTCCCGCCCGCGCCGCGCGACATCGCGTGGAAGGTGGGCAAATGACCCCCTTCGCCCCCCCCGCCGCGAGAACGCCCCTTCAGGACCGCCAGACATGACCACCCTTCCCGACCAAACCGAGCGCAAACTCGGCCTCGTGATCGACCTCGACACCTGCGTCGGCTGTCATGCCTGCGTGATCTCCTGCAAAGGCTGGAACACCGAGAACTACGGCGCACCGCTGTCGGACCAAGACGCCTATGGCGGCGACCCGTCTGGCACCTTCCTCAACCGCGTGCACAGCTACGAGGTCCAGCCCGAGGCGGGTGCGGCGCAACTGGTCCATTTCCCCAAATCCTGCCTGCATTGCGAAGACGCGCCCTGCGTCACCGTCTGTCCGACGGGGGCGAGCTACAAGCGGGTCGAGGACGGCATCGTGCTAGTCAACGAAAGCGACTGCATCGGCTGCGGCCTCTGCGCTTGGGCCTGCCCCTACGGCGCGCGCGAGATGGATCAGGCGGCGGGCGTGATGAAGAAATGCACCCTCTGCGTCGACCGTATCTACAACGAGAACCTGCCCGAAGAAGACCGCCAGCCCGCCTGCGTGCGCACCTGCCCGG
The DNA here is from genome assembly GCF_043556995.1 of Sulfitobacter sp. 1A15106. Taxonomy (NCBI): domain Bacteria; kingdom Pseudomonadati; phylum Pseudomonadota; class Alphaproteobacteria; order Rhodobacterales; family Roseobacteraceae; genus Sulfitobacter; species Sulfitobacter sp. 1A15106. The sequence continues at coordinate 154,457 of NZ_JBIFFM010000005.1, read as the reverse complement.
CGGGCGCGCGTCATTTCGGCGATCTGGGCGATCCCGACAGCGCGGTGAGCCAATTGGTGGCCGAGCGTGGCGGTGTGGACCTGATGCCCGAAAAGGGCACCAAACCGGTCAACAAATACCTGCCGCCGCGCCCGCGCGACACGCTTGGCCCACCTGAGGGCGAGATCGACGTGCTAGCCCCCTTCCTCGCCCCGATCGACAGCGGCCCCAAGGGGTTCCTCGGCTGGCTCGACCGCACTTTGGAGAAGCTCTGATGCATCCCGCGCCTTCCGTTATTCTGTTCAGCAGCCTGTCGGGCATGGGTTTTGGCCTGCTTGCATGGCTCGGGATCGGCCTGCCTGCGGTGACCGGCTGGGTCGCTTTCGTCTTCTTCGCGCTGGCCTATCTCTTGGCCGTGGGCGGGCTCATCGCTTCGACCTTTCACCTTGGCCATCCAGAGCGCGCGCTCAAAGCCTTCACCCAATGGCGCAGCTCTTGGCTCAGCCGGGAGGCTTGGGCCTCGGTCGCGGCCTTGTTGACCATGGCAGCCTATGGCACGGGGTTGGTGTTTTACGACACGCAGCTCTGGCCCTTGGGGGTGATCGGTGCGGCATTGTCGCTGCTCACGGTGCTGACCACGGCGATGATCTATACCCAGATGAAAACCGTGCCGCGTTGGCACAGCGTTATGACGCCGCTGAATTTCCTGTCGCTCAGCATCGCGGGCGGTGCTTTGCTGGCGGGGCAGGTAACGGCGGCGATGATCCTGCTGGCGCTGGCGGGGGTGGTGCAGATCGCCACATGGTGGCGCGGGGATCGGGCGCTTGCAACCTCGGGCAGCGATATCGCGACGGCGACGCGGCTGGGGGAACATGGCAGCGTCCGCGCCTTCGAGCCGCCCCATACCGGCACCAACTATCTGCTGCGGGAATTCATCTATCAGATCGGGCGCAAACATGCGCTGAAACTGCGGGTGATCGCGATTGCGCTGATGGTCGTGCTGCCGCTGCTGCTGTTGCTCTCGCCCGTGTTTCACCACCTTGCTGCCGGTCTCGCGGTGCTCAGCCATGCGGCAGGGGTGCTGACCGCGCGCTGGCTGTTCTTTGCCCAAGCCGAACATGTGGTCGGCCTCTACTACGGCAAACGCTGAACGCAAAAGAGGGGGTGTCTCCACCCCCTCTTCGTATCGGCCAACCTGTTTACAGTAGGCTTAGTTCATCAAACCCGCATGGCGCAGGGCCGCATCGACCAGTTCCTTGGTCGGGTCGGTCAGCTCCGTGAGCGGCAGACGCACCTCGTCCGAGCAGAGGTCGAGCCGCGACATGGCGTATTTCACGCCGACAAGCCCCGGTTCGGTAAAGATCGCCTTGTGGAGCGGCATCAGACGGTCCTGCAACTCCAGCGCCTTGGCGTAATCGCCTTCAAGACAGGCGGCCTGCATCTGCGCCACAAGGCGCGGCGCGACATTGGCAGTGACCGAGATACAACCGACGCCGCCTTGAGCGTTGAACCCATGCGCCGTGGCATCTTCGCCCGAGAGCTGGCAGAAATCCGGGCCGCAGGTAATGCGCTGATCGCAGACGCGCGCCAGATCGCCGGTGGCGTCCTTGACGCCGACGATGCGCGGCAACTGGGCCAGTTCGCCCATCGTTTCGGGCATCATATCCACAACCGAACGGCCGGGGATATTGTAGATGATGATCGGCAACTCGCAGCAGTCATGCACGGCGGTGAAATGCGCCACCAACCCGCGCTGCGTCGGCTTGTTGTAATAGGGCGTCACCACCAACAGCGCATCCGCGCCGACTTTCTCGGCATGGCGGGCAAGGCGGATGCTTTCGACCGTGTTGTTCGACCCGGCGCCCGCGATGACCGGGATGCGGCCCGCAACGGCTTTGACCACCTCTTCGACGACGGTCTCATGCTCGGCATGGCTCAGCGTCGGGGATTCGCCGGTGGTGCCGACGGGGACAAGCCCGCTCGACCCTTCGCCGATGTGCCATTCGATAAGTTTCTTGAGCGTATCCAGATCCAGCGCGCCGTTGCGAAACGGCGTGACGAGGGCAGGCAGAGAGCCTTTGAACATGTGCACGCTCCTTAAGTGCTGGCCGGTGGAAAACCGGACTGGATGAGGGCTTTTGCGGGCGCTACGGTTTGATAAACGGCGCCCGAGCCATATGTTGCAAGGCTCTAGCCTCGGAGACGTGGGAAATGCAAGCGATGACGCGCCTGATGGCGATCCTCATGAGTGTTTTTGTCCTGACCGTGCCTGCGGAGGCGCAGCGGCCACGGCCTTTGGGCTGGGCGATGGATGCGATGCGCAGCGGCAATTGGGACGCCGCCGCGGCGCTGGCTGCCCGTGACGGTCAAGTCGCCGCCGATGTGATCGAATGGCACCGGCTGCGCGCCGGGCGCGGCACCTATGCCGACACCCGCGATTTCCTGAACCGCAGACCCGACTGGCCCGGTGAGGCGTATCTGCGCAGGCAGAGCGAAGCGGCGGTCATCAAACAGGGTGAGAGCGAGATACTGGATTTCTTCTCGGCCATGGCCCCGCAGACCCCACGCGGCGTGCTGGCCCATGCCGAGGCGCTGATCAACAGCGGCCAGCGCGGTGAGGCCGAGGCGAACCTCGTTCTGGCGTGGCGCACCATGCCGATGAACGCCAGCAGTCAGGCCCTTTTCACCGAGGCCCACGGGAGCCTTCTGGCCCCACATCACGCGGCCCGGCTGGAAGAGATGCTCTGGCAGCGCGAACATTCCGAAGCGCGGCAGATGTTTGATCTGGTCTCAAGCCCCGACAGGGCGCTGGCGGAAACCCGCATCGCCCTGCAAAAGCTGGAAAGCGACGTGAACGCCAAGATCGACGCACTCCCCGCCTCCAAATCCGATGCGCCGGGGCTGGCGCATGACCGCTTTGAATGGCGTATCCGCAACGGGCTGCGCGAGGATGCCAAGGATTTGATGCTGGCGCGCTCAACCTCGGCTGTGGCCCTCGGCCAGCCCCCCAAATGGGCCAACCGCCGCCGGGCCTTGGCGCGGGATGAAATGCGCAATGGCGATGCGCAGAGGGCCTACCGGCTGGCGTCGCAGCATTTTCTGACCGATGGCTCGAACTATGCCGATCTCGAATGGCTTTCAGGCTATATCGCGCTGCAGTTCTTGGACGATCCCACCACCGCTTTGGGCCATTTCCAGAACCACGACAACGCCGTGGAATCCCCCATCAGCCAAGGCCGAGCGGGCTATTGGCAGGGCCGCGCGTTGGAGGCGATGGGCGATGCGGAAGGCGCGGCGAAAGCCTATGCCATGGGGGCGGAATACCAAACCTCCTTCTACGGGCTGCTGGCCGCCGAACGGGGCGGCATCCCCTTTGACGAAAAGCTCGCAGGTGCAGCACCTGAGCAAGACTGGCGCAGCTCTCCGCTGGCCCGTGCGCCCCTGTTTGAGGCCGGGTTGCTGCTGCAAGCCTCGGGCGAGCTGTCCACCGCCGAGCGGTTCTGGACCCATTTGGCCGAACAACTCGTCCCCGAAGACATCGCCCTGCTGGGGCAAGCCGCGATCGACGTGGGCCAGCCGCATATCGCGGTGATGATCGGCAAACGCGCCGCGAAGCGGGGGCTGGAGGTGCCCGCCCCCTATTACGCGCTGCACAGTCTGGTGGAGAAAGACCTGCCGATGGCGACCGAGATGACCCTCGCCATCGCGCGGCGTGAAAGCGAATTCGACCCGAACGTGCAAAGTGGCGTCGGCGCGCGGGGTTTGATGCAGATCATGCCCGCCACAGCGCGGGACGTGGCGCGCGATCTGGGCATCTCAGGCCAACACACGACGGACCGCCTGACCGCCGACCCCGATTATAACGCGCGGCTTGGCGCGACCTATCTGTCGCAGATGGCGGGGCTTTTCGACGGCAATGTCTCCATGATGTCGGCGGCCTATAACGCGGGCCCTAGCCGCCCGCGGCGCTGGATGGCGACCTATGGCGACCCGCGCAAAGGCGAGATCGACATCGTCGATTGGATCGAGATGATTCCCTTTCGAGAAACGCAGAACTACGTCATGCGGGTGACCGAAAGCCTGCCTGTCTATCGCGCCCGTCTGGGAAAAGACCCGCTGCCGATCCCCTTTAGCGCAGAGTTAACCGGATCGACGTTGAAGCCGTTCGCGCCATAGGGTGAACAGCCCCGCCGCCACGATCATGCCAGCGCCCAGCACCACGCTGGGGCGCAGTACCTCGTTAAAGACCGACAGGCCGATGATCACGGTAAAGATCAACTGCGTATAGGCGAAGGGCTGCACCGCGCTGGCCTCGGCGACTTCGTAGCAACGGATCAGCAGCCAATGGCCCGTGACCCCGGTGATGCACAGCGTGCCCATCAACAACCAGTTGCCCGGCGTCATCGGCTCCCAAAACCAGATGCCCACCGCCGTCATGACCGCCGCACCGGTCACGCCCGTCCAGAAGAAACTTGTCGCCGTCGTGTCGCGCCGCGCGACATAGCGGGTCAGCAGGCCATAGACCGCGAACATCGCCGCCCCTGCCAGCGGGATCGCGGCGGCAGGGTCCACCACGCGAAGCCCGGGTTGCAAGATCACCAGCACCCCGACAAAGCCCACACCAATCGCGGCCCACCGCCGCCAGCCGACTTTCTCACCCAAGATCGGACCGGAGAGCGCCGCCACCAGCAGCGGGTAGCAGGTAAAGACCGCATGGCTTTCCACCAGCCCCAGAATGGTAAAACCCAGCACCATCGTACAGATCTGGGTCGACAGCAGCACGCCGCGCAGGATTTGCACCGCAGGCTGCGTGGTCGCGGCGGCTTTGCGGATGCCGCCCGCCTTGCGCAGGGCCAGCGCGATGACGAAAGCGGCAAAGAACCAATAGCGGATCATTACCACCATCAGCACATTGTAATTTTCGGCCAGATGGCGCGACAGCCCGTCTTGGACGGCAAAGACCATCGTCGTGGCGATCATCAGCATGATGCCGAGCGGGATATTGTTGGACTGGCTCATGCGGGCATCCGCGCGCGGGTCATATGGCGTTTGCGGCCATAGCCGGGGATGCGGGCAACCTCGAAACCGCCCGCGGCAAGCGCACGGCGCACGAAGCCCGCGGCGGTATAGGTCGCAGCACTGCCGCCCGGTGCGGTATGGCGTGCCACCTCGGCCATCAGATCATCGCCCCAAAGCTCGGGATTCTTGGCCGGTGAAAACCCATCGAGGAACCAAGCATCGGCCTGCCCCTGCCATGCGGGCAGGGTTTCGCGCGCGTCCCCAATGATGATCTCGGCCCGCAAGCCGGGCAGTTCCAACACGCCACCCGCGGGCAGTTCCAACACGCCACCCGCGCCATCCCACGCCGCTGTCAGCGCATCGCGCCGCCCGTCGAGCGCGGGAAAGGCCGCATGGGCCTGCGCCATATCCTCGGGGTGCATCGGGTAGGCTTCGAAACTGGTGAAATGCAGCGGCCCGTCATGGCCCGCCCGCATCCAAGCATCCCAAGCAAGCAACAGGTTCAACCCGGTGCCAAAACCAAGTTCAGCGATGTGAAAGCCGGGGCGGAACCTCTCGGGCAGGTCATTGCCCGCCAGAAAGACATAGGCCGTCTCAGCCGCGCCGTCCTCTAGGCTGAAGTAGGGGTCATCGAACTGGGTCGAGACGGGCACTTGGCCCGCGCGCCACGTAATCTGGGCATTCTGGTCTGGCACGGCACGTCCTGCTAGAGGGGAAGAAGTCGCGCAGACACTGCGCAAGCTGGCGGGGAATGGCAATGGTGGATGTAACCGTAAGAGGGGCCGGGATTTTTGGCCTGTCGGTGGCTTGGGCCTGCGTCCGGCGCGGGGCGGTGGTCCGTGTGGTCGATCCGGCAGGACCGGCGGCGGGGGCTTCGGGCGGGATCGTGGGCGCGCTGGCGCCGCATGTGCCGGAAAATTGGAACGCCAAGAAAGCCTTTCAGCTTGAGAGCCTGCTCAGCGCCGAAGCCTTCTGGGCCGAGGTCGAGGCTGCGGGCGGTCGCGCGCCCGGCTATATCCGCAGCGGGCGCTTGCAGCCGGTGGCGGATGAGGCGGCCCTCGCGCTGGCGCGGCAACGGCAGGACACGGCAGCCGAACTTTGGCAAGGCCGCGCCCGGTGGGAATTGATCCGCGCCGAGAGCAGCGATTGGGCCCCGCAGAGTCCCACCGGCTGGCTGATCCGCGACACGCTAAGCGCCCTCGTCCACCCGCGCCACGCCTGTGCCGCCCTCGTCGCGGCGCTGGCGGCCAAAGGCGTTGAGATCGTGGCCGAGGCGCCCGAGGAGGGTCTGACCCTCTGGGCCACGGGTGTCGCGGGGCTAGAGGCGCTGAATGCGGGCCATCCGCGTTTGGTTGGCGCGGGCATCAAAGGGCAGGCCGCGCTCTTGCGGCTGGACCGGGGCGGCGCGGCGCAGCTTTTTGCCGATGGGGTCCATGTGATCCCGCATCTGGATGGCACGGTGGCTGTGGGCGGCACCACTGAGCGAGAATATGACAGCCCTGACGGCACCGATGCGCAGCTCGATGCGGTGATCGCCAAGGCCCGCGCGGCGGTGGCCGCATTGCAAGACGCGCCGGTTGTCGAACGCTGGGCCGGGCTGCGCCCGCGCAGCCGCAGCCGCGCGCCGATGCTGGGCCCGTGGCCGGGCAGACCGGGGCATTACATCGCCAACGGCGGCTTTAAAATCGGCTTCGGCATGGCCCCGAAAGTGGCAGAGGTCATGGCCGATCTTCTGCTCGAAGGGCGCGATGCCATCCCCGAGGGTTTCAGGGTCGAGGACAACCTCTAGGCCAAAAAAACCCCGGCCACTGGCCGGGGTTCTCTGTCACTTTCAACCTGCGGTTTAGCGCGCGTTGGGCAGGATCACGATCTCGACCCGGCGGTTCTGCGCTTTGCCAGCGGCGCTCAGGTTGCTTGCCACAGGCTGGCTTTCGCCACGGCCGAATGTCTGCAAACGCTGCTGCGGCACGCCGTTGGACAGAAGGATGTTGCCCACGGCCTGCGCGCGACGCTCGGAAAGCTGCTGGTTATAGGCCGCTTCGCCATCGCTGTCGGTGTGGCCCACGACTTGCAGGGTGGAGTTCTGATAGATGTTCACATTCTGCGCCAGCGCGGCCAGATCGTCACGCAGGGCGGGCGATACGCTGGTGCTGTCGGTCGCAAATAGGATGTCTTGCGGCAGGGTCACGATCAGACGGTCGCCGGTGTTGGTGATCACCACGCGGCTGTCCATCGCGGCGCGCAACTCGGCCTCTTGCTTATCGAGCGAATAGCCGACGCCCGCGCCGATCGTGCCGCCGATCAAAGCGCCTTTCAGCGCGCCTTTGCCGTCACCTTCGGAAATTGCACCGGCAAGGGCCCCGACGCCCGCACCGATCAAAGCGCCATTTTTGGTCCGCTGGTTGGGATCGCCATTGCCGGTCTGCATCGGCTGCGTACAGGCACCCAGTGTCATCGCGCCAGCCAGAGCGGCGGCCAAAGTCATCTTCGAAGAAATCATGTCTACTGCCTTCATGTTTGCGGCCCCGTTCGGGCGGGGCATCTTGACGTGAACGCAATATAGGCACGCAAAGTTCCCAAAAACATTACATATAACCGCTATTCGGCAGAAACCCGCCCAGAGGGGGTTGTTTGCGCCTCTGCCCGTGCCGCCTCGAAGGCGAGCATTGCGCGTTTCACCGGCAGCCCCCAGTGGTAGCCGCCCAAGCCCCCGCTTTTGCGCAGCGCCCGGTGACAGGGGATCAGCCAACTCACCGGATTGCGCCCTACTGCCGTGCCTACGGCACGCACGGCGCGGGGGCTGCCGATGCGCTGTGCGATTTCGGAATAGGTGGTCACCTGCCCTGAGGGGATGCTCAGCAGCGCCTCCCAGACCTTGATCTGAAAGGGCGCACCGATGAGGTAGAGCGGCGCCTTCGCCTCGGGCTCCTTCCGTCTCCCAAAGGCCGCGTCGACCCATGCCTGCAACCGCGCGGGGGCCTCCACGAAATCGGCGAGCGGCCAGCGGCCACAAAGATCCGCCATCGCCGCATCCTCCCCCACTTCCGACGACAGCGCGAGCCCGCAGATGCCCTTATCGGTGCCCATCACCAGTGTCGGGCCAAAGGGGCTGTCAAACCAACCCCAGTAGATCGTCAGCTCCGCGCCCTTGCGGGCAAACTCACCGGGGCTCATCGCCTCCCAGCGCAGGAAAAGGTCATGCAACCGCCCGCTGCCCGACAGCCCCAATTCATGCGCCGCCGCCAGCGTGGTGAAACGGTCGCGCAGCATGACTTTGGCCTGATCCAGCATCAGATACTGCTGGTATCGCTTCGGCGAGACCCCCACCCAGCGTGAGAACAGCCGCTGGAAATGCGCGGCGGACATGCCCATCTCGCCCGCGATCCAATCGAGTTGCTTGGGGTCTTCGGCCTCGTCAATCAGGGCGATGGCGCGGCGCATCACCTGATAGTGGTACCCCTGATCTTCGGGCGCGGGAGAGAGCTGTGCGATCTGTGTCATGCCACCAGATTAGCCGCGCCCCTGCCCCCGTGCGACCCGTTTCTTGCGCCATCGCACCCCACGCCCCGCCCCCGCTTGCCCTGCCGCGCCATTCATCGCATACCCTGAGCCATGGCCCGCCAACTTGATTATCATACCATCCGCGAGATCTTCGCCCGCTTCCAACAGGCAGAGCCTGAGCCCGAGGGCGAGTTGGAGCATGTGAATGTCTATACGCTCGTCGTGGCCGTGGCGCTGAGCGCGCAATCGACCGATGCGGGCGTCAACAAAGCCACGCGCGAGTTGTTCAAGATCGCGGACACGCCGCAAAAGATGCTCGATCTCGGGCTTGAGGGGGTGATCGACCATATCAAGACCATCGGCCTCTACCGTCAGAAGGCCAAGAACGTCATCAAGCTGAGCCAAATCCTTGTAGACGATTACGACGGCGAGGTGCCCAATTCCCGCGCCGCGCTGCAATCGCTGCCGGGGGTGGGGCGCAAGACCGCGAATGTGGTGCTCAATATGTGGTGGGGCCAGCCTGCGCAGGCGGTGGACACGCATATCTTCCGCGTCGGCAACCGCACTGGCATCGCACCGGGCAAGACGGTCGACGCGGTAGAGCGCGCCATCGAAGACAACATTCCCGCCGATTTCCAGCGCCATGCCCATCACTGGCTTATCCTGCATGGCCGCTATCACTGCAAAGCCCGCAAACCCCTGTGCCGCACCTGCATCATCCGTGACCTGTGCCAATACGAGGACAAGACAGAATGACCCAATACGAAGTGGTTGGCATCGGCAACGCCGTCGTCGACGTGATCTCCCATGCCGATGACAATTTCCTTGCCGACAACGGCATCGAGAAAGGCATCATGCAGTTGATCGAGCGTGACCGCGCCGAAGACCTCTATGCCGCGATGCAAGACCGGGTGCAGACGCCGGGCGGCTCGGTCGCCAATACCGTGGCGGGCGCGGGCGCGCTGGGCCTCAAGACCGCCTTTATCGGGCGGGTGCGCGATGATGAGCTGGGCCAGTTCTATGCCAAGGCGATGACCGATATCGGCATCGATTTCGTCAACGCCCCCGTGGCGGAGGGCGAGAACCCGACCTCGCGTTGCATGATCTTCGTCACCCCCGATGGGGAACGGTCACTGAACACCTACCTCGGCATCTCGACCGGGCTGACCTCGGCCGATGTGCCGCAGGCGGTGACGGAGAAGGCCAAGCTGATGTTCCTCGAAGGCTACCTCTTCGACCACGAGGCGGGCAAAACCGCCTTTCGCGAGGCCGCGCGGGCCGCGACGGCGGGCGGCGGCATGGCGGGCATCGCCATCTCCGACCCCTTCTGCGTGGAGCGCCACCGCGACGACTTCCTCGCGCTGATCGAAAACGATCTGGGCTATGTCATCGGTAATGAGGCCGAGATTCGCGCCCTTTGGGAAACCGACGACACCGAAGCCGCCCTGGCCAAGACCGCCGAGATTTGCCCGCTGGTGGTCTGCACCCGGTCGGGCGACGGTGTCACGCTGGTGCGGGGCGAGGAACGGGTCGACGTGCCGGTCGAAAAGGTCGTGCCGGTGGATGCCACGGGCGCGGGTGACCAATTCGCGGCGGGCTTCCTCTATGGCCTTGCCACGGGCCGCGATCTTGAGACCTGTGGCCGCATGGGCAACATCTGCGCGGGCGAAGTGATCCGCCACATCGGCCCCCGCCCCCAGACTGACATCATGGCCCTGTTCAAGGCCGAAGGGCTGGTCTGACCATGATCGAGAGCGGTTTTCACGATGTCCCGCCCGGCAAACTCGCCGTGGTGGTGACCCATCTTGAGATGGACGCCAAACCCAGCCTGCGGGAGGTGCCCCTGCCTGATGGTGTCACCTTTCGAAAGGTCACGCCGACGCCCGACTGGTTTCGCGATATTTTCCGGCGCGTCGGGATGGATTGGCTCTGGTACGGGCGGCTCAAATTGGATGACACGGCCCTCTGCGCGCTGCTGCAAGACCCGGCGCGGGACTTCTATACGCTGACCCGCGATGGCAAGGACGAGGCGCTGCTTGAGTTGAACTTCCCCGAAGACGGCAGCTGCGAGCTGGCCTATTTCGGGCTGACCTCTGCGCTGATCGGCAGCGGTTCGGGGCGGTATCTGATGAACCAAGCGATCACGCTGGCATGGGAAAAGCCGATCACCCGACTGCACCTGCATACCTGCACCAACGACAGCCCACAGGCGCTTGGCTTTTATGTGCGGTCAGGTTTCATCCCAGTGCGCCGCCAGGTTGAGATCGACGACGACCCGCGTCTCACAGGGCTGCTGCCCCGCGATGCCGCACCGCAAGTGCCGCTTATCAAGGCATAAGACTGCCGCCGGATCACCGAACCGGCGTGCACTCCGCCCCTTGGAAACAGGCGATCACCTTATCCACCATGGCAGGCTTCGGAGAGCCGAAAAGATCGCCCCCGCAGGGGTTGCTTTCCAGCGCATAGGCCCCATCCGGTTTGCGTTCGAGGAAGGCCAGAACATCCCCCTCTTCGGCGGAGCCGCACCAAGGGCCGAAACACTGAACGTTGAGCGTCAAGGGCTGGTCAAAGGGCACGTCAAAGCCCCCTTCGGATAGCGCCTTGCCGCTGATCTGCGCCCGGATCGGCGTCTCTTCGGGCGGGTTGATCCCGATGGTGCCACCCTTTGGCAGGGCGCTGGCGTCAAAGGTCAGACGCCCCTGCACCACGACATAGTTTTCCTCGGCCGTGGCCGCGCGTTGATAAGTCGCCTCGACCGAATGGGGCAGGCAACTGAGCGCAAGCGCGGGCAGCGGGGCCAAAGTGGCGAGGGCGCAGGCGATGATCCGTGTCATAACTTCTCCTCAAACTCTTCAAGAGCCGCTGCATAGACCGCACGTTTGAACGGCACGATATTCGCGACCAGTTGATCTGCGGGCATCCAGCGCCATTCCGAGAATTCAGGCTCAGCCGTCTGGATGTTGACCTGATCGTCCTGCCCCAGAAAACGCATGAGGAACCACTTCTGTTCCTGCCCCCGGTAGCGGCCCTTCCAGATGTTGGGCACCAGTTCATGGGGCAGATCATAGGGCAGCCAGCTTGTCGTCTCGGCTTCGATCCGCACCAGATTGCTGGGAATGCCAGTCTCTTCCTCTAGCTCACGCAGGGCCGCATCGCGCGCGGCCTCGCCCTTGTCGACCCCGCCTTGGGGCATCTGCCAAGCGTCCTGATCCCGGTCGCGCCGCTGGCCGACAAAGACCTCCCCCTCGGCATTCACCAGCATCACGCCGACGCAAGAGCGGTAGGGCAGTTTGGCAATCTCTTCGGGGGTCATGGGGGCAGGTCTCCTGAATGGCGTTCATGAGGGAGTTAGCACGACCAAGGCGCGGCTCAAAGCGGTCACATTGCGGCTATGACGTTTCGGCAGCGGCATCGTTGACGCGGCGTTTCGCGTGACTTGCCCTGCCGTTTCCGATGGTGTCACAGTGACCCAGCCCACCCAGAAAGGTAAAGCCATGTCCGACTACCCCCACCTGCTTGCCCCGCTCGACCTTGGTTTCACCACGCTGAAGAACCGGCTGTTGATGGGCTCGATGCATACCGGGTTGGAGGAGACGGGCGATTGGAACCGCGTGGCGGAGTTCTATGCGGCACGGGCGCGGGGCGATGTGGGGCTGATGGTCACGGGCGGCATCGGGCCGAACCGCGAAGGCGCGGTGGCCCATGGCGCGGCGATGATGGTCAGCCAGAAGGACGTGGACAACCACAGCATCATCACCCAGCGGGTGCATGAGGCGGGCGGCAAAATCGCCATGCAGATCCTCCACGCGGGCCGCTATGCCTTCACACCTGAATGCGTGGCCCCGAGCGCAGTGAAATCCCCGATCTCGATGTTCGCGCCCAAGGAGTTGGACGAGGAAGGCATCGAGAAACAGATCAGCGACATCGCCGCCTGCGCCCTGCGCGCCCGCGAGGCGGGCTATGACGGGGTCGAGATCATGGGCTCCGAGGGGTATTTCCTGAACCAGTTCCTCGTCACCCACACCAACAAGCGCGAGGACCGCTGGGGCGGCTCCTACGAGAACCGCATGCGCCTGCCGCTGGAAGTCGTGCGCCGGGTGCGCGAAACGGTGGGCGAGGATTTCATCCTGATCTACCGCCTGTCGATGATCGACCTCGTGCCCAACGGCTCGACCTTCGAAGAGGTCGTGCAACTGGCGCAAGAGGTCGAGAAGGCCGGCGCCAATATCATTAACACCGGCATCGGCTGGCACGAGGCGCGCATCCCCACGATCGCCACCTCGGTGCCGCGCGCGGCCTTTGCATGGGTCACGAAAAAGTTGATGGGCAAGGTGGGCATCCCGCTGATCACTTCGAACCGGATCAACACGCCGCAAGTGGCCGAAGAAGTGCTGGCGGAGGGCTGCGCCGACATGGTCAGCCTCGCGCGGCCGATGCTGGCCGATGCCGATTTCCTCGCCAAGGCGAAGGCCGGTCAGGCCAAGCGCATCGCCCCCTGTATCGCCTGCAACCAAGCCTGCCTCGACCATACCTTCGGCGGCAAGATCTCCACCTGCCTCGTGAACCCGCGGGCCTGTTACGAGACGGAATTGCGGATCGAACCCGCCGCAAACCCGAAAACAATTGCCGTTGTCGGCGCCGGGCCTGCCGGTCTCTCGGCTGCCATCACGGCGGCGGAGCGGGGCCACAAGGTGACGCTCATGGACCGCGCGTCCGAGATCGGCGGGCAACTCAACCTCGCCAAACAGGTAGCCGGCAAGGAGGAGTTCTGGGGCCTTGTCGACTGGTACCGCACCATGCTGGACGTGCACGGCGTGACCGTGCAGCTTGAGACCGAAGCCACGAGCGAGGCGCTCTCAGACTTCGACGAGGTCGTCATCGCCACCGGCGTCGTGCCGCGCGACCCGCAGATTCCCGGCCAGAACCGCGACAACGTGGTCAGCTACATCGACGTGCTGAACGGCACTGCGAAGGTCGGCCAGCGCGTTGCGGTGATCGGCGCAGGCGGGATTGGCTTCGACGTGTCTGAACATCTGGTGCATGATGGCGAGAGCAGCACGATGAACCTGCCCGAGTGGATGCGCGAATGGGGCGTCACAGACCCGGGCGCGCATCGCAGCGGCCTTGCCCCCGAAGGGCCGCAACCGCCAGCACCTGCGCGCCAGATCACCATGCTGCAACGCAAAACCAGCAAGCCCGGCAAGGGTCTGGGCAAGACCACGGGTTGGATTCACCGCGCCTCGCTCACCATGCGCGACGTGAAGATGATCGCGGGTGTGAACTACGAACAGATCGACGATGCGGGCCTGCATATCTCCTTTGGCGAGGCGCGCGAGAACCCCACGCTGATCGAGGCCGACACCATCGTGCTCTGCGCCGGGCAATTGTCCGAGCGCAGCCTCGCCGATGCACTGGAGGCGCGGGGGCAGACCTGCCACGTGATCGGCGGCGCGGATGTGGCGGCGGAACTGGACGCGAAACGCGCCATCAACCAAGGCACACGTCTGGCCGCCGGGCTGTAAGCGACGGGCGGGCGCTTGGCCCCCTTGCGCCCCGCCCTAGATCGCCGCAGGATTGCCAAAACGATCCAAGGTCTCCATGCCCCTCTGCGTCTTCGACATCTATGAGGACGGCACCGCGCAGGTGCCTTCCGATGACAACCTCACTGGGCCGGGGCGCTACCGCTGGTGGCACTACGACATGGCCGATCCGGCGCTGGCGCCGTGGCTGGCCGAACACCTGCCCGAGATCCCGGCGGGTGCGTTGCTACAGCCCGAAACCCGCCCGCGCTGTGACGAATATGACGACGGGCTGATCCTCAACCTGCGGGGCATCAACCTCAACGAAGGTCAACAGGCCGACCAGATGGTCTCGGTCCGGATGTGGGTGACGGATGCGGTGGTGATCACCGTGCGGATGCGCCGGGTCTTTGCCATAGATGAGCTGCGCGCGCTGGCCGCCGAGAACAACGCGCCGCCCCGGCCTTCGGCCTTTGTCGAGGCGCTGGTCTCTCGCCTGACCGCCCGGGTGCAGGTCGAAGTGGCGCGGCTGGCGGATCGGACGGCCTTCTACGAGACCGATCTAGAGGACCACAGCACCCCGCCGCCGAAGGAACTGCCGGTGACCCGCCGCAGCGCAATCCGGCTGGAACGCTACCTCGCCCCGCAGCGCCATGCGCTGGAGCGGTTGGCGACACTGGACCTGCCGCTGGTGCCGGACGTGGACGCGATGAAGCTGCGCGAACTGGCCAACCGGACCGCCATCGTGGTCGAGGAATTGGACGCGCTACAGGAACGCATCGTCACGGTGCAGGACGAACACGACAACCAGGTCGCGCAGCGACAGGCGCGGCACAGCTACATGCTGTCCATCGCCGCCGCGGTCTTTCTGCCGCTGGGGTTCCTGACGGGGCTTTTCGGCGTGAACGTGGGTGGGATGCCGGGCGTGGACGATCCGCATGCCTTCGCGATCCTTTGCCTTGCCATGGTCGGCCTCGCAGCCATCATGCTGGCCGTGCTGAAATGGCTGCGCTGGCTGTGACAGGCGGGGAAACGGATTGTTCTGCCGTTTCCATGCCATGAACGATCCCCGCAAAGACCACGGGACTGTCTTGCCTGCGCCCCGATCCTGCCCGAATTGACGCCCATACCTGACCGCAACAAGATCAATGCGAAGGGACAGGCAATGGACCGCCTTACGGAAATGGAAGCGTTTGCCACTGTGGTGGATCAAGGCGGCTTTACCGATGCTGCCAAGAAGATGGGGATCTCGAAATCCGCCGTTTCAAAGCATGTCTCCTCGCTCGAGGCGCGCTTGGGCGCGCGGCTGCTGAACCGCACCACCCGCCGCGTCTCGCCCACCGAGATTGGCCTTGCTTACTACGACCGCGCCCGCCGCGTGCTGAACGACGCAGGCGAGGCCGATGCCTTGGTCACTTCGATGCAATCGGCGCCCTCGGGGCTGCTGCGAATTTCGGTCGCGACGGATTTCGGCGTCAATCATTTGTCCCCCGCGCTGTCGGAGTTCTTGCAGGACTTTCCCGATATCACCGTGAACATGGTGCTGAACAACCGCTACGTTGAGTTGATCTCGGAAGGTTTCGACATGGCCGTGCGGATCGGGGAGCTGGAAGACAGCACCCTGCGCGCGCGCAAATTGACCGAGACCACCAAGCGCATGATCGCCAGCCCGAAGTATTTCGAGCAATACGGGCGGCCGGAAAAGATCGACGATCTGAACAATCACAAGCTGCTGCACTATTCGAACCAGTCTTCGGGCAACGTGTGGAAACTGACCGCGCCCTCGGGCGAGAAGCGGCAGGTGCGCACCGCCGGTTGGCTGTCGGTCAACGACGGGCAGAGTCTCTTGAACGCTGCGATTTCGGGGCTGGGCATCGCCTATCTGCCAAGCTTCCTCTACGCCGAGGCGATGGAGAAAGGTCTGGTCGAGGACGCGATCCCCGATCTGCCGCTGGAGACGCAGGGCATCTATGCCGTTTATCCGCCGGGCCGCTTCACCCAGCCCAAGGTGCGGGCGTTTATCGACTTTCTTGTGCATGAGTTTGCCGAGAAGGGGCCGGCGGACTGGTAAGGGTCGCGAGAGCCACCCAGCCGGAACGAGTGGCGGTCGCCGGGCCATCGCCTGCCCGCCCCCCGGGTAGGCGATTGGGCGAGGCTGGGTACGACCTTGCGAACGCACACAATGGTTGAGCCATAAAGTGGCAACGCCATACCGCCTGATCGCCGACCCGCGGGCAGGCGATGGCCCTTCCACAAGACCACCTTTCCTCTCCCCCACCAGCACGCTATCTCTCCCGCCATGAGCAACATGCGCGAAACCTATGCCCGGCTTGTCGCCGAGGGCAAACTACAGGCCGACCCGGCCCAAGAAACCGTCATGGCCGAGTTCGACCGCATCCGCGATGCGCTGGCCAACCCGCCGAAAAAGAGCTTTTTCCGCAAAGCCCCAGAGCCGCCCAAGGGCCTGTACCTTTGGGGCGGTGTCGGGCGCGGTAAATCCATGCTGATGGACATGCTCGTGGCGCATCTGCCCGACGTGCCTGCGCGCCGCGTGCATTTCCACGCCTTCATGCAGGAAATCCACAACGCCATGCATGAGGTCCGCAAGACCGGCGTGGATGACGCCATTGCGCCCGTGGCCCGGGACGTGGCGGAAAGCGTCCGCCTACTGGCCTTCGACGAGATGCAGATCACCGACATCACCGACGCGATGATCGTAGGCCGCCTGTTCGAAGCACTCTTCGCCGCGGGCGTCGTGGTGGTCACCACCTCGAACCGCCTGCCCGATGACCTCTACAAAAACGGCATCAACCGCGAGGTTTTCGTGCCCTTCATCGACCTCATCAAAGAGCGGATGGTGGTCCATGAATTGGCCAGCCCGACCGACTACCGCCAAGACCGGCTGGCAGGGTCACAGGTCTATTTCACCCCCGTCAACGCCGAAAGCCGGGCCGCGATGGACGCGGTCTGGGACGATCTTGCAGGGGCCGAGGGCGAACCGCTGACCCTACACGTCAAGGGCCGCGAAGTGACCATACCGCAATATCACAACGGCATGGCCCGCGCCGGTTTTCACGCGCTCTGCGGCCAGCCCTTGGGCGCGGCGGATTACCTCGCGCTGGCGCAGGCCGTGCGGGTGCTGCTGCTGGACAACATCCCCACCCTTGGCCGGTCGAACTTTAACGAGGCCAAGCGTTTCGTCACCCTGATTGACGCGCTTTACGAGGCAAAGGTGCGGCTGATCTGTTCCGCCGCCGCCGCGCCGGAAATGCTCTACCTCGAAGGTGAAGGCACCTTTGAATTCGAGCGTACAGCCTCCCGCCTGCGGGAGATGCAGGGGGAAGACTGGGGGCGCTGACCGCCCCCGGCCAACCATTCAGGAATCACTGAGCGGCTGCATATGCAGGTCATTCCCCTGCAGGAAAGGGTGGTAAGGCCGTTCGACCTCATAAAGCCACCACAGGCCGCCCGCGATAATTGCGAGACCTACGGCCATGAAGATAAATTGAAATTTCCGTGCATCGTCCTGATCGTGACGCGCGGACCGGCTGAAATTGCGCATGGGGACACCTCGGTCAAATTCGAAAGGGGAGACTTCCGCGGACCAAGATACACCACATCTGCACCTCGCAGCAGCGGTACACCCAAATATGGTTAATCAGACGTTTTCACGCAACACGCTACCGGCAAGGTAGAGCGAGCCGCAGATCAGCACACGCGCATGGGGTTCGCGGGCGATGATCGCCTTAAGCGCCGCGGTGACGGTCTCGGCCTCTGCGGTCTCGAACCCCACATCGCGCGCCACCTTTGCTGTCGCCTCGGCAGGCAGGGTCGCCGCCTCGCCGGGGATCGACACGGCGGTGAGGCTTGCCGCCTCTGCCGCCAGCGGGCGCAGATATCCGGCGATATCCTTGGTATTCAACATGCCGCAAATCAGATGCGTCGGGCGTTTCGGCAGGGTCGCCAACGTGGCCGCCAATGCCGCCCCCGCCGCCGGGTTATGGCCGCCGTCGAGCCACAACTCGCCCTCCGGCGCCATACGGGCAAGCGGCCCATCTGACAGCCGCTGCATCCGTGCGGGCCACTGCGCCTGCGTCACGGCAGCCTCACAGGCCTCTGCATCGACGCCAAGCTGACGCAGCGCGGCCAGCGCGGCCCCGGCGTTCATCATCTGGTGGTCGCCGGGCAGATTGGGACGCGGCAGGTCAAGCAGGCCGCGCTCGTCCTGATAGACCATACGCCCGGCTTCGGGCCCGACATGCCACTGCTGCCCATAGGCCAAAAGCGGCGCGCCGAGTTTCGCGGCGCGGTCTTCGATCACCTCAAGCGCGGGCTCTTCCTGCTTGCCGACCACGCAAGGGACAAGCCGCTTGATGATACCCGCCTTTTCCCCTGCAATCTCGGCCAGTGTTTCGCCCAGATACTGCTGGTGATCGACCGACACCGGGGTGATCACGGTCAAGGCGGGATCGACCACATTCGTCGCATCGAGCCGTCCGCCAAGCCCCACCTCAAGCAGCGTGTAATCGGCAGGCACCCGCGAAAAGGCGAGGATCGCGGCGCAGGTCGTGATCTCGAAATAGGTGATCTCTTCGCTGCCATTGGCAGCATGGCATTCGTCCAGCACGGCGGCGAGGTCGGGCTCCGAGATCAACTCACCCGCGACCCGGATACGCTCGTGAAACCGCGCCAGATGCGGCGAGGTATAGGCGTGCACCGTCTTTCCCGCCGCCTCCAGGCCTGCGCGGATCATCGCTTGGGTCGAGCCTTTGCCATTGGTGCCCGCAATATGGATCACCGGCGGCAGGTCGTTCTGCGGATTGCCCAAAGCATCGAGCAGCCGCCACATCCGGTCGAGCGTCAGATCAATGATCTTGGGATGCAGCGCCATCATCCGTTCAAGGATGACGTCGGATGAAGGCGTGCTCATTTTTTCTCTGGCGTATCGGCGGGCAGGTCCGCCGCGGCCTGAACGGCGGCAGCGGCCTCGGCCACCTCGGCCTCTTCCGGCGCGGGCAGGTCACCGCGCACGGCAGGCGGCAGGCCCATCAGCATACGGGTGATGGTGATCAGCTCATCACGCATTTCGGTGCGTTTGGTCACCCGGTCAAGCATCCCGTGGTCGAGCAAATATTCCGCGCGCTGGAAGCCTTCGGGCAGTTTCTCGCGGATGGTCTGTTCGATCACGCGCGGCCCGGCAAAACAGATCAGCGCGTTCGGCTCGGCGATCTGCACATCGCCTAGCATAGCGTAGGACGCGGTGACGCCCCCGGTGGTGGGATGGGTCAGCACGACAATGTAAGGAAGCCCCGCCTCTTTCAGCATTTGCACGGCGACGGTGGTGCGCGGCATCTGCATCAGGCTGAGGATACCCTCCTGCATGCGCGCGCCACCGGCGGCGGAGAACAGCACCAGCGGGCGCTTCAGCTTCACGGCTTCCTCGGCGGCGGCAATGATCGCATTGCCGACATACATGCCCATCGACCCACCCATGAAGGAAAAGTCCTGCGCGCAGGCGACGATCGGCGTGCGGCCGATATCGCCGGTCACGACCAGCATCGCCTCATGCTCACCCGTCTGCTTTTGCGCGGCCTTCATCCGGTCGGGATAGCGCTTCTGGTCTTTGAAATGCAGCGGGTCGGGTGTGGGCGCCGGAACCTTCACCTCGGTAAAGATGCCACCGTCGAACAGCGCTTTGAAGCGCGCGCGAGGGCTGATGTGCATGTGATGGCCGCAGTTGGTACAGACGTTCAGATTGTCCGCCAATTCGCGGTGAAACAGCATGGTGCCGCATTCGTTGCACTTGGTCCACAGGTTGTCCGGCGTCTCGCGGCGCGAGAAGATCGAGTTGATTCGCGGGCGGACGTAGTTCGTGATCCAGTTCATTGGCAGGCCTCTGCTGTGGTTCCGTCCCAGATAATCCCCGCATGGGGAAATTGCAATCAGCGGCGTATCGCCAGCCGCGCCGCCAGCCATGAGACCAGCATCAAGGCGAAGTCCACCGGCAACCATGAGCGCAACGCCGCCGCGTCATCCATCGAAAAGGGCGTGAGATAAAGCGCCAGCCCCGAAAGATCATCCGGCAGAGAGACAATGAGAATGGCCGAGACGTTGTTCCACAGATGCACCGCGATGGCCGGCCCAAGCGAGCCGGAGCGCGCGGTGAGGTCCGCCATCAGGATGCCGAAAAACCCAGCCCAAAGCGTCACCATTAGCGCGTTCTCCCCCGCCTCGGCAGGCAGGTAATGGCCCGCTGCGAACAGCGCCGACGGCAGCACCATCCAGATCAGCGGCGCGTTGAACCGCGCCGCGAGTTGCTGCTGCACATAGCCGCGAAAGACGATCTCTTCGGCGCTGACCTGCACCAGCACGGCCAGCAGCGACAGCGGCAAAAGCAGCAACCAGCGGCTTAGGGGCAGGTTCGGCGTCAACTCACCGCCCATGCTCCACGGCGGCAATACCGCAAGCGCAACGCCCAGCAGCAACATCGCCCCGGAAACCGCGCGAAAACTGGGCCAGAGCCGCCCCGGCAGGCCAAAAAGGCTCCCCGCGCTGCGCCGGTGCACGATCCGCACGGTCACGGCGACGGCCATCGCCATGGTGCCAAAGCTGAACAGCAGCAGATACATCGCCTGCGGCGTGGCCCCTTTCAGAAGATCGCCATGCAGCGACGGGGCCGCCGATCTCGCCAGCCCATAGACAGTCTGAAAGTAAAGCTCGTTCAGCGCGACATAGGCCACCACGGCCACGAACAGCCCCAAGAAAAACCGCCACAGTGCCGAGGTGTTGCGCGCGGGCGCGACAAAGGCCGCGTGGGTGCTATAGTCGGGCCGCCAGTTCATCAGCGGCGCCGTTCAAATCGGGGGTGGTGCTTGCAGAGCATATGCCGGGCCTTCACGCTTGCGGACGGGCCGAACAGACCGCGCCAGAAGGTCAGAACCTATGCCCTAACACGCTGCAACACAACAGTTCCCCCGCCTCATACGCGCCAAAGCCTTGCAGCATAGCCGCCGCCCGACTATTCCATTCAAGACGTTTCAAGGAGCCCACCGATGTCCACCACGCCCCGCTTCGACAAATCCCGGCTGCCCAGCCGCCATGTGACCGAAGGCCCGGCCCGCGCGCCGCACCGGTCCTACTACTATGCCATGGGCATGACCGAGGAAGAGATTCACCAGCCGCTGGTGGGCGTCGCCACCTGCTGGAACGAAGCTGCCCCCTGCAACATCGCGCTGAACCGTCAGGCGCAGGCGGTGAAGGTTGGCGTGCATTCCGAACAGGGCACCCCGCGCGAGTTCACCACCATCACCGTCACCGATGGCATCGCCATGGGACACGAGGGCATGCGCTCTTCGCTGGCCTCGCGTGAGGCGATTGCCGACACGGTGGAACTGACCATGCGCGGTCATTGCTATGACGCGATTGTCGGTCTGGCGGGCTGCGACAAGTCGCTGCCGGGGATGATGATGGCGATGCTGCGGCTGAACGTGCCGTCGGTCTTCCTCTACGGCGGGTCGATCCTGCCGGGCAAGGCGCCTGCGGGCGCCGATGTGCCGGAAGATTTCGCCACCCGCGACCTGACCGTGCAGGACATGTTCGAGGCCGTGGGCCGCTTCCAGAACGGCTCCATGTCGCAGGCAGCACTCGACGTGCTCGAGCGCGTCGCCTGCCCCTCTGCCGGGGCCTGCGGCGGCCAGTTCACCGCCAACACCATGGCCTGCGTCTCCGAAGCCATCGGCCTCGCGCTGCCGAACTCCTCGGGCATGCCCGCGCCCTACGAAAGCCGCGACGCCTATGCCGAAGCCTCGGGCGCTGCGGTGATGAACCTGATCGAGAAGAACATCCGCGCCCGCGACATCTGCACCCGCGAAGCCTTCGAGAACGCCGCGCGCATCGTCGCCTGCACCGGCGGGTCGACCAACGCGGGCCTGCACCTGCCGGCGATGGCCCATGAGGCCGGGATCGAATTCTACCTCGAAGACGTCTGCGAGATTTTCCGCGACACACCTTACTTCGTCGATATGAAGCCGGGCGGTCAGTACGTCGCTAAGGACCTCTACGACGCGGGCGGCGTGCCGGTGGTGATGAAGGAGCTGCGCAAGGCGGGGCTTTTGCACACCGACTGCCTGACCGCCACGGGCCGTTCTATCGGCGAAGAGTTGGACCGCATCGACCGCGAGGCCGACGGCAAGGTGATCCACTCGGTCGCCAATCCGATCAGCAAGACCGGCGGTGTCGTGGGCCTGAAAGGCAACCTCGCCCCTGAAGGCGCCATCGTGAAGATCGCGGGCATGGCCGAGGAAGACATCGTCTTCACCGGCCCGGCGCTGGTGTTCGAATGCGAACAGGACGCCTTCGAGGCGGTGCAGAACCGCGCCTATAAGGAAGGCGATGTCTTCGTGATCCGCAACGAAGGCCCCGCAGGCGGCCCCGGCATGCGCGAGATGCTGGCGACCACGGCGGCGCTCTCGGGTCAAGGCATGGGCAAGAAGGTGGCGCTGATCACCGACGGGCGCTTCTCCGGCGCGACCCGCGGTTTCTGCGTTGGCCACGTCGGCCCCGAAGCGGCGCATGGCGGCCCCATCGCACTGCTGAAGAACGGCGACATGATCACCCTCGACGCGGTCAAGGGCAGCATCACCGTGGATCTGTCGGACGAGGAACTGGCCGAGCGCCGCAAGGCTTGGGCTGGCCCGCGTGCCACCAACTACGAAAGCGGCGCGCTTTGGAAATACGCCAAGCTCGTCGGCCCCACCTACCTTGGCGCGGTAACACATCCCGGCGCCAAGGCGGAGACCCATGATTACATGGACCTCTAAAAGCCCGCTTGCGGCGCTTGCGATGCTCACCCTGTCCGCCTGCGAAGGCGGTCAGGGTTTTTCCTTTGGCGGCAGCCCCGCCACGCCTGAGAAACCGCTGCTGCAAACCGTTTTGGCCGGGGGCGCGGTGCAGGTTGTGCCGCCGCAAGGCTATTGCATTGACCCCAAAAGCCTCAAACGTCGCTTTGCGCTGATGGCGCGTTGCGATGCGCTTGGCCTGCCTGATGTGGTCAGCGCCGCGCCGCGCGGCATTCTCACCCTCGCGCTGATCGAAGCCGAGGCCGACGCGCCCCTGCCCACGCCGCAACAGGTTGCCGAGGCGGCAGGGCTAAGCCAGTTGCAAGAGGCCGGTCGCATCGAAGGGGCATCAATCTTTGTGGCCCAAGGGCCGGTGCCCGCCGAGGGCATGTCCCCCCGCCATTGGCGCGGCACGGCGCGGATCGGCGGCCATGTCGCCAGCGTCACCCTCTATGGCGCGCCGCAAAGCCGCGCCATTTCCGAAGAGGGCCGCGCGCTGGTGGCAGAGCTGATCCAGCAAAGCCGTAGCAAAAGCGCAACGCCCGCCGCCCCCGGCAGCTGACCGGCCTTTGTTTCCAAATCGGCAACACTGCCCGGGGCCGGAAACAATCACGGGGGCTATTCATTTGAACGAAATCCCCGCCTTGCATAGACTGCGAGCAAACGAGAGGCGCAGGTCCATGGTCAACTTCCGCAGCGATTATCTTGAGGGCAAGCTCTTTGCCCGCGCGCTGCAACGCTGGGCGGTTGCGGCCCGCAAAGCGGCCACGGCTGACCTTGCCACCCTGCGCCGCCAACGCAGCCGCGCCCGGCTGCTGCGGGCCGAACTGAACCGGCTGATCCATCGCGCCGAAGACCGCCTTGCCCTGCCTGCCATCGGGGCCAGCGGCTTCCCGAAACCACATAACGCCGATTGGGCATGGCGGCCCGAGTTGTGGCGCGGCCCGCTTGCCACGCCGGGGCTGTCCTCGGTCGCGACGAAATCCAAACTGGGCGAAGAGGTGACCCTGTTCCACGATTGCGCGCAGTCGGAACTGACTCTGCGCCAATTGCGCAACCTGCGCGAAGCCGACCTGGCCCCCTTTGGCCTACAACTCGACGTGTTCAAATTCGACGGGTCATTCCTGTCGCTGGTTGTTGATCTGCCGCCCGAGGCCATCACCGGATTGAAACGCCGCCATGTCATCCGCATGGATACGATCGTGCAATTGGAACACCCGCTGGAGATCTTTGCCCGTCTCAACATCCGCCACGGTCCGAACACCGAACAGATCGTCCGCGAAATGCCCGTGGGTCAGGAAAGCATCAGCGTCGAATTCGATCTGGCCTATAGCAAGCTCAACGAAAAGCGGATCGAGGCGGCATGGATCGACCTGATCTTTGAAGGGCCGGAGATGAACCAAGTCGTGCTGCGCGACCTCACTTTTTCCCGCTCCCCCCGCGCCCAGATCTAGGACCCCGTGATGAGCCGATATGACCTGACCAAAACCGTGCTGCGCCAAGGCGTCTGGCAGGGCGTGCTGACCGCCAAAGAGGGTGCAGACACGCCGCAGATCAGCGTGACCCATGAGGGCAAGGAGGTGACGGATATCACGTTAGAGGCCGAAGGGTCCGAAGGGCGCTGGCATATCTCCTTCCCGGTCCCGGCAGAGGCGATTGCCGATGGGGTCCAGACCCTTGTCATCACCGAAAAGGCCAGCGGGGCGCTCTTGGGTCATGTGACCCTGATCGCGGATGAAGCGCTCGGCGATGACATACGGGCCGAGATGGACCTGCTGCGCGCCGAACTCGACATGCTGAAACGCGCCTTTCGGCGGCACTGCCGCGAGACGGAATGAGCGAAACGCCCTCCCGCAGGACCGCGCCCAACAAAAAGCCCCGCTGCCTCCAGCGGGGCTTTGTGCATCTATGTAAAAGAGATCACTCGTTCGGACCCAGAGCCGACAGACCTTTGAGGATGTCGATGGCATAGGCCAGTTGGTAATCCTCTTCGCGCAGCTCTGCCGCTTTGCGGGCCTTTTCGCGGTCGTCTTCGATCTGTTTGATCTGATCGTCGGTCAGGCTGTCGTTGTTCAACCGGCCCCGCAGATCGGCTTCGGAGCGGAGGGGGCGTGCCGACAATGCGTCGTCGTCTTCCTCGGGCTCTGGCGTGACCGGAGGTTGGGCCACGACGATATCGGGCGATACGCCAAGCGCTTGGATCGACCGGCCCGAGGGCGTGTAGTAACGCGCCGTGGTCAGGCGCATGGCCCCGTCCCCGCGCAGCGGCATCACGGTCTGGACCGAGCCTTTGCCAAAGCTCTTGGTGCCGATGACGATGGCGCGGCGGTGGTCCTGCAAAGCGCCCGCGACAATCTCGGAAGCCGAGGCCGAACCGCCGTTGATTAGCACGACGATCGGCTTGCCCATCGCCAGATCACCCGGCGTGGCGTTCACCCGGTCGCCGTCTTCGATGTCGCGGCCCCGGGTACTGACGATCTCGCCTTCCTCAAGAAAGGCATCCGACACGGCAATCGCCTGATTGAGCAGGCCACCGGGGTTGTTGCGCATGTCGATGACGATACCGTTGATATTCTCGATACCGCCCGCGTCTTCGATCTGCTGCTCCAACCCTTCCTTCATCTTCGGATAGGTCTGTTCGTTAAAGGTGGTCAGGCGCAGCACGGCGGTATCGCCCACGGTGCGGGCGCGCACGGCGGTCAATTGGATCGTGTCACGCACGATGGAGACGTCGAAGGGCTCAGGCTCCCCTTCGCGCACCACGGTGATCAAAATCTCAGACCCCACCGGCCCGCGCATCATCTCAACCGCGTCGTCGAGACCGAGGCCCAGCAGGCTTTCGCCATCGACATGGGTGATGAAATCTCCCGCTTCGATCCCCGCTTCGGCGGCGGGCGTGCCATCGATGGGCGAGACGACTTTGACGAAACCTTCTTCTTGGGTGACCTCAATTCCAAGCCCACCGAATTCGCCGCGCGTCTGCTCGCGCATTTTCTCGGCGTCTTTCGGCGACAGGTAGGACGAATGCGGATCAAGCGAGGTCAGCATACCGTTGATGGCAGCTTCGATCAGGTCACCGGGATCAACATCTTCGACATATTGGGCGCGGATGCGTTCGAAAATATCGCCAAAGAGATCGAGTTGTTCGTAAACATTGGTCGTCTTCTCGGCCTCTTGCGCCAGCAGCGGTCCGGCGATCTGAGTGGTGGCGACCACCCCCGCCACCGTGCCTGCAACGGCTGCCATCACGAATTTCTTCATCTGCTATCCATCCTTGTCGGTGCGGAACCAGTCTGCCGGATCCTGAGGTGTGTTGTCTTGCCTGACTTCTATATAGAGCGTTTCCGTCCGGTCAGTGCCAGTGGCTTCACCATTTGGTGACATCTGAGATGTTGTGCCGCTTTCCGGCCCGCCCATCAACCCGATGGGGGTGCCACCGGCAATCACCTGCCCGGCTTGGCCGTAAACCACATCCAGCCCCGCCAGCACGAAAAGCGTGTCGACCTGCGGCTCAAGGATCACGACATTGCCCAGATCAAGCAGCGGCCCGACATAGCGGATCGTCGCCGCCGAGGGGCTGGTCACGATGGCGCGCGGGCGGGTGGCAAGGATCATGCCGGGCCGCGTTACGCCCGCCGAATCCGTCTCGCCAGCCTTGCGGATCACCAGCCCCTGTGCGGGCAAGGGCAGATCGCCCACCTGCCCGTCAAGGTTCACCGGCGCAGGTTCAACCGCGCCGGTGGTGATCTCGGACAGGCCGCTGGCAAAGCCGTCCAGCGTCTCGGTCGAGGCGATGAGGATCGCGGTGCGCACCGGGTCTTCGGTAAAGCGCATCGGCAGATCGGGGCGGTTGGCCATAGCCTGATTGAGCGCGGTGCGCGCGGCCTGAAGCTCGGTCAACCCGTCTTGCAGGCGCTGCGCCGCGTCGGTTTGGAGCGCGCGTAAGGTCTTGATGTCCTCATAGTCCTGCCGCAGCGCATCGGCGCGGGCGTTGAGCGCAGGCGTCAATTCAGCCAGCAACATGCCCGCGCGGGCGGTGCCCATCGGGCCATCGGGGTGCAGAAGCACCACGGGCGAGGGATCGCCGCCGATGCTTTGCAAGACGCCCAAGAACTGCGCCACCTCGCCCTCGCGCGCCTGAAGCTTGCGGCTGAGCTGCGCCTCGTTGATCGCGGCCTGCCGCAGCCCGGCCCGCATCGCCGCCAGCCCCGCCTCAAACGCCTGAATCGTCTCGGTCAGCGCCTTGACCCGGTCGCGCGCGCCATCGGCTTGGTCCAGCCGCGCCGATGCCGCCTCCAAGGCGGTTGCGGCCGCGCGTGCCTCCGCGGCGGCCTCATCGGCCTGCGCCTGTGCCATCAGGGGCAGACAGGCAAAAAGGACAGCCGCGGCAAGATGTTTCATGAAAGCAGGCTTTTCCCGGTCATTTCTTCGGGCTGCGGCAGGCCCATCAGATCGAGCACCGTAGGTGCCAGATCGGCCAGCCGCCCATCGCGCAGCGCCGCCCCTTCGGGCGCGCCCACCGCCACCACCGGCACGGGGTTGAGCGTATGGGCCGTATGCGCGCCGCCGGTCTCGGGGTCGATCATCATCTCGCAATTGCCGTGATCCGCGGTGACGATCATCGCGCCGCCTGCGGCCTCCAGCGCCTTGAGCACCCGGCCAAGGCCCGCATCCACCGCTTCACAAGCCGCAATCGCGGCCTCCAGATCGCCGGTATGGCCGACCATATCGGGATTGGCGTAGTTCACCACGATCAGGTCATAGCCCGCCTCGATCGCCTGCACGAATTGATCCGTCACCTCGGCGGAGGACATCTCGGGTTGCATGTCATAGGTCGCCACATTGGGGGATTTGGGCATGTTGCGGTCCTCCCCCGTGGCCGGAGTCTCAACCCCGCCATTGAGGAAAAAGGTCACATGGGGATATTTCTCGGTCTCGGCCAGCCGGAACTGCCGCAGGCCCTGCTGCGCCACCCAATCGCCCAGTGTGTTCTTGATGTCCGGCTTGGGGTACATCGTGGTCATATAGGCGATGTGGTCCTTGGAATATTCCGCCATGCCCATCAGCGCCGCCCAATCGGGGCGCTGGCCGGTGTCATAGGCGTCAAAGCCCGGATCGCCCAAGGCCGCCATGATTTCCCGCGCGCGGTCGGCGCGGAAGTTGAGGCAGAAGAACCCGTCGCCGGATGCCGCCCCCGCGTAGCCCTCGATCACGCTGGCGGTGATGAATTCATCCGTCTCGCCCCGCCCATAGGCCGCCTCAACCGCCGCGCGGGGATCGGAGTACCCCTCCCCTTCGCCATGCAGGATCGCCGCCGAAGCCTTGCCGACCCGGTCCCAACGGTTGTCGCGGTCCATCGCGAAATAGCGCCCCGTCACGGTGACGACCTTCACGGCCTCGGGCAGCGCCGCCTCTAGCGTCTCGAAATAGCCAAGGGCTGAGGACGGCGCCACGTCGCGCCCATCGGTCACCGCATGGATCACCACCGGCAGCCCCGCCGCATCCAGCGCGCGGGCGGCGGCGATCATATGGCTGAGATGGCCATGCACCCCCCCGTCCGAGACGACACCCATCAGATGCGCCGTGCCGCCGGTTTCCTTGAGCTTGGCGATAAAACCCCGCAGCCGCTCATTCTCGGCAAAGCTGCCCTCTTCGATGGCCAGATCGATCTGCCCCAGATCCATCGCCACCACCCGGCCCGCGCCGATATTGGTGTGGCCGACCTCGGAATTGCCCATCTGCCCGCGCGGCAGGCCCACGTCGGGGCCATGGGTGATCAACTGCGCCTTTGGTCCTGCTTGCATGATCCGGTCGAAATTCGGCGTCTTGGCCAGCAGGGGCGCGTTGCCCTCAGGCACCTCGCTGAGGCCCCAACCGTCAAGGATGCACAATACGACAGGTTTGGGGGCGCTCATCAGACTGTTGCTCCGGCTTGGTGGCTATTCAGCGCCTTTTACCCCTTGTGGGCTGGCACTTGAACCACTTTGTGCACAAGCCCCCCATTCCCGCGCAGAGCCCTTGCCCCGCGCGGCTGCTTTGGTCATAACGAGTGGCAACTTTCGCCTGAGCCGAGGACCAACTCCATGACCCTGCAAGCGCCCGAAACCCGCATCGTGAACACTTGGCGCGTGGCCTGCGAC
This sequence comes from Sulfitobacter sp. 1A15106, assembly GCF_043556995.1. NCBI lineage: Bacteria > Pseudomonadati > Pseudomonadota > Alphaproteobacteria > Rhodobacterales > Roseobacteraceae > Sulfitobacter > Sulfitobacter sp. 1A15106. The sequence continues at coordinate 125,462 of NZ_JBIFFM010000005.1, read as the reverse complement.
GGCAGCGAAGGCGCGCTTGGCCACCCGCGCGTCTGGCTGCAAATTCCCCAGGATCGCGGCTGGGTCGAATGCGGCTATTGCGACTGCAAATTCGTCCATGCGGATTTCGAAGGCAAAGTCTGAGCCTTCCCGGCCCCCATCTGAACAACTGAACCGACGGCACGAACCTGCCCGCGCGGCGCATTGGCGTCTGGCCGTGGGCCATGCTTCGTGGCAAAAGGGTCGCCAACCCAGCGGAGCATTCCTATGACATTCGGCAAAGGCCACCACCTGCATCTGATCGACGGCTCTGCCTTCATCTTTCGCGCCTATCACGCCCTGCCGCCGCTGACGCGCAAATCCGACGGCCTGCCGATTGGCGCCGTGGCGGGCTTCTGCAACATGCTGCACCGCTATGTAGAGGGCAACACCGGCCCCAACGCGCCCACCCATGTCGCCGTGATCTTCGACAAGGGCAGCCACACCTTCCGCAACGACATGTACGACCAGTACAAGGCCAACCGCGATGCGATGCCCGAAGACCTGCGCCCGCAGATCCCGCTGACCCGCACCGCGACCGAAGCCTTCAACATCGCCTGCAAAGAGCTTGAGGGCTATGAGGCCGATGACATCATCGCCACCCTCGCCGTGCAGGCCCGCGCCGCCGGAGGGCGTTGCACCATCATCAGCTCCGACAAGGATCTGATGCAGCTTGTGGGCGACGGGGTGGAAATGCTCGACGCGATGAAGAACAAGACCATCGACCGCGATGGGGTGTTCGAGAAGTTCGGCGTCTATCCCGAACGCGTGGTCGACGTGCAAGCGCTGGCGGGCGATTCGGTCGACAACGTGCCCGGCGCGCCCGGCATCGGGATTAAGACGGCAGCGCTTTTGATCAATGAATACGGCGATCTGGATGCGCTGCTTGAACGGGCGGGCGAGATCAAACAGCCCAAGCGCCGCCAGACCCTGATCGACCATGCCGAGCAAATCCGCCTGAGCCGCAATCTTGTCCTGCTGGACGAGAACACGCCGCTCGACTTCACCATCGACGATCTCGAAGTGCGCGACCCCGATGCGGACCGCCTGCTGGGTTTCCTGTCCGAGATGGAGTTCCGCACCCTGTCGAAACGCGTGGCCGAGGTGCTGGGCCGCGAGGCCCCGGCCATCCCCGAAGCGCCCGCCCCCGCCGTGGCCGATGCGCCGCAGGTGGCCGAGGTGGCCTTTGACCACAGCCAGTATGAACAGGTCGGCGACGCCGAAGCGCTGCGCGTCTGGCTCAATCGGATTTACGAGCGAGGCTATGTCGCGGTGGACACCGAGACCACCGGCCTCAATGAGATGACCGCGGAACTGGTCGGCGTTTCGCTGGCCGTAGAGCCCGGGCAGGCCTGCTACATCCCGCTGACCCACAAAGCCAGCCGCGACGACGACCTCTTTGGCGGAGAGGGGCTGGCCCCCGGTCAGATGCCGGTCGAAGAGGCGCTGCAACTGTTGACCCCGATGCTTGAGGATCCCGCGATCCTCAAGATCGGGCAGAACATGAAATACGACAGCAAGATTTTCGCCCAACTGGGCATCGCGGTCGCGCCCATCGACGACACCATGCTGATGTCCTACGCGATGCACGCGGGCCTACATGGGCATGGGATGGACACGCTTTCCGAGCGCTACCTCGGTCACACACCGATGCCGATCAAACCGCTTTTGGGCAGCGGCAAGTCCGCCGTGACCTTCGACAAGGTGCCGCTGGCCGATGCCGTTGCCTATGCCGCTGAGGATGCCGATGTCACCCTGCGCCTATGGCAGCTCTTCAAGCCACAGTTGCACCGCGCCGAGGTCACCAAGGTCTACGAAACGCTGGAGCGCCCGCTGGTGCCGGTCTTGGCGCAGATGGAGCGGGCGGGCATCGAGGTCGACCGCGATACGCTGAGCCGCATGTCCAACGCCTTTGCCCAGAAAATGGCCGGGCTGGAGGCGGATATTCACGAGTTGGCGGGCGAGAGCTTCAACGTCGGCTCCCCCGCCCAGCTTGGCGAAATCCTCTTTGGCAAAATGGGGCTGCCGGGCGGCAAGAAGGGCAAGACCGGGAAATACTCTACCGGCGCGGATGTGCTGGAAGACTTGGCGACCGAACATGACCTCGCCCGCCGGGTGCTGGACTGGCGGCAGCTGTCCAAGCTGAAATCGACTTATACTGATGCGCTGCAAGACCATGTGAACGCCGAGACGGGCCGCGTGCACACCTGCTATTCCATCGCCGGGGCGGCGACCGGGCGGCTCGCCTCGACCGATCCGAACTTGCAGAACATCCCGATCCGTTCCGAGGAAGGCCGCCGCATCCGCGAGGCTTTTGTCGCCCCCGAGGGCAAGGTGCTGGTGGCGCTGGACTACAGCCAGATCGAGCTGCGGATTCTGGCGCATATCGCCCAGATCGACGCGCTCAAGGAAGCCTTCCACCGTGGCGACGACATCCACGCCATGACGGCGTCCGAGATGTTTGACGTGCCGATGGATCAGATGACGCCTGAGATTCGCCGCAACGCCAAGGCGATCAACTTCGGCGTGATCTACGGCATCTCCGGCTTCGGCCTTGCCCGCAACCTGCGCATTCCGCGGGCCGAGGCGCAGGGCTTCATCGACCGCTATTTCGAGCGTTTCCCCGGCATCCGGACCTACATGGACGACACCAAGGCCTTTGCGAAAGAGCATGGCTATGTGCAGACGCTGTTTGGCCGCAAGATCAACACGCCCAACATCGGCGCCAAGGGACCGCAGGCGGGCTTCGCCGCCCGGGCCGCGATCAACGCGCCGATCCAAGGCACCGCTGCCGACGTGATCCGCCGCGCCATGGTGCGGATGCCCGAGGCGATCGCCGATCTGCCCGCGACCATGCTGTTGCAGGTGCACGATGAACTGCTGTTCGAGGTGGAAAAGGGTGCCGAAGACGCGCTGATCGCCGCCGCGCGTGAGGTGATGGAGAATGCCAATGATCCGGTGGTGAAGCTTGACGTGAAGCTGATCGTCGACGCCGGTGTGGGTGCCAATTGGGCGGAGGCGCATTGATGGAAGACGCGGCCCTTCCCGCAGACCTCGCCCAAGCGCTGGAAGAGACCGGCGCGCAGGCCGGTTGGGACAGCTACAGCGACGCGCTGCGCGCCGATGCACTGGCGTGGATCGACGCGGCAAGGACCCCGACGGCACGGTCAAAGCGGGTGGATGACGTGGCGCGCTTTGCCGGCAAGGGGCTGCCGCCGACGCCGTTTCAATGAGGTTGACCCCCAGCCCGGAATCAAGCCGCAGGCGCCGGGCCATCGCCTGCCCGCCCCCCGGGTAGGCGATTTGGTGAGGCTGGGCGTGAGCTTACGGACACACATCATGGTTGAACCATAAAGTGGCATGAGGCCATGTCAGATCGCCCACCCGCGGTCAGGCGATGGCCCTTTGAACACTCCTCCCCCATGCGCTAGATCATCTAGCATGACCCCAATCCTCTACTCCTTCCGCCGCTGCCCCTACGCCATGCGCGCGCGTCTCGCCCTCGCGGCCGCGCAAACCCCCGTCCACCTGCGCGAAGTCGTCCTGCGCGACAAACCGCAAGCCTTCCTTGACGCCTCGCCCACCGCCACCGTGCCCTGCCTCGTCACCGAAACCGGCCCCATCGACGAAAGCCTCGACATCATGAAATGGGCGCTGGTCCAGAACGATCCCGACGGCTGGCGCGACATGCCGTCCGAAGGCCACGACTGGATCACCTGCGCCGACGGCCCGTTCAAAGACGCGCTGGACCGCACCAAATACGCCACCCGCTACCCCGAGGCGGACCCCGAAGAGCAGCGCGCCGAGGCGGCAACCTTCCTCCATGACCTCGACGCGCAACTGGGGGACTGGATCTTTGACCGTCCCACGCTGGCGGATTACGCGATCCTGCCCTTCGTGCGGCAGTTCGCCTTTATCGACCGCGCTTGGTTCGACGCGCAGGACTGGCCCGCGCTGCGCGGCTGGCTCGACCGTTTCCTCGCGTCGCCCCGCTTTGAAAGCGTGATGGATAAATACCCCCAGTGGCAGCCCAGAGATGCGCCGGTGTCATTCCCCTAAGGCGGACACCCACCCCAAGGACTGCTCTGTCGGGCCGCCCGGAATATACTCCCCGCTGACAAAACCGTCATAGCCCGCCCGCAGCGCGGCAAAGAGCCCGTCGAAATCGACATCACCGCTGCCCGGCGCGCCGCGCTCTGGCGTGTCACCTAGCTGCACATGGCGGATCAGGGGGCGATATTCCTCGAAAACAGCCACGGCATCGCCATGGATCATCTGCGCGTGGAAACTGTCGAATTGCAGCGCAACATTCGGCGCATCTACCGCCGCCAGCAGCTCCGCCGCCTGCGCGTAGTCGCTCAGGAAATACCCCGGTTTGGCCTGCGGGCAGAGCGGTTCGATCATCAGCGTGACCCCCGGCGGCGCCTCCGCTGCGGCATGGCGCAGGTTCGCCACAAAAGCCTTTGCCGCCACTGGCCCCTTGCCCTCCCCGGCCATGACATGCACCATCTGGGGCCGCAGCGCCTCCACATAGCGCCAGACCCGGCGCATATCATGGGCGAAACGCGCCTCCCCTCCCGGCAGGGCGACGAAACCGGGCAGACCGCCCGTATAATTCGGCGGCGGCGCGTTGATCAGGGCGAGCGTTAAGCCATTGCGCAGCAAGGCGCGCTGCGTCTCTTTCGCGGGCATGTCATAGGGGAACAAGACCTCGACCGCGCCAAACCCCGCCTCCGCCGCCGCATCGAACCGGTCCAGATAGGGCAGTTCGGACCAAAGCAGCGACAGATTGGCGGCAGGGGTGATCGGCATTCGGGTCTTTCGGTGAACTTACGGCAGGTCTTCCGATGGGATGATGCCAAAGAATTCCCCACCCGACCAGACACCAAACCAGCCATCGCGGTGCTGGCCCAGATCGACCAGACGGTAAAAGCTCTTGCGGTCGATCAGCGCCTCAAGATTGCGGCGCACCAGCACATAGGGCGCAGGCTCGCCCGTCTCTTCATCGCGGACCACGCGGATCGGATGGGCTGCCCCTGCCTCGGCCACGTTGCCCAGATTGGTCAAAAACCGCAACTGCTGCGCCGCGCCTGCGCCCTTAGCCTCGAAATCCACGGCGACGAATGGTGCATCTTCGACGGTGATGCCCACCTTCTCCACCGGGGTTTTGAGGAAATAGTCATCCCCTTCGCGCCAGAGAATCGATGCGAACAATTTGACCATTTCGATCCGGCCAATGGGCGTGCCTTGATAGAACCACGTCCCGTCGCGTTTGATCTGCATGTCCAGATCGCCGCAAAATTCCGGGTTCCACTTCTCAAGCGGCGGGGTTCCGCGCGCTTTTGCGGCCTTGGCGGCTTCGATCAAACTGTCTGCCGTGGGTGTCACGGTATTTTGTCCGCTCATTGGTTTTGCCATTCCCTTTGGTCGCGATACACTTACACCTGAAAGATATAACTCCGGGGAAAGAAATGTCATGGCCGAAGCGGATGATCTGATCGCGCAAATCGAAGCGCTGACCGAAAAGCTCGCCGCGGCGAAACAGTCGATCACCGGGCGGTTCGTCGGGCAAGAGCAGGTCGTTGACCTTGCGCTGACGGCGCTGCTCTGCGGTGGGCACGGCCTGCTGATCGGCCTGCCGGGCTTGGGCAAGACGCGGCTGGTTGAGACATTGAGCACGGTCATGGGCCTGCACGGCAACCGCGTGCAATTCACCCCCGATCTGATGCCCGCTGACATCTTGGGCTCCGAAGTGCTCGACACCGCGCCTGATGGCAGCCGCGCCTTTCGCTTTGTCGAAGGGCCGATCTTTTGCCAGCTTCTGATGGCCGATGAGATCAACCGCGCCAGCCCGCGCACGCAATCCGCCCTGTTGCAGGCGATGCAAGAGAAGACCGTGACCGTCGCGGGGCAAGACCGCGCGCTTGGCCAGCCCTTCCATGTGCTGGCCACGCAAAACCCGATCGAACAAGAAGGCACCTACCCCCTGCCCGAAGCGCAGCTTGACCGTTTCCTCGTACAGATCGACGTGGCCTACCCCGACCGCGCGACAGAGCGGGACATTCTGCTGGCCACCACCGGCGTCGAAGAGGGCACCGTGCGCCCGGTCTTCACCACCGAAGATCTGCTCTCTGCCCAGACCCTGCTGCGGCGGATGCCGGTGGGCGACAGCGTGGTGGAACTGATCCTCGACCTTGTCCGCGCTTTCCGCCCCGATGAGCCTGAGGCCACACAGCCCGTGCGCGACAGCGTCGCTTGGGGCCCCGGCCCCCGTGCCGCGCAGGCGCTGATGCTGACCGTGCGCGCCCGTGCGCTGCTGGAAGGGCGGTTGGCCCCCTCCGCCGAAGATGTGCTCGCCATGGCCCGCCCGGTGCTGAGCCACCGGATGGCGCTGAACTTTGCCGCGCGCGCAAGGGGCGAAAGCCTGCAAGGGCTGATTGACGCCACCGCCGGTCAATTGATCGGGAAAAAGGCCGCCGCGTGACCCATAGCCCCCTGTCCCTCAGAGCCAGCGCCGAGTACGAAGCGGCCCGGCTGCCCGCCCTGCTGGCGCGGGCCGAGCATCTGGCCGGTGCCGTGTTGCCCGGCGCCCATGGCCGCCGCCGCGCGGGGACGGGAGATGATTTCTGGCAATACCGCCCGGCACAGAGCGGCGACAGCCGCCGCATGGTCGACCACCGCCGTTCGGCCCGTGGCGATCAGGAGTTCGTGCGCGAGCGCGAGTGGCAGATTGCGCAGTCCGTCATGCTTTGGGTCGATCAGGGGGCCTCGATGCGCTTTGCCTCGGACAAGGCGCTGCCTGACAAGGCCGACCGCGCCCGCCTTTTGGGCCTTGCGCTGGCGATCCTGCTGTTGCGCGGGGGGGAGCGTGTGGGCCTGACCGGTACCGCCCTGCCCCCACGGCGCGGCAATCCGCAGGTGCTGCGACTGGCCGAATTGCTCTGCCAAGACGATGGCCAAGACTACGCCCCGCCCGAACATCGCGGCATGATCCCCCATGCGCGGGCGGTCTTCATCTCGGACTTCATGGGCGATCTCGACCCGGTACAGACCGCGCTGACCAAGGCCGCCGACCGTGGCGTGCGCGGCGTGCTCTATCACCTGCTAGACCCGGCGGAGGAGGCTTTCCCCTTCGCGGGTCGAACCATTTTCGAAAGCGTCGGCGGCAGTCTGCGGCATGAGACGCTCAAAGCGAATGACCTGCGCGACCGCTACCTCGATCGGCTGGCGGCGCGCAAAGACGCCTTGCAGCAACTCTGCGCCCGTACCGGCTGGCGCTATGGGCTGCACCACACCGATGCCACGGCGCAGTCGGCACTGCTCTGGCTCTATGGCGCGTTGGACGCGCGGCAGGGGAGTGCTCCATGAGCGTTTTCGGCGGCATCGGTTTCACCGCGCCTTGGCTGCTGCTGGCCCTGCTGGCGCTGCCGATCCTTTGGCTGATCCTGCGGGCCGTGCCGCCCGCGCCGGTTCGCCGCCGTTTTCCCGGTGTGGCACTGCTTCTGGGGTTGGCGGATGGCGACAGCACCAGCGACCGCACCCCGTGGTGGCTGCTTTTGCTGCGGATGCTGGCCGTGGCCGCGATCATCATCGGCCTCGCCGGGCCGGTGATGAACCCGCAGGCCGAGGCGGAAGAGGGCAGCGGCCCCTTGTTGATCCTGCTCGACGGCTCATGGGCCGGGGCCAGCGGCTGGGACCGGCAGATGGCCGCCGTTGACGCGCAACTCACCCGCGCCGGGCGGGCCGAGCGGACGGTGGGCATCCTCAGCCTCACCGACCCGCAGGTGCCGACCTTCCAATCCGCCGATGCGTGGCGCAGCCGTCTGGCCGGGTTCACCCCCGCGCCGTGGCAACCGGCCCCGGCAGAGCTGACCCGCGCGACCGAGATCATGGCGGCCCTGCCCGCCTTCGACACCCTGTGGTTCAGCGACGGGTTGGACTATCCGGGCCGCGATGATCTGCTTGCCGCGCTGCACTCCAAAGGCGCGGTCGAGGTGCATCAATCCGCGGGCAATGTCATCGGCATCGCGCCCGCAGTCTACCAAGATGGCGCGATCGACCTGACCCTGCGCCGCGCCGCGCCCGGACCGGAACGCCCGGCGGTGGTGCAGGCCCATGGCCGCGATCCGGCGGGCAACGCCCGCGTGCTCGCCACCGCCAATGCGACGTTCGAGGCGGGCGCGACCGAGGCCAGCACCTCCCTCTCGCTGCCTGCCGAAATGCGCGCGCGGCTCACCTCTTTCGACATCGCAGGCCAGCGCTCCGCCGGGGCGCGCAGCTTGGTCGATGACGGGCTGCGCCGCCGCGAAGTCGCGCTGATCCGCGGGCGCGGGGCGCAGGAGGGGCTGCAACTGCTCTCGCCGCTGCATTACATCGAACAGGCGCTGGCCCCGAGTGCTGATCTGATCGACGGCACCCTGACCGAGGTGCTGCCCGCGAACCCCGATGTGATCGTGCTGGCGGATGTGGCCACCCTCGCCCCTGCTGAGGCCGAGCCGCTGCAAGAGTGGATCGACGCGGGCGGCATGCTCATCCGTTTCGCCGGGCCGCGCGTGGCGGCAAGCGATGTCAGCCGTATCGACGAAGACCCGCTGATGCCCGTGCGCCTGCGCGCCGGGGGCCGCAGTGTCGGCGGCGCGATGTCTTGGGGGGAGCCCAAGGCGCTGGCCCCATTCCGCAACGGGTCGCCATTCTTCGGGCTGACGGTGCCCGATGACGTGACCGTTTCGGCCCAAGTCGTGGCCCAACCCGACCCGACGTTGGCTGACCGCGTGATCGCCGCGCTCAGCGATGGCACCCCGCTGGTTACGCGCAAAGCGGTGGGTCAGGGGCAGATCGTGCTGTTCCACGTCACCGCCACGGCGGAATGGTCCACCCTGCCTCTGTCGGGTCTTTTCGTGCAGATGATGGAACGGCTGGCCGTGTCATCGGGTGCCAGCGCCCCCGAGGCCGAGAGCCTTGAGGGCACCACATGGACGCCCCTGCGGGTGATGGACGGTTTCGGCATCCTGTCGGACGCGGGCAACCTGCCCGGGGTTGTGGGGCCTGACCTGATCTCGGCCCCCGCAGGCCCCGCCCTACCGCCCGGCATTTACGGCGCCGAAGACCGGCGTCTTGCGCGCAATGTGCTGACCGCTGAGACCGCCCTCACCCCCGCCACATGGCCCGCCGATGTGCCGCTGCGCGGCCTTGCCCTGCCGCCAGAACAGCCACTCGCCGGGGCGCTTCTGAGCCTCGCCATCCTCTTGCTCGTGGCCGATGTGCTGGCCTCCCTCGCCCTTTCGGGGCTGCTGCTGCGCCGCTCCACCGGCAGCTTGGCGCTGGCCTTGGGGCTGGCTATCGCCCCGCAAATGGGCGACGCGCAAGAGAATGACCCCGAAAGCTTTGCCATACGCTCGGCCTCTGAGGTGACGCTGGCCCATGTGCTGACCGGCAACAGCGACGTTGACGAGATCGCCCGCGCCGGGCTGATCGGCCTGTCGGACACGCTCTATTTCCGCACCACAGTGGAGCCCGACCTGCCCACCGGCGTCGACCTTGAGCAGGACGAACTGGCCTTCTTTCCGATCCTCTATTGGCCGGTGACCCCCGACCAACCGCAGCCCTCGTCCGAGGCTTATGGCAAGCTGAACGACTACCTCCGCTCGGGCGGGCTGATCCTGTTCGATACGCGGGACGCGGATATCGCCAGCTACGGTGCCGCCAGCCCGAATGGGCGCAAGTTGCAGGAACTGGCCGCGCCGCTCGACATCCCACCGCTTGAGCCGCTGCCCGGCGACCATGTGCTGACACGCACCTTCTATCTGCTGCAAGACTACCCCGGCCGCTACAGCAGCCGCGATGTCTGGGTTGAGGCTGCGCCGCCCGATGCCGAACGGATCGAGGGGATGCCCTTTCGCAACCTCAATGACGGGGTGACGCCGGTGGTGATCGGGGGCAACGACTGGGCCGCCGCTTGGGCTGTGCGCCGCGATGGCGCGCCGCTTTTGCCCATCGGGCGCGGCTTTGCCGGAGAGCGGCAGCGTGAACTGGCCTACCGCTTTGGCGTGAACCTTGTCATGCATGTGCTGACCGGCAACTACAAATCCGATCAGGTCCATGTGCCTGCGCTGCTGGATAGGTTGGGCCAATGACCGGAACCGTGCTTTTCGACCCGCTGATCCCATTGCCGCTGCTGATTGGCCTTGCGGTGCTGGCCGCGCTCGGCCTGCTGCTGGCGCTGGGGCGCGGCCTGTCGGGCTGGGCCCTGCGGGGCTTGGCGGCAGCAGTCGTTCTGGCCGCGCTCGCCGGGCCGTCCTACCAGACCGAAGACCGCGCGCCGCTGTCGGATATCGTGTTGCTCTTGGAAGACGAAAGCGCCAGCCAACGGCTTTCCGACCGTGCCGCGCAGACCGACGCGGCGGCAGAGGCGCTCTCTGCCCGCATCGCCGCCCGCCCCAATACCGAACTGCGCCGGATCACCGTCCCCGATGGGGCCGAGGATGCCGGCACCCGGCTGATGACCACGCTGGCCGATGCGCTGGCCGAAGAGCCACGCGCGCGGATCGCGGGCATTCTGGCGCTCAGCGATGGCCGGGTGCATGACGCCGATCTGCCGCTCGACCTGCCCGCGCCGCTGCATCTGCTGCAGACCGGCCGGGCCGAGGATTGGGACCGCCGCCTGACCGTGCGCAACGCCCCGGCTTTTGCCATCATCGGAGAGCCGGTGACCCTGACCCTGCGCATCGACGATCTGGGCGCCGCGCCCGAGGGCGGCGGGCTGACCCAGCTTGATATCTCTGTCGACGGGGAAGAACCGCAGAGTTTCAACGTGCCGATTGACCAAGACCTCGAACTGCCCGTGGCCCTGCCCCACGGCGGGCGCAACGTGATCCGCTTTTCCCTGCCCGAAGCCGAGGGGGAGTTGACCGACCGCAACAATGCGGCGCTGATCCAGATGAACGGCGTGCGCGACCGGCTCAGCGTGCTCTTGGTCTCAGGCGAGCCGCATCCCGGCGGGCGGACCTGGCGCAACCTGCTGAAGTCCGACAGCGCGGTCGATCTGGTGCATTTCACCATTCTGCGCCCGCCCGACAAACAGGATGGGGTGCCGGTGAACGAGCTGTCGCTTATCGCCTTTCCGACGCGCGAATTGTTCATGGACAAGATTGACGACTTTGACCTGATCATCTTTGACCGCTACCAGCGGCGTGGCATCCTACCTGCGCTCTACCTCGACAACGTGGCGCAATATGTGCGCAAGGGCGGTGCGGTGCTGGTCGCCGCCGGGCCGGACTTTGCCAGTGCCGACAGCCTCTACCGGTCGCCGCTCGGCACGGTGCTGCCCGCCACCCCCACGGCGCGGGTGCTGGAGGAAGCCTTCCCCCCCGTTGTGACCGACATCGGCCAGCGCCATCCCGTCACCTCAGACTTGCCCGGCAAGGGCGACTGGGGCCGCTGGCTGCGTCAGATCGACGTGACCGCTGACAGCGGCGACGTGGTGATGACCGGCGCGGACGACCGCCCGCTTCTGGTGCTGGACCGCGTGGATGAGGGGCGCGTGGCGCTGCTCGCCTCTGACCACGCATGGCTGTGGAACCGCGGCTATGAGGGCGGCGGCCCGCAGTTGGAATTGCTGCGTCGTCTGGCCCATTGGATGATGAAAGAACCCGAGCTTGAGGAAGAGACGCTGATGGCCTCTGCCCAAGGCCGGACCATGCGCATCACCCGCCGCACCTTGGACGAGACCGTGCCCCCCGTCACGATCACCGCCCCCGATGGCAGCACGACTGAACTGCCCCTCACCCCCGCCGGGCCGGGCCGGTTCGAAGCGGAATATACCGGCGAAGAGATCGGCCTCTACCGGCTGGAGAACGGCGAAGAGGTCACCGTCATCGGCCTCGGCCCCGCCGCCCCGCGCGAGTTTGTCGAGACCATCGCCAGCGATGCGGCCCTGCGCCCGGCAATCGACAGCCTGCGCGGTGGGGTGGCACGGGTGGAGGATGGGCTCCCCCGTCTGCGCGACGTGCGCCTTGGCCGCCCTGCCGCCGGGCGCGGCTGGCTGGGGCTGACCCCGCGCGGCGCTTACGAGACGCGCGATGTGCGACAAACGCCGCTGCTGCCGGGGTGGCTGGTGCTCTTGCTTTCGGCGCTCTTCATCACCGCCGCATGGCTGCGCGAGGGCCGCCGCTAAAGCGCCCGCAGCAGCAAGCCGCCCGCCAGCGTCACCACGACCAGCCCCGCCGTCAGCTCGGCCACCGCTGCGGCTTGGGCCAGCCTCGGCGATCCGGCCAGCCCGCCCAAGACCCCGGCGCGCAGCCCCGTTGCGGCCAATCCGGTGGCGATGGTGATCAAGCCGGTGCCGAGCGCCATGGCAAAGGCCCCCAAGATGCCGACCCCGCCGATCCCCATATGCCAAGTGATCACCAACACGAAAAGCGCGCCGGTGCAGGGCCGTATGGCGATCCCGCCGATCAAAAGCAGCGCGTCGCGCAGCCTGCCCGCGCGCTGAACCTGCGCCAGACTGGGCCCATGGGCATGGCCGCAATGGCTGCATACTTCACCGGAATGCGCCGATCTGTCCTGCCGCGCATGGCGCAGCCCGCGCCAGATCAGCCAAAGCCCGATGAGGGCAATCGCGCCATAGCTTGCCGGGGCCATGATGTCTTCGGTCACGCCGACCAGCGCCTCCCGCCCAAGACCCAAGAGGAGGATACCCGCATAGACCAGAACCACGGCGGTCACCGCTTGGCCCAAGGACGCCGCGAGCGCGATCAGCGAGAGCCGCAGCACCGGCACCGCGCGCGCCAACCCATAGCCGCCGATCACGATCTTGCCGTGCCCCGGCCCCGCCGCATGGACGACGCCATAGGCAAAAGACGCCAAAAGCACCGTCCAGAACGCCGCCGCATCGCCGCCCCGCGTGGCGCGCAGCCCGCTGGCAATGCTGTTTTGAAATCCGCGCTGCTGTCCCGCGGCCCAATGGGCAAGGGCGTTGAATCCGCCCGACCACCACAGCGCCGCCAGCGCCAAAAGGGTCGCCAATGCCGCCAGCGCTATGATGCGTCGCATGTGATCACCACTTCATTGGCCAAGGCCTCGCCGATCTCCGGCAGGCCGACATCGCTTGGATCGGTATTCGCGTCCAACGCGCTCAAGTCCTGCTGAAGAGCGCGCAGATCGGCATTCATATCCGGCATCTTGACCCGCGCGCGGCAGGCATCGCTGCCTTGGATGGTCACTTTCTGGGTCACCTCATAGGCGGTGTAATAGGTCGGATCATAGGGTTTGATGACCAGCCTATCCGCCGCCGGCGCCGGGTCTTCGACCGCGCGCAGATGGCTGGTGATGATCCGACCGTCGGCAAAGCGGGTTTCCACGTCCTGCGGCCCCGACAGCGCGACCTCTTCGTCCCCGTCCAGCAAGACCGTATCGCCGTTGAACCCTTCGATCCACTGCATGTCGAACCCGTTGAGAGAGGCGACTTCCGCCTGCGTCAACACGCCATCGTAATCGGGGTCGAGGCCGCGATCCTCGGTCACCAAGAGAGAGTAGAATTCGTCATAGGCCCATGTGATCCGCAGATGGGTCAACCGCCCCTCGGCATCGACGATCACTTCGAACCCGGTATCGACGAAGATATGCGGATGCGCGCCAAGCGGTGTGGCGCAGGCGAGGAGAGCGGCGGAGACGAGCGGGTATTTCATGGCGCTAGGTCTACGCCCCTTCGCCAAGCGCGGCAATCGCCCGGCGGGCGGCGCACGGCGGGAAGGCGCGCATCGCCGCCCCGCCTGCGGGTCAGTTCGACGGATAGGGCCGGACAAAGACCGGACGCTCAGGCGTGGAGGCATCGGGCTGATAGGCATAGCCGCCGCTGTCGAAATCCTGCAAACCTTCCGGGTCGTTCACCCGGTGCTGCACGATGTAGCGGGCCATGGCACCGCGGGCTTTCTTGGCGAAGAAGCTGACGATCTTCGGCCCCTTGCCATCGCCCTTATCTTCCATGAACTGCGGGGTGATCACCCGCAGTTTCAGCGCCTTGAGGTCCACCGCGCCAAAGTATTCCTGACTGGCGCAGTTCACCAGAACATCGCTGCCGGTCGCCTCGGCCTGTGCGTTCAACGCCTTTGACAGGCTGTCGCGCCAATAGTCATAAAGGTTGCCGCCACGGCGGGTTTTCAGCTTGCTGCCCATCTCCAGCCGGTAGGCTTGGATTGCGTCAAGCGGGCGCAGTACGCCGTAGAGACCCGACAGGATGCGCAGGTGATCTTGGGCATAGGTCATCTCATCGGCATCAAGGCTCGTGGCCTCCAGCCCCTGATAGGTGTCGCCGGCAAAGGCCAGCGCGGCGGGGCGGGTAACCTCGGCTGTGGGCTCAGCCTCGAACGCCTGAAAGCGGTCACGGTTGAGCCGCGCCAGATCGTCACTCAGCCCCATCAGGCTTTTAAGATCGCCCAAGCTGAGATTGCGCGCGGTCGTCGCCAGCCGCACGGCGTCTTCCTGAAAATCAGGCTGGGTGACGGCGACATTGCGCTCGGCCCAATCAAGGCGTTTGGCGGGGGAAATAACGACGAGCATGGCAGTCTCCTTGGGGGCGTTTCGGGGTGATCTAGCCCGCGTCGCGCAGAACGTCCAGAAAGGCGGGGCCAAAGCGTTCGGCGCGTTTGTCGCCGAGCAAGCGTTCAATCGCGGAACTGTCGGCGCTGCGCAGTTGCGCCACTTTCGCCAGCATCGCGGCAGAACAGCTTAGCGGCTTTTCGGTGCCCTGCGCGCCGCGCGCGAGGTCGGCTTGCACCTGCAAGAGTTGGTCATAGACATTGCCCGCCTCGCGCCCCGCCAGCTTGCGCCGCGCCTTATGCATCGGCTGCGCCTCGCCGTTGATGACCTCGAGAAAGGCCGCGCCGTAATTTTCCAGCTTCTTGGCCCCCACGCCGCCGATCCGCGCCATGGCGTCGAGGTCTTGCGGCCGCGCCTCGGCCATCTCGATCAACGTCCGGTCGGTGAAGATGATATAGGCGGGCACGCGGGCCGCCTCGGCCAGCGCGCGACGCTTGGCCTTCAGCGCCGAGAGCAGCGGTGCGTCCTCGTCGCTGACCATGGCCTTGACCGCGGGCCGCCGGTTCGCGCCCGCCGCCTTGATCGTGTCGCGGCGCAGGTTGATGCTGGCCTCGCCACGCAGGATCGGCAGGGCCGCGTCGGTCATGCGCAGGGCGCCGTGACGCTCGGCATCTGGGCGCACGAGGTCATGGCCCATCATCTGCCGGAACACCGCTTGCCATTCGTTGCGGCTATATTCGCCGCCCACGCCGTAGGTCGGCAGCGATTGGTGACCGCGCTGGCGTACCTTCTCGGTCTCGTTGCCCAGCAGGATGTCGATGAGATGGCCCGCGCCGAACCATTCGTCGGTGCGCAGCATGGCCGAGAGCGCCTTGCGCACCGCCGTGGTGCCGTCGAAAACCTCCGCCGGAGTGTCGCACAGATCGCAACGCCCGCAGGTGACCTCGGTCTCGTCGAAATAGCCCAGCAGGGTTTTGCGGCGGCACTCCAGCGCCTCGGCCAAACCCAAAAGCGCGTTGAGCCGCCCGTGGTCGGCGGCGCGACGCTCGGGCGGGGCGAGGCCTTCGTCGATCTGGGCGCGGCGCAGGCGGATGTCGTCGGGGCCAAAAAGCGTCAGCGTCTCGGCCGGGGCACCATCGCGCCCGGCGCGGCCGATCTCTTGATAATAGGCCTCGATCGACTTGGGCAGATCGGCATGGGCGACCCAGCGGATGTCGGGCTTGTCGACACCCATGCCGAAGGCGACGGTGGCGCAGACGATCAGCCCGTCCTCTTGCTGAAAGCGGCGCTCGGCGATGCGGCGGTCCTCGGCCTCCATCCCGCCGTGGTAATGCAGCGCCTCCTGCCCCTGATCGCGCAGCGCCTTGGCCAGCCCCTCGGTCTTGGCGCGGGTGCCGCAATAGACGATGCCCGACTGACCGCGTCGCGCCCCGGCGAAGGCAAGGATCTGGTCGCGCGGCTTGTTCTTGGCGGCGAAGGCGAGGTGGATGTTGGGCCGGTCAAAGCCGCGCAGGAAGGCGCGCGGCGGGGCGCCGTCGAAGAGCTTCTCGACAATCTCGGCCTGCGTTTCGGCATCCGCCGTGGCGGTGAAGGCCGCCAGTGGCACGTCGAGCGTGCGGCGCAATTCACCGATGCGAAGGTAGTCGGGGCGGAAATCATGGCCCCATTGGCTGACACAATGCGCCTCATCCACGGCAATCAGATTGACGCCAACGCGCCGCAGCATCCCCATGGCGGAGCCTGCCGCCAACCGTTCGGGTGCCATATAGAGCAATTTGAGCGTGCCAGCTTCCAACGCCTCCCAAACCGCGTCGGTCTCTTCGGGCGTGTTGCCGGAGGTCAGCGCGCCCGCCGCGACGCCTGCTTCTTGCAGGCTGCGGACCTGATCGCGCATCAGGGCAATCAGCGGCGAGATCACCACCGTCACCCCCTCGCGCATCAGGGCAGGCAGTTGGAAACATAGGGATTTGCCGCCGCCCGTGGGCATGATGGCGAGCACGTTCTCGCCCTCGGTCACGGCCTCAACAATCTCTTGCTGGCCGGGGCGAAACCCGTCGAAACCGAAAACATCACGAAGAAGCGTGGCAGCGCCTGTCATGGAGAACCTGTAAGATTGTCTGCTCTTTTTATGCAGACTCCCACACTAACAAAGCGTGAACAAGGCCAGATGCCCGCGGCATCGGCGCGCGGGCGGGCCCGGGGCACGGGTCAGTAGAAGGCCGCTGCGTTGTTGGTCAGCACGATCCGCGCCATGGCAACGGCGATCAGCACGATCAGGGGGGCGAGGTCCAGACCGCCCATCGGCGGAATCACATTGCGCACGCGGCTATAGACCGGCTCTAGAATGCGGTTCAGCCCGTCCCAGATCTGCGCCACCAGCGGTTGGCGCAGGTTCAGCACCTGAAAGTTTATCAACCAAGACATGATGACATGGGCGATGACGATGAACCAAACGATGTTCAAAAGCAGCATCAGGATCTGGAACAGTGACGTCATGGAATATCCCCTTGGTTTGACGCAAGACAGTTAAGCGCCCCGCCCTCAAAGGGCAAGAGTGCCGCGACGTATATGCTTGACCGCGCAGCGCTTCCGCCGCAGATCCGCGGCGTCACGACAAAGGAAAGCCTCATGTTCCCGATCATCCGCATGGCCAAAGACGTCATCGTCGCCGCGCGGCAGGCGCCGCTGGACAATCTGACCGACACCCATGTCAGCCACCACATCTGCTGGCCGCATGACCTCGATATCTGGATGGAATTGAACAACGGGCGGGCGCTGTCGCTCTATGATCTGGGCCGCACCGCCATGGCGCAGCGCGCCGGGTTGATCACGCTGCTGCGGCAAAACAAATGGGCGATCACCATCGCAGGCTCCAGCACGCGGTTCCGCCGCCGCATCCGCATGTTCGAGAAGTTCGAGATGCGCAGCCGGACACTGTGTTGGGACGACAAGTTCATCTATCTTGAGCAATCCATGTGGAAGAAGAACGGCGAATGCGCGAGCCATGTGCTCTACCGTTCCGCCGTGACCGATCGTAACGGGCTGATCCCGCCGGAAAAGGTCTTGCAAGCGATGGGACGGCAGCAAGCCTCGCCTGAGGTGCCGGGCTGGGTGGCCGAATGGATCCGCGCTGATGCGCACCGCCCCTGGCCGCCGATGCAGGACGCGGCCCCGGCCCCCGATGCGGCAGGGCCGCTTTCAGCCTGAGCCGACCGCCCTCCTCTGCCTCACCCCCGCCCTTACTGACGCTTGCGCCTTGCGCCCTGCCCTGCTCTAACTTGAAAAAGGGCAGGCCGCGAAAGGGCGCAACATGGCACAGACAGGCGGGCGCAAGCGCATCTGGGGATGGTATTTCTTTGACTGGGCCAGCCAGCCTTACAACACCCTGCTTCTGACTTTCATCTTCGGCCCCTATTTTGCCCAGACCGCGACCAATGCGCTGGTCGAGGGCGGGATGGAGCTTGGCGCCGCCAAAGCCCAAGCGCAGGCATACTGGGGCTATGGTCTGGCATTGGCGGGCGTCGCGATTGCGGTGCTGGCGCCGATCTTGGGCGCTGTGGCGGATTCCTCGGGGCGGCGGATGCCTTGGATCAGGCTCTTCTCGGCCATGTATGTGGTCGGCGCGGGCGCGCTGTGGTGGACGGCCCCGGCGGATTTCTCTCTGCTTTGGGCGCTGTTCTTTTTCGGCATCGGCTTGGTCGGGATGGAGTTCGCGACGATCTTTACCAATGCTTATCTGCCCGAACTGCACCCCGACGCGGATGAGCGGGGGCGCATTTCCGGCGATGGCTGGGCCTTTGGCTATGCGGGCGGGGTGCTGGCGCTGATCGCGATGATCGCCCTGTTTCAAAGCGGCGCGAATGGGCGCACCATGGCGGGGCTGACGCCGCTTTTCGGGCTGGACCCGGCGACAAAGGCCGACACCCGCATCGTCGGGCCGCTGACGGCCATCTGGTACGCGGTCTTTATGATCCCCTTCTTTCTCTATGTGCGCGACAGGCCGAAACCCGGCGCTGTGCGCTATCGCGTGGGCGCGGGTCTTGCGGATTTGGCGCGCACCCTGCGGGGGCTGCCGAAGCATCCGTCTCTGCTGGCCTATCTCGGCTCTTCGATGTTCTACCGCGACGCGCTGAACGGGATGTATACCTTTGGCGGGGTCTATGCGCTTGGGGTGCTGGATTGGTCGATCCAAGAGATCGGCATCTTCGGCATCCTCGCCGCCATCTCGGGCGCGGTGTTCTGCGTGTTGGGCGGGCGGATCGACCGGCGCATCGGGCCGATGCCGGTGATCGTGGCCTGCTGCGTCATCCTCATCGCCACCGCCTGCCTGATCATCTCTCTGGGGCCAAATTCGGTCATGGGCGTTTCTTTGCCCGAAGGCTCCGCCATGCCCGATATTCTGTTCTACGTCGCCGGTGCCTCTATCGGCGCGGCGGGCGGGGCGCTCCAGGCGTCATCGCGTAACATGCTGACCAGACAGGGAAACCCCGAGCGGATGACCGAGGCGTTTGGCCTTTACGCCCTCTCGGGCAAGGCCACCTCCTTTCTCGCACCGGCGCTGATTGCCCTGACCAGCGACCTCACCGGCAGCCAACGGCTTGGCATCACCCCCGTCGTGGGGCTTTTCATCGTCGGTTTGATCCTGTTAGCCTGGGTCAAACCCAAGGGAGATTTCGCCACATGACGCTGCTTCGCACCCTCACCTCCGTGGCGCTGGCCTTTGCGCTTGCCTCTTGCGGGGGCGGCCGGACCGAGACCGACATCAGCGGTGAGAAGGTCGCCCTGCCGACCATCGGCTCTTCGGGCGGCGCATTGAGCACGGTTGAGGCCAAGCGGCTTTTCGGGGCCAAGAGCTTTGCCTCCGCGCAACCTCCGGCGGCTTTCGGCAGCTATTCCAAAGGCTGCCTTGCCGGGGCCGAGCAATTGCCCGAGACAGGACCGACCTGGCAGGCCATGCGCCTGTCGCGCAACCGCAACTGGGCCCACCCCGAGATGATCGACATGGTTAAAAAGCTCAGCCGGAAGGCCGCGCAGCAGCCCGGTTGGGAAGGCGTCTATGTCGGCGATATGAGCCAGCCGCGGGGCGGGCCGATGCTGACCGGTCACGCCAGCCACCAGATCGGGCTTGATGCCGACATCTGGATGCTGCCGCCCAAATCCCTGAACCTCAGCCGGGCGCAGCGCGAGAATATCTCCTCGATCTCCATGCGCCGGGCCAGCGGGGCCTATGTGAATTCCTCTTGGACCCCTGCGCATCACGAGGTGATCAAAGCCGCGGCCCAAGACCCCCGCACCGCGCGTATCTTCGTCTTCCCCGGCGCCAAGGTGCAGATGTGCGCCGATGAGAAAGGCGACCGCAGCTATCTGCGCAAAATCCGGCCTTGGTACGGGCATCACTATCATTTCCACATCCGCATCAGCTGCCCCAAAGGCGCGCGCGGCTGTGTGGATCAGGCCCCGCCCCCGCCCGGTGACGGCTGCGCCGATGCGCGCCAGTGGCAGGCCAATATCCTGAACCCGCCAAAGCCCGACCCGAGCGCGCCCAAAGTGAAACCCAAGCCCAAGCGCGACATCCTGCTTGCGGACCTGCCTGCCCAATGCAACGCCGTTTTAAACGCAAACTGATCCGCGCCTGCCTCCCGTTCTTCCTGCTCATCGCCTGCGTGGCCCCCGCCGCGCAGACAGGGCCGGTGGTGCAAGTGGACAGCGTGCTGACATGGCGCCATCCGGCGCCGTGGTTCGGCGGCTTTTCGGGCGTCGAGGTGAATGCCGATGGCACCCGCCTCACGGCGGTGTCGGACCGGGGCCGCGTTGTGCAAGCGCGCATGCTGCGCGAGGCAGGCCGTCTGGTGTCGCTTGAGATTGAGGAGGATGCGCCGCTCAAAGATGCCGATGGCAAGCCCCTGCGCGACAAGATGCGCGATGCCGAAGCGCTGGCGCGTGACGGCAGCGGGCAACTCTACGTCTCATTCGAACACGACCACCATGTCGCGCGGCTGTCACCCGAGAGCGGCGTCACCACCCCGCTGCCCAGACATGACGACTTCGCCAAATTTAAGCCAAACGCGGGGATGGAGACACTGGCCGCCCACCCCGATGGGCGGCTCTTTGCGACCCCCGAAGGCGGCGGCCCGGCCTCGGATGATTTCCCGCTCTATGCCTTTGACGGCAGCAGTTGGACGATCACCGCAGAGATCCCGCGCCGGGGGCCGTTCCTGCCGGTGGATGCCGATTTTGCCCAGGACGGTACGCTTTATCTACTGGAGCGGACGATCACGCCGCTGGGGTTTCGCAGCCGCATCCGCAGCTTCGACCTCACCGCGCCCGGGCTTGGCGAAGAGACACTGCTGACCTCCGGCCCCGGTCAATACGACAACCTCGAAGCGCTCAGCACTTGGCAGGACGCGGCGGGGCAAACCCGGCTGACTCTGCTGTCGGACGACAACTTCTTCGTCATGCAGCGCAGTGAGGTGGTCGAGCTGATCCTTGCCAAACCGGGTGTTGAGGGCTAAAGACCGTTCCGTCTGCGATCCCCGCAGGCCAAGTCGCCGCACCCTTGCACAAAACGGTTCACATATGACACGCACCTATCTTCCCGGCATTCTTGCCATGGCCGCCATCGTCGTGGCCTCGAATATCCTTGTTCAGTTTCTCTTTGGCCAATGGCTGACCTGGGGGGCTTTCACCTATCCGCTGGCCTTCCTCGTCACCGATGTGATGAACCGTCTCTACGGGGCCTCCGCCGCGCGCCGGGTCGTATTGGTGGGCTTTGTCGTGGGCCTGATCTGCTCGCTCATTGGGACGCAGATCATGGGCGAATTCGGCCCGCTGGTCACGATCCGCATCGCCGTGGCTTCGGGCACTGCCTTCCTCGTGGCGCAGCTGTTGGACGTGACGATCTTTAACCGTTTCCGCGATGGCGCATGGTGGCGCGCGCCCTTGGTCAGCACCTTGATCAGCAGCGCGATCGACACAGCGCTGTTTTTCTCCATCGCCTTTTCGGCCAGCCTGTCGTTCATCCACCCCGCCACCGATGTGGCTTGGGCCGCTGAGACGCTGCCGCTTTTGGGCACGGGCCCGCTCGCGCCGCTTTGGGTCTCGCTCGCCGTGGCGGACTGGTCGGTCAAACTGGCCATCGCGCTGATCGCGCTGATCCCCTTCCGGCTGCTGACCGCACGGCTGACCGCCCGCGCATGATACCGGCGCAGGGGGCCACCCCCTGCCGCCGCACCCCTTCAAAAAAAACGCTTTGCGAATTTCAAAACCTGTGCAACGCTCAGGGTGAGTTCAACAAATGTAAAGGAGGTGATCCAGTGTCAAGAAAGGTATTGGAGCGAGGTGTCGGAACAGCCAGCGGGGTTTCCTGCTAGGGCAGCCCCTGGCAATGCAACCACCTGGTGGACGTCGGTCTAACCGATCCCCCTCCTGAAACCATTCGATTGGGCCGCTCCGCAAGGGGCGGCCCATTTCGCATTCCCCCTTCACCCTCACCGTGCGGGCTGGCATGTTGCGGGGCAAGGAGAGCCCATGCTGCACATCAACGATGACATCGCCATTCAGGATTGGGAGCTGACGGAAAGCTTCATGCGTGCCTCCGGCCCCGGCGGGCAGAATGTGAACAAGGTCTCCTCGGCGGTGGAATTGCGGTTCGAAGCCGCCACCTCGCCCTCCCTGCCGCAACCGGTGAAAAACCGCCTGCGCCGTCTGGCCGGGCGGCGCTGGACCACCGAAGGCGCATTGGTGCTGCAATGTGACGAGACCCGCAGTCAGGCCCGCAACCGCGAGTTGGTGCGCGAGCGTCTGGCCGAGTTGATCCGCCGCGCCCTCACCCCGCCGAAACGCCGCATCGCGACCCGCCCGACGCTGGGGTCGAAAAAGCGCCGCCTCAAGGCCAAGAAGGTGCGCGGCGAGGTCAAGGCGATGCGCGGCAAGGTCGATCCCGACGGTTAAGGATCAGCCGCGCCGGAGCAGGTAGATGTCCATAATCCAGCCATGCGCCGCACGGGCGGCGGCACGGGTGGCGATGATGTCTTCGGCAACCTCGGCCAGCGGGCCATGGCGGATGATCTCTTCGGCCATGCCGACATAGGCGCCCCACCAGATCGTCACGCCTTCCGCGTCCAACGCCTGAAAGGCGCAATCGCCATCGAGCATGATCACCAGCGTATCGACCCCTTCGGGCCAACCGTGATCGCGCAATTGCCGCCCGGTGGTCACCATGAAGGGTGCGCCGATTTCATTCAGCGGGATCGCATGAGCCGCCGTCAGCCCTTGCAATGAGGTGATGCCGGGGATCACGGTGATACGCGGCGCAGGTTCCAGCCGCGCGGCGATGCGCAGGGTGCTGTCATAAAGCGATGGGTCGCCCCAGACCAGCAGCGCCACCCGCCGGGCGGTCGGATGCTGGGCCATCGCCCCGCGCCATGCCTCTGCAATCGCATCATGCCAGTGGTCGACGCGCGCCCGGTAATCTTCGATCGCCGGGTCACGCACGGGCAGATCGAAGCCGACGATCTGCACCGCCTCATTGGTCAGCACCTCGTCGCAAATGCTGCGCCGCAGGCCCGCCAGATCGTCCTTGCCCGCGCCCTTTTGCGGGATCAAGATCAGGTCCTGCGCGTTCATCGCCCGGATCGCTTGCAGGGTCAGATGCTCAGGGTTGCCGGTGCCGATGCCGATCAAATTGAGTTCAAGCGCGCTCATCCCGGTATCCTCGCAATCGCTTTCAACCGCAGCCCGCCGAGCACCCGCGCATCAGAAAATTTGCCATCCGGCGACGCGCGGTAGAGGGTCACGAAACGGCGCAGGTCATCCATATCCGCTTCGGTGATCTCTCCAAACAGATAGGCCACCTTGCCCGGCGCGCGAAAGGCGATGGTCTGGCCCCGCGTGCAGCCTGACATACAGTCGATGCCCTCGACCTCCACCTCGGACAGACCCGCGCGGACCACATCCAGAAAGCCGCCATCAGCGGTGCAGGAGGTGCAGACAAACGCCTTCACGTCTCGAACTCGGCCAATGGTCCGTAAAAGATCAGCGCGGGCGTGGTGCTGCTGGTGCTCTCCAGATGGCGCGCCAGCGTTTCGATGGTAAAGCGCTGCACCTTCTCCGCCGGGGTCGAGACCGCCTCGGCCAGCAGCGCGGGCGTGTGGCCTGGCAGCCCGTGTTCGACCAATCTTGCGGCAAGGCCCGCAAAGGTGCGTTTGCCCATATAGACCACGGTGGTCGCCATCGGATCGGCCAAGGCGGCCATGTTCACGTCGCGCGGCAATTCGCCGGTCACATCCGCGCCGGTGATGAATTGCACGCGCCGCGCGGTCATGCGGCGGGTCAGCGGGATGCCTGCGGTGGCGGCGGCGGCAGAAGCGGCGGTGACACCCGGCACGATCTCGAAAGGGATATCCGCCGCGCGCAGGGCGATGATCTCTTCCTCCAGCCGTCCGAACATGCCGCTGTCACCGGATTTCAACCGCACGACCTTCAGCCCGGCTTCCGCATGATCGACCAGAACGCGGCTCACATGGTCTTGCTTGGGCGAGGCGCGCCCGGCCCGTTTGCCGACCCCGATCAGGTCCGCATCGGGCCGCGCGTGCTCCAAAATCGGGCCCGCGCTGAGGTCATCGAAGAACACCACATCCGCCGCCTGCAACCGCGCCACGGCTTTGACCGTCAGCAGCTCCGGGTCGCCGGGGCCGGAGGAGACGAAGGAAACAAAGCCCCGCATCACAGCGCCGCGATCATGTGAAAGAAGGTGCCCGTGGCACGCCCGCCCCCCGCGAAATCGCGGACCGAGCCGGTCTCGGGCACTTCAAGGTCATTGGCATCGGTGATCCGCGCCAGCGGGGCGTCTGGCTCGGCAAGGATCGTGGCATAGTGGAACTCATGCCCGCGCAATTCGGCCCGCGCGGAATGGCCGGGGATCGGCGCGTTTAGGTCGGCTTGACGGTAGCCCAGATGCATCTTGCGTTTGGCGAAAGAGGTCTCCAGCCCCAAAAGCCCCGCCATCTCGTGCCGGGCGCCCTCTTTGTCGATGAGGCCCGCGCCCATCGCCATATAGCCCCCGCATTCGCCGTGCACGGGGCGGGTCTCGGCAAAGGCGCGCAGCCCGTCGCGGAATTGTGCGGCGGCGGCGAGCCTGCCGGCGTGAAGTTCTGGGTAGCCGCCCGGCAGCCAGCAGCAATCGGCGCTGTCGTCCGGCGCTTCATTGGCCAGCGGGGAGAAGGGCAGAACCTCTGCCCCCGCCGCGCGCCATCCGGCCAAAAGATGTGGATAGACAAAGGCGAAAGCGTTGTCCTGCGCCAGCGCGATGCGCTGCCCGGGCGGCGTGATCTGCGCCGGAGCGGGCGGGTTCTGCAACGTGCCCCGCGCGGCGTCCCGCAGGGCGGGGACATCAACATGGGCCGCGACGAAGGCCGCCGCCTGCCCCAACAGATCGGGCAGGTTTTCCTGCTCTCCGGCCTGCACCAGCCCGAGGTGACGCTCAGGCATTTCGATCTCGACCCGGCGCGGCAGCGCGCCGAAGACTTTGATCCCGACAGCCTCCATCCCCGCGCGCACCAGCGTCTCATGCCGGGGGGAGGCGACGCGGTTCAACACCACGCCCGCCAATTCCACATCGGGCCGCATCTCGCGAAAGCCGAGCGCCGTGGCCGCCACCGATTGCGCCGCCCCCGATACGTCGAGCACCAGCACCACCGGCCAGCCCATCAGCGCCGCGACATCGGCGCTGGCGCCATTGCCACAGGCCCCCGGTTTGGCCACCCCGTCAAACAGCCCCATCGACCCCTCGCCAAGGATCAACTCGGCCCCATCGGCATTGCCCACCAGCCCTTCGATCCGCGCGCGGTCCATCGACCA
This sequence comes from Sulfitobacter sp. 1A15106, assembly GCF_043556995.1. Lineage (NCBI taxonomy): Bacteria > Pseudomonadati > Pseudomonadota > Alphaproteobacteria > Rhodobacterales > Roseobacteraceae > Sulfitobacter > Sulfitobacter sp. 1A15106. Next base: position 100,052 of record NZ_JBIFFM010000005.1, on the reverse strand, counting down.
ACTGTCGAGGTTGAAAGACGCCCGGCCCGAGGCCGCCGTGTGAAAGGCAGGGTCGATGTAATCAGGGCCGCTTTTGAACGGCTGCACCGCGACACCTTCGGCGCGCAGCGCGGCCAATAGCCCCAGCATCAAGGTCGTCTTGCCCGTGCCGGAAGCGGGGGCGGAAATCAGCAGGCCGGGCGGGATCATGAGGAGGTCTCCGGAAAGCGCGGCTCGGCCCCGACGGGGCGGAAGCGGCGGTCATAATCGGCGGCGTAAAGGCGGCTCTCGCCGAAATCCTCGGCCCCGATGGCATGGCCCACGAGGATCAGCGCGGTGCGGGCCATTTCCTCGCCCACTTCGGTGCGCAGGGTCGCAAGCGTCGCTTTGACGATGCGCTGATCGGGCCAGCTTGCACGCCAGACCACGGCGACGGGGCAATCGGCACCGTAATGCGGGGTCAGTTCTTCGACGACTTTATCGAGCACATGCACCGAGAGATGGATGGCCAGCGTCGCCCCGGTGCGGGCGAAATTGGCCAGCGTCTCGCCTTCGGGCATCGCCGTGGCGCGGCCCGAGGTGCGGGTCAGGATCACCGACTGCGCCACGCCCGGCAGGGTCAGCTCGGCCCCCAGTTCCGCGGCAGCGGCGGCAAAGGATGGCACCCCCGGCGTCACGTCATAGGCGATGCCCATCTCGCGCAGGCGGCGCAGCTGTTCGCCCATCGCCGACCAGACCGACAGGTCGCCCGAATGCAGGCGCGCCACGTCATGACCTGCGGCATCGGCGGCGGCGATTTCCTCTATGATGTCATCCAGCGACAGCCGTGCGGTATTGACGATCCGCGCCCCTTCGGGGCAGTGGCTCAGCAACGCCTCGGGCACCAGCGACCCGGCATAGAGGCAGACCGGGCAGGCCGCGATCAGGTCGCGTCCGCGCAGGGTGATGAGATCCGCCGCCCCCGGCCCGGCCCCGATGAAATGTACAGTCACGGTATCTATCCTTTCCTCTCGGCAATCGCCGCAGTGGCCATGGCATCGCCCGAAACGACGCGTTCGGCAACCAATACCGCCCCCGGTCCGGCGGCGGCCAATGCCGCGGCCTCGGACAGGGAGCCGGTGCCGAAACTGTCTTCGATCCGAACCGATTGCGTGGGGGTTATCATGCGGGCCAAGTCTTCGGTGGTGATGCCAAGCCCCGGCACGCCCAACTCTTGCGCGAATTCGCGGAAGACGGTGGCGCGGGCCTTGGCGGCTTCGGTCACCAACGCGTCGATCTTAACGCCATCGGGGTTGGCCCGCGCCAGCGCATCGCGCAGTGAGGCGACGCTTGCCGCGCCCCGAAATCCGATCCCGGCCATCCTCATAAAGTCACGCTCCATTGTACCACGGGCCGCAGCGGCTGCCAGCCGCGCATCCGGCCCAAAGGCGCCGCCTGCGCCAGTTCGATCCGCAACAGGGTGCCGCCATGCTCCGTTTGCAACTGCGCCAAAAGCGCCTCGGTTTCCAGCGTCACACCGTTGGCGACCAGCCGCGTGCCCGCTGGTAGCGCAGGCAGGAGGGCATCGTAAAGCGCCGCGTTCCCGCCGCCGCCGACAAAGACGACATTAGGCAAAGGCTGCCCCGCCCAGACATTTGGTGCGCGGCCATGAAACGCTTGCATACGCGCGTTCAGGCCGAAATCTGCGATGTTGCGGGTGATATTCTCGACCCGCGTGGCGTGCTGCTCAAAGGCGATGGCGCGCCCACCGGCAAGGCAGAACTCGACCGAGACCGAGCCGCTGCCCGCGCCGATGTCCCACAGCAACTCACCGGGCCGGGGGGCGAGGGCCGAAAGTGTCAGCGCCCGCACCGGCGCTTTGGTGATTTGGCCATCGCTTGCAAAGCTGTCATCCGGCAGACCGGGGGTGCGCGGCAGGCCGATGCCTTCGGGTAGTTCTACGCCAACGGCCACGGGGGCTTGCACATCCGTCAGATCAAACCCATCGGCCTGCACCGCCCGCAGCCGCGCATCGGGGCCGCCCAGCCGTTCGGCCACATGCAACATCGCCGTGCCCGCGCCCTGTTCGCAGAGGAACTGCGCCAGTGCTGCGGGCGCATCCCCATCACGCAGCAGGCAAATCATCCGCCCCTTGGGACGCATCGCACCGCGCAACTGCGCCAGCGGTGCGGCGTGGAGCCCGTGGCAGGTGACCTCCTCCAGCCGCCAGCCAAGCGCATTGGCCACTAGCGAGAATGTCGAAGGCGCGGGCAGGCTGCGCCATTCGCTAGGGTCTAGAGCACCGACGATGCTGCCGCCCGCGCCGAACCAGAAGGGATCGCCCGACACCAGCATCACCACGCGCTTGCCGCGCTCGGCCAACACCGGCTCGACCGAGAAGGGCACGGGCCAAGCCCGCCCGCGCGCGCCTGCGCCTGCCCGCTCCAGATGACGCGGCCCGCCAAAGATCACCTCGGCCTCTGCCAGCGCCGCGCGGCTTGCCGCGGGCAAGGCATCCGCGCTATCGTCGGGCATTCCGATGATGCTGAGCCAAGGATCACCCATCATGCGCGTCCTTCTTTTGGGTGGCACCACCGAAGCCAGCGCCCTGGCCCGCGCCTTGGCCAAAGCCGGGATCGACGCGGTGTTTTCCTATGCCGGGCGCACAGACAGCCCCGTGGCCCAGCCCCTGCCCACCCGCGTCGGCGGCTTCGGGGGCGTGGCGGGGCTGGTGGCCTATCTCGAAGCCGAAGCGATCACCCATGTTGTCGACGCCACCCATCCCTTCGCCGCGGGGATGAGCAATAATGCCTTCGTCGCCTGCGCCCGGCAAGACCTGCCGCTGGTGCGGTTCGAGCGCCCCGCGTGGGAGCCGCAGGAGGGGGACAACTGGACCTTCGTGCCCGACCTCACCGCGCTGCCTGCCGCCCTGCCCGACAGCCCGGCGCGGGTGTTTCTGGCCATCGGCAAACAACAACTGGCGCTTTTCGCCGCGAAACCGCAGCACCGCTACCTCCTGCGCCTCGTCGATCCGCCACGCGACCCGCTGCCGCTGCCGCGGGCGACGGTCGTGCTGGCGCGCGGGCCTTTCGACGTGGCCGGGGATACCGCGCTGATGCAGACCCATGCGATCACCCATGTGGTCGCCAAGAACGCCGGAGGCGCTGGCGCGCGGGCCAAGCTGGATGCCGCCCGCAGCCTTGGCCTGCCGGTGATCTTGGCCGAGCGGCCGAAACTGCCGGGCGAGGTGGCCGCCAATGATGTGACCGAAGTGATGCATTGGCTACATCATACCGCGCTGCGCGGCGTATAGACATAGCGCCCGACCCGCCGCGTCGCGGAATTGCCGACAATCACCACGGTGCGCATATCCGCCATCTCGGGCGTCGCCTCGCCCAATGTGACGGTGTTGAACGCCTCTTCCGGCGTGGTCACGGCGCGGGCGAAGGTGATCAGCCGCTCCGGCCCGCATTCGGCGCGCAAAATCTCCAACGCCTCGGCGAATTGATGCGGGCGGGATTTGCTGCGGGGGTTGTAGAAGGCCATGGCGAAATCCGCCCGCGCGGCCATCCGCAAACGGTGCTCCACCATCGCCCAGGGCTTGAGGTTGTCGCTGAGGTTGATCGCGCAGAAATCATGACCCAAAGGCGCCCCAAGCCGCGCCGCCGCCGCCAGCATCGCCGTGATACCGGGCAGCACGCGGACGTCGACGCTTTCAAACGCCGGTTCCCGCTCCACCGCTTCGAACACGGCTGAGGCCATGGCAAAAACACCCGGATCACCCGAAGAGACCACCACCACCCGCGCGCCCGCCTGCGCCAGTTGCAGGGCATGGGTCGCGCGGTCCAACTCCACCCGGTTGTCGCTGGGGTGCAGGGTCAGCCCGTCGCGCGGGGCGACGCGGGCGACGTAAGGGATATAGCCGATAACGTCAGTGGCCTGCGCCAAGGCCTCGGTCACCTCGGGCGTGACAAGCGCGTCGTCACCGGGGCCGAGGCCCGCGATATGAAGGATGCCGCTCATGTCTCCGCCTCCGGTCTGCGGCCTTGGCCATGGACCAAGACGATCGCGAAATAGGGGCAGTCGTCATCCGCCACGTCAGAAAGCCTTGCCACCCGCTGGTCGGGCATGGTTCCGCGTTCGACCAGCCAAGCGTCCTCCAACTTGCCCGCCGCCGCCAGCGCGCGGCGCACGCTGGGCAGGTTGCGGCCCGTCTTCATCACCACCAGCGCATCGGCGCGCTTCATGTGATCGGTCAACTCGGCCTCGGGCAGCGTGCCCATCAAAACGGTTACCACGTCGTCACCCCAAGTGAAGGGCGTATCGAGCGCATTCCAGCAGCCCACCATGCCGGGGATCGCGGGCAGCACCTCAACCTCGGCGCGGCCCTGAAGCCGCGTGTGCAGATGCATGAAGGAGCCGTAGAAGAAAGGGTCACCCTCGCAGAGCACGACGACCTCGTGATCTTGGGCCAAGGCTTCTAGCCGGTCGGCCCATTCCTCGTAAAAGGCGACCATCTGGGCGCGATACTCGGGCGAATCAAAGCGCAACTCGGTGGTGACGGGATATTCCATCGCATATTCCACCACATCGTCGCGCAGCATCCCCTCAACGATCCGGCGTGCTTGGCCCGCGCGGCCTTTCTTGCGAAAATAGGCCAGATGCCGCGCACCGCGAATGGCACGGTCGGATTTCACACTCATCAGTTCGGGGTCGCCGGGGCCAAGGCCCGCGCAGATTACCTTGCCCATCGTCATTCCACCCTGCTGGCCAAGGCGTTCACCGCCGCCACGGTGATCGCCGAGCCGCCCAAACGTCCCTGCACGATCATCGAGGGCACCGGCAGATCCTGCATCAAAGCCTCTTTTGATTCCGCCGCACCGATAAAGCCCACCGGGCAGCCGATGATTGCCGCCGGGCGCGGGCAATCGGGGTCTTCGAGCATGTTGAGCAGGTGAAACAGCGCCGTGGGCGCATTGCCGATGGCCACCACGGCGCCTTGCAGATGGGGCCGCCACAGTTCCAGCGCGGCAGCAGAGCGGGTGTTGCTCATCTTCGCGGCCAGTGCTGGCACCGAAGGGTCGCGCAGGGTGCAGATCACCTCATTCTCGCGCGGCAGGCGTTTGCGGGTGATGCCTTCGCTGACCATATAGGCGTCGCAGAGGATCGGCGCGCCGTCCTCCAGTGCCGCCCGCGCGGCCACGGCCATGCCTTCGGAAAAGCGGATGTGCTCCTCCAGCCCGACCATGCCCGCGGCGTGGATCATGCGCACGGCGACGATCTCTTCCTCCGGGGTGAAACGCGCCAGCGCCGCTTCGGCGCGGATGGTGGCAAAGGACTGGCGGTAAATCTCGGCACCGTCGGTGATATAGCTATGGGGCATCGGCGGACTTTCTAAGGTGAGAGGCGATGGCGGCGGGGGTCAGCCCGCGCAGATCAGGGATGGCATCGGCGCGGCCATCGTGAATGAAGTCATAGCGCTCTGGCGCGGTGGCGGTCAGGGTGAGGTCGGTAGCGCGCGGCGCGGCGCAGCCCTTGGCGCAGCCGGAGACGTGCAGGCGTTGCCCCTTCGGCACCATGGCGGCAAGTTGCCGGGCCAGCCGCCGCGCCTCACCCCGGCCCTGTGCGCAGCCTGGCGCGCCGATACACGCAACCACGCGCAACAGCGGGTCATCGGCGGCGGTGATGAGACCGGACAGATCAGGCAGGCGCGGGGCACCTTCGATCAGCACCCTCCGCCACGGGGTCAGGCGCAGCGGGCCAAGCTCGGCGAGCGCGGCAAGCGTCTCGGCCTCCATCTGCCCGAAAGCACAGGCGACAAGCGCCCCGGCTGGGTAGAGGCCGGGGGCGGGTGTGCCCTGCCCTGTCTGACGCGGGCAGTCAAAACCGGCGGGAAGCGGTGCCCCCGTGGCGGTGGCGCGCGCGGCGCGGGTCACCCCCTGCGCGCGCACCCATTCGGCCAGCGCGATGGCTTCGGTCACCGCAGTCGCACGGGTCACGGGCTTGGCCCGCGTTGCCCCTTCAATGCAGAGCAGTAGTTGCCCCTCCGCCGAGCGCTCGAACCGGATGTCGGCGGGATCGGCCTGCAACATCGGCTGCAACCCTGCATCGACCGCATAGCCGAATTTGGCCGAGACTTCCGGCAGCGCATGGGCCTGCGCGGCGGCTGAGAGGGCTTGGCAAAGGAAATCCGTATCATCGCCCGCCTGCCAAAAGGGGCTGACCATGATGTTGCGCCGCCGCTCCGTCCGCTCATCCACGTCGATCAGTGCCAGCGCGCGCAGCGCGTCGATCAGACCTTCGTGCCGCGCGGAATCGACGCCGCGCAGTTGCAGATTTCCCCGGTTCGACAGGTCAAGCATGCCGTTGCCATAGCGCGTGGCCAGCCCCGCCACGCCGCGGGCTTGGGCCGGGGTCAAGCGCCCCTGTGGCACCCGCAGACGCACCACCAGCCCATCGCCCGAGAGCATCGGACGCAGCGCCCCGGGGCACCAGCCCTTGATCGCCGGGGCCGCGCTCACGTCACCCCGTCCAATGTGGCCGAGATCGAGTTGCGGCGGGTCTGCCAGAGGCCCGACTCGCGCAGCGCCGCGAAACGGTCGCGCATGGCTTGCAAGGCCGCGGGGTTCTCGGCCTCCATAAAGGCGACCAGATCATCGCGCCCCAGCGTGGCGTCGAAGTAGAGGTCGAAGAGATGCGCAGGCACCTCGCGCGTCAGATGCGCAAAGGCAGCAAGGTTGTCGAGTGTCGCTGCCACCTCTGCCGCGCCGCGAAAACCATGGCGCATCATGCCGCTGGCCCAATTGGGATTGGCCGCACGGGCGCGGACGACGCGGGCGATCTCTTCGGGCATGGAGCGCGCCCGCGGGCTGCCTGCGCCGGTGTGGTCAAGGTGGTACATCGCCGGTTTCTGCGCGCCCAGATGCGCCATCGCGGCGGCAAAGCCGCCTTCGTGGCTGGCATAGTCCGAGGCCAGCAGGATATCGCTTTCGGCCAAGTCCTGCACATGAGCAAAGCCATCGGCGCGCTGCAACTGCGCCTCCAGCGCGGCGCGGTCCTGATGCGCCTCGCCTTGGGCGTTGATCGCCCATTCCGACCCCGCGAGCCACGCCTCTCCCGCCGCGGCGCGACCCGCGTCGGAGTAGTCTTGCAAGGCCGCTTCCATATTCACGCCGTAAAGGCCCGGCTTGGGGCCAAAGACACGGGGGGTTCGGGTGAGGTACGGGTTCATATCCGGCGCTTCTTCGCGTTCGGCCAAAGCCGCCGCCCCGGCTTCGAAAAGCTGCGCGAGACCGGGAAAGACATCGCGGAACAGGCCCGAGATGCGCAAGGTCACGTCGATGCGCGGACGGTCCAGCAGGGTCAGCGGGATCACCTCAAAGCCCGAAACCCGCTCACTGCCCTCATCCCATTTCGGCGCGATCCCGGCGAGATGCATCGCCATGGCGACCTCTTCGCCCGCCGTGCGCATGGTGGCCGAGCCCCAAAGGTCGATCACCAGCCCGCGCGGCCAGTCGCCATTGTCTTGCAGATGCCGCCTGAGCAATTCCTCGGCCAATTTCACCCCCTGCGCATGGGCGGCCCGGCTGGGCACCCCGCGCGGATCGACGGCATAGAGGTTGCGCCCCGTCGGCAGCACGTCGGACCGCCCGCGATAGGGCGAGCCGGAAGGCCCGGAGGTGACGCGCCGCCCCGCCAGTGCGGTCAGCAGCCCGTCCCATTCGCCCTCCCCCGCGCCGAAGATGTGCAGACCATCGCCGTATTGGCTTTCCTTGATGTCGCAAACGAAGGCGTCGATCCGGGTTAGCGCCTCGGCCGAGGAACTGGCGGCGTCGAGGCCGAGGTCATCTTCCACCCCCGCCGCCTGCGCCTCGGCCCGGATCGTGTCGACCAGCCGGTCGCGGCGCGCGGGGTCGAGCCCGTCGGCGGTGGAATATTCGTCCAACAACCGTTCCAGCCGCAACAGCCCATCGGGCGTTTCACTGTCTTTCAGCGGGGGCGGCAGATGGCCAAGCGTCACCGCCCCGATGCGCCGCTTGGCCTGTGCCGCTTCGCCGGGATCGTTGACGATAAAGGGGTAGATCACCGGCAGATCGCCGGTCAGCGCCTCGGGCCAGCAATCGCCCGAGAGGGCCACCGCCTTGCCCGGCAGCCATTCCAGCGTACCATGCGCGCCGATATGCACCAGCGCGTGATGCCCCTGCGCCCGCAGCCAGAGGTAGAAGGCCACATAGGAATGCCGCGGCGTGCGGGCGAGGTCGTGATAGCTGTCTTCGCGGTCTTGCAGATCGCCCCGCTCGGGTTGCAGGGCGACCAGCGCGTTGCCGCAGGTTTGGGCCGCGAAGTGAAAGGCGCCGTCCTGCACCAGCGGATCATCCTCAGCCTGCCCCCATGCCTGCGCGAGGTCATCGCGCAGCGCCTGCGGCAGGCTGGCCAGAGCGGCACGGTAGTCAGCCAACGGCCATGAGATGCGCTGCTCGGTCAGGCTCCGGCCAAAACCGATCTGCGGCGTGACGCCATAGCCCTCACCCGCCAGCCGCATCAACATGTCTTCGACGCTGGCCAACGCATCAAGGCCAACCGCATGGGCCAGTTGATCGTCCCGCCCCGGATAGGTCGAGAGCACCAGTGCCAGCTTGCGCGTGGCCGCCGGGGTCTGCGCCAGCCGATGCCAGCCCAGCACGCGGGCGACGACAGCCTCGATCCGCGCCTCTTCGGCGCGGTGGGCAAAGCGGGAATATTGCAGATCGGGGTCGCGCTTTCCGGGGCTCTTGAAGCTGACGACGCCACCGAAGATGCGGCCATCGACCTCGGGCAGGACCACATGCATCGCCAGATCGGCGGGGGAAAGGCCGCGCTCGCTTTCGTCCCAGTCGCGCCGCCGGGCGGTGGAGAGGGCCACCTGAAACACCGGGCAGCCCGGCGCGTCGAGCGGGGAGGTGCCATCATCCCCGCGCCCCGAAAAGGCGGTGGCGTTGACGATGGCCACGGGTTTCATCGCCGCCAAGGCATCGTCCAGAAAGCCCCGCGCAGGATCGGATTTGAGCGAGGGTACGAAAAGCCCGATGGCGTTCAGCCCCGCCGCCCGCAACGCCCGGATCAGCGCATCGACAGGCGCGGTATCGGCGGCCAGAAGATAGCTGCGGTAAAAGGTAACCGCGACAGTCTCCCCCGCCGCGTCGGCGAGGGGGAGCACCCCTTGATCGGGGTCGTAATAGCCGCAATCGGGCACCGTTTTCGTGCCCATGACCGGCCCGGCGTAAAAGCCCGCCGCCAGCGCCATCTGCGCCAGCGCGGCCTGCGCCGCCACGGGCCCGCCCGCGTCACAAAGATGCGCAAGACGGCGCAGCGTGGAAACCGGCAAAGTCGAATGCGCGTCGAGCCCCGGATCCTCGCGCCCATCGGCGGGCAAGACGGCCAGCGCGATATCATGGCGGCGGGCGAAGTCTTGGACCTGCATGATGCCGTATGGCCAGTAATTCTCCCCCCCGATGAGGCGGATCAGAATGCCCTTGGCCCCGGTCAGCGTCTGTTCGATGTAGTTGTCGACCGAGGCCGGGTGCCGCAGCGCCACGAGGTTGCACAGCCGCAGCGAGGGCAGCTTGCCCTCCTTGCCGCCGCCGCGATGCCAGCCTGCCGCGAAAGCGCCGAGGTCACTGTCGGAAAACGACAGCACCACCAGATCGGCGGGGGTTTGCCCCGGATCATAGGGGGTGTCGGTATCCTCCAACCCGTGGCTTTCGCGAAAGACGACATGCATGGGCGGTCAGGCTCCCAAAGTCTCGCGGATTTTGGCAAGGTCGATGTCGTCATGCTCGGCGATCACCACCAGATGCCCGGCGCGCGTGTCGCTGCCCCAAGGACGGTCGAACTGCTGGCGCACCCGCGCGCCCACGGCCTGCACCAACAGGCGCATCGGCTTGCCCTCGACCGCGACATAGCCCTTCACGCGCAGGATGTTCTGCTCACGCGCGAGCCGCTCGATCGAGGCCACCAACGCATCGACATCCGACACTTCCGGCATCGGGATCACCACGGTTTCGAAATCGTCATGCTCGTGATCGTCGTGGCCGTCATGATGCGAAGGGCGCGCGGCGAGGTCGTCTTCGGCGGCGGCGTTGAGTCCCAGCACGACCTTGGGGTCGATCACGCCTTCGGTCATCTCAAGGATCGGAATCTCACGCGGGCTTTCCTCTTCGATCACCGCGCGGGCTTTGGCGAGGCCATCGGGACCGGCCAGATCGGCTTTGGACATCAGCACGATATCGGCGCAGGAAATCTGATCTTCGAACACTTCGGAGAGCGGCGTTTCGTGGTCGAGGCTGTCATCGGCCAGACGCTGCGCGTCCACGGCGGCGACATCAGCGGCGAAAGTGCCAGCCGCCACGGCCTCGGCATCGGCCAGCGCGATGACGCCGTCGACGGTGATCTTGGACCGGATCGCGGGCCAGTCGAAGGCCTTGAGCAGCGGTTTTGGCAGGGCCAGCCCAGAGGTTTCGATCAGGATGTGATCGGGGCGCGTGGGCAGGGCCATCAACGCTTCGATGGTGGGGATGAAATCATCGGCCACGGTGCAACAGATGCAGCCATTGGCCAGCTCGACGATATTCTCCGCCGGGCAGTCGTCGATGGCGCAGGATTTCAGGATGTCACCATCCACCCCCACGGTGCCGAATTCATTGACCAGAACCGCAAGGCGACGCCCGCCGGCATTGGTCATCAGGTGGCGGATCAACGTGGTCTTGCCCGCGCCGAGAAAGCCGGTGATGACGGTAACGGGGATTTTAGCGAGATCGCTCATGCGGTAGGCTCCTGCGGCAGGGTCAAAGGGGGGATACGCGCAAGGCTTTGCTTGCGAAAGATGACCGGGCGTTCGCGCCATGGCACCAGCCCATCTTGGGTGGCGGCATAGGCGGCGGCTCCGGCAAGGATGTCGGCGGCGTCTTCCTTGGTCAAGCGGCCATAGACATAGGACCATTTGCCCGGCGCAGACAGCGCCACGGCGGCCCCCTGCGAACAGGCGGAAAGACATTGCACCGGCACGATGGTCACGCCCTCGGGCGCGCCTGCGGCGTCGAGGGCGGCATGAAGCTGCGCGCCGGGGCGCGGGGCGTCTTCCTCCAGCACCTCACCGGCGCGGCAGGTTATGCAGACATGTAGGGTTGCGCTCATTGATCTGGTCCCATCGGGTTATGCGTGCCGGGTATGCGCTCCGGCGCGCTATGAAAAGGGGAGGCGGCGCGATTATTCAACCGTCAGCACCTCACGGGCCGTAATCGGCGCACCGTTCACCGCCAAGGGGCGGTGGTCATTGGCGTTGAGCGTGACCTCCACCGTGACCTCGCCCTTGGGCAGATCGGCCAGATGCAGCCACGGGCCATAAAGCCGCCCGATCTTGGCACCGTTGACATAGACATGGGCATGGCCCTCGCCTGGTTGGTTGTCCCCGCTGGCATTCTGCGGGGCAAAGGCGAAGCCTTCGGTCTCAACAAAAAGGTTATGGCCCGCCATCGGGTCGGGGGTCACGCGGATGGCAAGGCTGGGGGCCTCCTCAGGGGCCAGCGCGATGGGCTGGCCGTGCATCCGCGCGTGATCCGGACCGCCGTGATCCATGGCCACATGCCCGCCGCCGCCATGGGCGGCAGGGTCGCCGTGATCATGGCCGTCGAAGGTCACCCCGTTGCTTGCGGCGATGGCAAAACCAATGCCACCGCCAAAGACCAATCCAATGGCGAATAGCGCCAGTGATCTGTCCATTTCGACCTCCCTCAGGCGCTCTGCGCGCCTTCACGTTGCCAAAAGAACCCGGCGAAACTGCCCAGCAACACCCAGGCGGCCAAGCCGATGCCAAGCGCACGGGCGGCGAAAAGCGCGCCGATCTCGGTCGGCACCGGGCCGCTGAAGCTGTCAGGTTCGGGTGCGCCGATGACATGGGGGGCCATCAGCAGTACCGCCGCGCCGATCCATGCGCCCCAACCTTTGCCGAAGGCGAGCAGCCACATCGCCACCAGCGCTGCCGCTGCGGTGGCAAACCACCAGATTTGCCGCGCGGTGATATCTGCGGCGGCGACGCCGGGCACTTCGGGCGCAAGGCTGAACCCCGGCGCGAGGTGGAAGGCCACGAAACCGGCGACACCCCAAAGGATGCCCCAGCGGCCATCGATCACCGCGCCGCGCTCTTCGCCAAGGCTCATCGCGGCCAGAAGGATCAGCGCATAGGCGGTATAGGTCAGCATGGTGAAGATCAGGCTCAGCCCATCGCGGACGGCATCGAAACCGGGCAAATCGGGATGCGCGCTGACGGAGTCGGCCCCGAAATGCACCAGCGCGCCGGTCTCATAAAGCTCGGCATGGAGCAGCACGGGCTGCACGAAATAGAGTTGCAGCAAACCGGTCAACAGGCCGGCAGAGGCCCCGGCAAAGAGGGCGGAAGTCAGAAAACGTGAAAACATCGCAATGATCCTTAGATGCGAAATGATACTCAGCGCCGCGCGAAACGCGGGCCGAGGACATACCCAGCCTCAAGATGTGCCAAAGCCCTCCCGACGCAGCGAACGGCGGGCGCGGGCAAAACAGCGAAAGGCAGGCATTGATAAATGGCAGAATCACAGACAGCCGGACTGCGGCATGGCAGCCCGGACCCCTGTGATACCGAACGCGGCGCTTAGTGGCAGGGAAAGCCTGTCGCGTGGCGCACGTCATGGGCGGCATCATGCAGTGCTGCGGCCTGCACATGGCCGGTCAGCGCCATCAGAGCCACACCCAATACGGCGGCAAACAGCGCCGGTACGAGTTTGCTGCGCGTGGCACCGGCGGTCTTAATCATCGTCGTCATCTTCAATCTCCTTACCGTCACACCCGACGGCATCTAGCGTTTCACTCGCCTGGCAGGTCTCCTGGCTCGCGGGTCGTGGCCTTTGCCCGCCTTCCCCGTCCGAAAGGACAAGTGGCACGAGGGGCATTGGCTTACCGCTTACAGTCGCGGGGGCGGCTTCGGCTTCAGGGTCGGGCGACCCCTTACTGAATTCCCTTTTCGGTCCCACACTCAAAGGCGCTTTTCGGGACACCAAGCGCCCTCAATTACGCATTTTAGGCCCTTCCTGACAAGCCGCATTTATCGAACCTCGCGGAACCTTATGGCGCATACAGCATTTAGTAGATAAATATGGCCCAACCCCCAGTATGCGGGTTGACCCAAAAGCCACGTGCAGGGCACATTGACGGCCAGTTTTGATCAAAGGGCGGGAATTCATGAACGACAACACGGTCTCCGCCGCTCGGCAGACCCTGACCGAAGACGTTCTAGGCAAGGTCGTGCGCTATGCCCGCCTGCCGCTGTGCATCACCGACCCGACCCTGCCGGACAATCCCATCGTCTATGTGAATGACGCTTTCACCGATCTCACCGGCTATGGTTTGGATGAGATCGTGGGCCAGAACTGCCGCTTCCTGCAAGGTCCGGAAACCACGCGCGAAAGCGTCGATGCGGTGCGCGAAACCCTACTGGCGCGCCGGGTCGATACGGTGGAGATCGTGAACTACCGCAAGGATGGCAGCCGCTTCCTGAACGCCCTGCAACTGGGGCCGATCAATGACGAAGATGGCAATCTGATCTACTTCTTCGGCTCGCAACTCGACGTTTCCGAACGCCGCCGGGCGGAGCGGGAGCACCGGCAATTGGCCGATGACGAATTGCTGCACCGGCTGCGCAATATCGTCAACGTCATGACCGCCATGGTCCGCCTGACCGCCCGTGAGGAGCCGAGCCCCGCGGCCTTTGCCGACAAGGTGATCGAGCGGCTGGCCGCCTTGGGCGCGGCGCATTTCGACACGATTGGCCGCAGTGACCAGCATGAGGTGGATTTCGAGACGCTGATGGGGCCGATCATGCGGGCCTACACCTCGGCCACCGAGGATCAGATCAACCTCACCGGGGCGAATCCGCTGATCTCGCACCGCCTCGTTTCCCCCCTGACGCTGGCCTTGCACGAGCTGGCGACGAATGCGGTGAAACACGGCTCGCTCAGTTCCGATACCGGGCGGGTATCGCTGGATATCACCATCCTTCAGGAGCCTGCGCGCATGCGGTTTGTCTGGCGCGAAACAGGTGGGCCAGAGGTCATCAAATCTCCGCGCAACAGCGGCTCGCGGATCATCCAGTCCTTGACCCGCGCAGTCGGTGGCACCCTGCACTACGATTGGCAGCCCGAAGGGTTGATTGCCACGGCGGAGTTCCCCGTGGCCGCCCTTGGCGAAGGCTGACCGTCAAACGATCACCTGCTGCGCGGCCTGCTCTCCGACCCCGAAAACACGCTTGTAACGCGCGATTTCATCCGCCGGCCCCATCGCCTTGTTCGGGTTGTCCGAGAGTTTGACCGTGGGCCGCCCATTGGCGCTGACCGCTTTGCAGACCAAACTAAAGGGCGCCAGCGCATCATTCGGCACCAGCCCGCGGAAGTCATTGGTCAGCAACGTCCCCCAACCGAAAGAGACCTTGGCCTTGCCCGCAAACTGCGCGTGCAACTCCTTGATCTTGTCCACATCCAGCCCATCGCTGAAGATCACCCGCTTGGTCGTCGGGTCCTCGCCGCGGGCGCGCCACCAGTCAATGGCCGTCTGCGCCGCCGTGGCCGGATCGCCGCTGTCGACGCGGATGCCGGTCCAGCCCGCCAGCCAATCCGGCGCGTGATCGAGAAAGCCCTTAGTGCCGTAGGTATCGGGCAGGATGATCCGCAGATTGCCCTCATGCTCATCATGCCAATCCGACAGCACGTCATAGGGCGCGCGGGCAAGGGCGGCGTCATCCTCGGCCAAAGCGGCATAGACCATGGGCAATTCATGGGCATTGGTGCCAATCGCCTCAAGCTCGCGCATCATGGCGATGCGACAGTTGGAGGTGCCGGTAAAGGCATCGCCCAGCCCCTCATGCATCGCCTGCACGCACCAATCCTGCCAAAGGTAGGAATGCCGCCGCCGGGTGCCAAAATCCGCGATTGAAAGGTTGTCGACCTCGCGCAGCGCTTCGATCTTTTCCCAGACGCGGGTCATGGCACGGGCGTAAAGCACCTGAAGCTCGAACTTGCCCATCGGGTCGAGCGCGGCGCGGCTGCGCAGCTCCATCAGCACCGCCAGCGCGGGAATTTCCCAAAGCATGACCTCATGCCACTTGCCCTCGAAGGTCAGCTCATACTGATCGCCCTTCCGCTCCAGATGATAGGGCGGCAGGCGCATGCCCTCGAACCACTCCATGAAATCGGGGCGGAACATCTGGCGTTTGCCGTAGAAGGTATTGCCGCGCAGCCATGTGCTCTCCCCCCGGCTGAGGCTGAGCGAGCGGATGTGATCGAGTTGCTCGCGCAACTCCCCCTCGTCGATCAGCTTGGCCAGCGGGATATGGGTGGAGCGGTTGATCAGGCTAAAGGTGACCTGCGTGTCCGGCTTGTTGCGAAACACCGACTGGCACATCAAGAGCTTGTAGAAATCCGTGTCGATCAGCGACCGCACGATGGGGTCGATCTTCCACTTATGATTATAGACGCGGGTGGCGATGTCGACCATGGGAGGTTCCTTATTGCGTGCCCCTTCATGCCAAGGGGGCGGACAGATGGGCAAGGGGAAAGCGGCGGATCAGGCCAGCGTCACCCCCGCCGCGCGCATGCCGTCGCGGGACTTGGCAAGCGATCCGTCCAGATCGATCGCGCGGCACAGGTCTTCGCGCACATCGACCTTGAACCCCAGCTTCGCCGCGTCCACCGCCGAGAAGTTCACGCAGAAATCCAGCGCCAGCCCCACCATCGTCAGCCGTTCGATCCCCCGCGTGCGCAGGTAGCCTTCGAGCCCCGTGGGCGTACGGTGGTCATTCTCGAAAAACGCCGAATAGCTGTCGATGTCGGGGTTATAGCCCTTGCGGATGATCAGATCGGCGCGGTCGGTTTGCAACTCGGGGTGGAACTGCGCGCCAATGCTGCCTTGGATGCAGTGATCTGGCCAAAGCACCTGCGGGCCGTAGGGCATGGTGATGACCTCGTAAGGCCCGTTGTCCTTATGCGATGAGGCAAAAGACGAATGCGCCGCCGGATGCCAGTCCTGCGTCAGGACCACGGCGTCAAACTCGGGCATCAGCGCGTTGATGCCGCGCAGAATCTCATCGCCCTGCGGCACTTCCAGCGCGCCGCCGGGGCAGAAATCATTTTGAACGTCGATCACGATCAGGGCATGGGTCATGGGCATTCTCCTTACCAAAAGGGGTAGGGCTGCGGATGGGGTAGGTCAATGGCACGCGCCGGATTGAGCTTTGCCGCCGAAGCGCTTATTTGACGCTCATGTATACCATCGCCGCCTTATATCACTTCACCCGCTTCGACGATCCCGCCGCGCTTAAACCCGCGCTTTTGGCGCTTTGCGAGGCGCAATCAGTCATGGGCACGCTGCTGTTGGCCCCCGAAGGGGTAAACGGCACCATCGCCGGGCCGCGCGCCGGGATCGACGCGGTGATCGCCCATCTGCGCGCCCTGCCCGGCTGCGCGGATCTGGAGTGGAAAGAGGCCACCAGCGACAAGCCGCCCTTCGGCAAGATGAAGGTGCGCATCAAGCGCGAGATCGTGACGATGGGCCAGCCCGATGTAGATCCCCGCGCCAAGGTGGGCCACTACGTCGACCCGAAGGACTGGAACGAGTTGATCCGCTCCCCCGATGTGGCGGTGATCGACACGCGCAACAGCTACGAAGTGGCGATTGGCTCCTTCGAAGGCGCGGTCGACCCCGAGACCGAGAGCTTCGGTGAATTCCCCGCGTGGTGGGAGGCGAACAAAGACCGCTTCCACAACAAGAAAATCGCGATGTTCTGCACCGGCGGCATCCGTTGCGAAAAATCGACCAACTATCTGATCGGTCAGGGGGTCGAGGATGTCTTCCACCTCAAAGGCGGCATCCTGAAATACCTCGAAGAGGTGCCCGAACAGGAAAGCACATGGGAAGGCGACTGTTTCGTCTTCGACAACCGCGTCAGCGTCGGCCATGGGCTGCGCGAGGGGCCGCATATGCTTTGCCACGGATGCCGCCGCCCGATCCTGCCCGAGGATACGCAGCACCCCGCCTATGAGGCCGGGGTGTCCTGTCATCAATGTGTGGATGAGACCTCGGAAGAAGATAAGGAACGGTTCCGCGAACGCCAGCGCCAGATCACGCTGGCCAAGGAACGCGCGGCGCGGGAAGAGGGCTGACCGCCCCCTTCAGCGATCCGACAGCGCGAAGCCTGCATAGGCAAAGGGCATGACCGCCCGGCGAAAACGGCCCAATTCGAACCGTGCAAGCGGGGCGCGCATGGGGGCGGGATAGGGCCGCTCGGGCGTGATGCCGCGAACCAGATCGGCCAAAATGGCGCCGGAATAGCTGGCCATCGCCACGCCATTGCCGTGGTAGCACAGCCCTGCGAAGATCCCCGGCTGATCCGGCACCTGCCCCACGAAGGGCATGCGATTGCGCGCGATACAGACCATGCCGGACCAGCCATGCGGCGTTTCGACATGACGCCACGCGGGGAACATCGCCTCGAAATCCGCGCGGGCCCGGGCCAGCGCCCGCCGCTCGGAATTGGGGTTGGACATCAGCCCGCCGCGCACGCCGAACAACATACGATTGTCAGGCATCAGCCGGAAGTAATGCAGCAGATGGCGGCTGTCATAGCAGGCCTGTTGGCTGGTCCAACCTTGGGCGGAAAGCTCTGCCTCGGTCATCGGGCGGGTCACGATCACGCTGGATTGCGTCGGCATGTAGCGCGCGGCCAGCCATGGCGGCAGGTCTTCGGAGGAATAGCCGTTGGTGGCAATGATCACCCGCTCGGCCCGAATGCAGCCCTGCGGCGTCGTGACCTCGAACGCGCCCTCGCGCCCCGTCACCCCGGTGGCCGGGCTGTTGTGATAGATCGCGGCCCCCGCCTCTTCCGCGGCCTGTGCGAGGTCGGTCACATATTTGCGGGGGTTGAGGCCAAAGCCAATCGGCACCGTGATCGCGCCCTCGAAGCCTGCGTTCAGCCCCTCGGCGGCCAGATCGGCCTTTTCGGTCAACCGGGCCGTGACGCCGTAATTCTCCGCGTAGTACTCCAGCCTGCCGCGCATCTCTTCGAAATCGCGCGGGCGGTGGGCCAGCTGGGTTTCCCCTCGAGAATGCCGATCAACATTGATGCCGCGGGCGGCGATGAAATCCTCCACCTGTCGGATCGCCGCCACCTCGGCCTGCCGCCAGCCAAGCCGCTCTGCCGGCCCGAATTTCCGGTCAAGCGTCGCGTCGTCCAGCATCCCGCCGCCCAAGCAGCAAAAGCCCCCGTTGCGGCCCGAAGCGCCAAAGCCCACCCGCTCGGCCTCCAGCACCGTGGCCCCGACCCCGGCCCGCGCCAGATGCAGCGCGGCATTGAGGCCAGTGAAACCGCCGCCGATGATCACCACATCGGCCTGCGCGTCGCCTTGCAGCGCCGGACGCTCCGGCGCGCCATGGGTCTGATCCCACCAGCAGCCCGCACGCGGCGCTTCGGAATAGGCGAAATCCGCGTAGATACGCTTCATCCGGCGGGCCGCTCCGCCGCGCGGGCCTCCTCCTGCGCGCGCAGGCTTGAGCGTTTGCTGACCAGCGATGCGGTGATGACACCCACGGTCACGATGGCGATCATGATCGTCGAGAGCGCGTTGATCTCGGGCGAGACGCCCAAACGCACGGCGCTGAAGATCTTGATCGGCAGCGTTGTGGCCGATGGCCCGGCGGTGAAGGAGGCGATGACCAGATCATCAAGGCTGAGCGTGAAGGCCAGAAGCCAGCCCGAGATCACCGCAGGCGCGATAATGGGCAGTGTCACGAGGCGGAAGGCCTCCCATGGCGAGGACCCGAGGTCGAGCGCGGCCTCTTCCAGCGAACGGTCAAAGGACACGAGCCGCGAGGAGACCACGACCGAGACATAGCACATCGAAAAAGTCGTATGCGCCAGCACGATGGTCAGCACGCCCCGGTCGAGACCGATGCCGATGAAAAGCAAGAGGAGCGACAGGCCGGTGATCACCTCGGGCATCACCAGCGGCGCGTAGATCATGCCGGAGAACAATGTCCGCCCCATGAACCGCCCGCCGCGCACCAGCACATAGGCCGCCATCGTGCCCAGCAGCGTGGCGATGGAGGATGAGATCACGGCGACCTTCAGCGTGACCCAAGCGGCGTTCAGGAAGGCTTCGTTCTGCAACAGCTCGCCATACCAGCGGGTCGAGAATCCGGCCCAGACCGTCACCAGTTTCGAGGCGTTGAAACTGTAGATCACCAGAATGATCATCGGCAGGTAGAGAAAGGCGAACCCCAGCGTCAGCGAGGTCACGTTGAACCATGTCATCCGCTTCATTGTTCGGCCTCCGCCTGTTTCTGCTGGTTGCGTTGGAAGAGGATGATCGGAATGATCAGGATCAGCAGCAGGATCACCGCCACCGCACTCGCAACCGGCCAGTCGCGGTTGTTGAAGAACTCCTCCCACAGCACCTTGCCGATCATCAGCGTGCCCGACCCGCCCAAAAGCGAGGGGATCACGAATTCACCCAAAGCCGGGATGAAGACAAGGAAGCTGCCCGCCACAATGCCGTTGCGCGACAGCGGGATCGTCACCAGCCAGAAGGCTTGCAAACGCGAGCAGCCCAAATCCTCAGCCGCCTCGTTGAGCGACTCGTCGAGCCGGTCGAGCGCGGCATAGATGGGCAGGATCATGAACGGCAGGTAGGTATAGACGATGCCGATGTAGACTGCCGTATTGGTATTAAGGATCTGTAAAGGCTCTGCCGTTAGACCCAACCCCATCAAAAGTTGGTTCAGCAGCCCTTCGTTGCTGAGAATGCCCATCCACGCATAGACGCGGATCAGGAAGGAGGTCCAGAACGGCAGGATCACCAACATCATCAAAGTGGCGCGCCACTCTTCGGGGGCGCGGGCCATGCCGTAGGCGATGGGATAGCCGACCAAGAGCGTCAGCGCGGTCGATACAACGGCGATGCGCAGGGAGCTAAGGTAGGCTTTCCAATAAAGATCGTCGGAGGCGAGGAAGGTAAAATTCTCGAAATCCAACTGGGCGATCAGGACGCTGATGCCGTCTTTGATCGTCGGCGTATAGGGCGGGATCGCCAGCGCCGTATCGGAGAGGGAGATTTTGAAAACGATCAGGAAAGGCACCAGAAACAGCGCCAACAGCCAGAGGTACGGGACCGCGATCAGGGCGAAACGACGCATGTTCATTGCGCCAACAAAACGCCTGCGGTGGCGCTCCATGAAATCCAGACCGGGTCTTCCCATGTGATGTCACGGCGCGCGATGCGCCGGGTGTTGGCCGTCTGCGCCTTGATCACCTGCCCGCCGGGCAGTTCGACGTGATAGGTGGAAAGGTTCCCCAGATACGCGATGTCGAGCACTTTGCCCTGAAGCGCATTTGGCGCATCCTCGGGCCGCTCGGTCGAAATGCGGATTTTCTCGGGCCGGATCGCCAGATGGGCCTGCTGCCCTTCGCTGAACGGCGCGGCAGAGGTGGCGATCAGCGGCGGCTGCCCCTCGATCCAGTTCAGATGGTATTGATCTTGGCCAATGGCCTTGGTGCTGGCTTCGATGATGTTCACGTCACCGATGAAGTCGGCGACATAGACGGAATTCGGCGCTTCATAGATCTCGGCCGGGGTGGCCACCTGAATCACGCGCCCCTCGTCCATCACCGCCACGCGAGAGGCGACGGTCATCGCCTCTTCTTGGTCGTGGGTCACGATGACAAAGGTGGTGCCGGTGGATTCTTGGATGTCCATCAGCTCGAACTGGGTGTCTTGCCGCAGCTTCTTGTCCAGCGCGCCCAAGGGTTCATCAAGCAGCAGAAGCTTCGGCGCTTTGGCTAGCGAGCGCGCCAGCGCCACACGCTGCCGTTGGCCGCCGGAGATCTGATGCGGTTTGCGGCGGGCGAATTTCTCTAGCCGGGTGAGCTTCAGCATCTCGGCCACGCGGGCGGCGATGGCGTCCTTCTCCATCTTGTCGCGGCGCAGGCCGAAGGCGATGTTGTCCCAGATGCTGAGATGCGGAAACAGCGCGTAGGATTGGAACATCATGTTCACCGCGCGTTTGTTCGGGGGCACCGGGGCGATGTCCTGCCCCGCTAATTCGATGCGCCCGGTGGTGGGGCTTTCGAACCCGGCCAGCATCCGCATCATCGTCGTTTTGCCACAGCCCGAAGGCCCAAGAAGGGCAAAGAATTCCTGCGCGTAAATATCCAAAGACAGATCGTCGATGGCGACGAATTCGCCGAATTTCTTGGTCACATTCTTAAAGCGAATGAGCGGCTTTTCGTCGGGGTCGTTCCAGGGGGCGAAGACGGTTGGGCTCACGGTTGAGACATCCTTTGATCGGGCTTTGCTCGGGCTTTGATCGGGTCGCGGGGCAAGAAAAAGGGGCGCGACCAGACTGGCCGCACCCCCTGTCTCAGATCAGGTACCGGACTTGATCTTGGTCCAGAGCCGGGTCACCACGCGCTGCACTTTCGGCGGGTAAGGTGTGGTGGTGAACAGGTTGTTCAGCGCCGCCTCAGAGGGGTAGATCGCCGGGTCGCCGATCACATCCTCGACCAGATGCTCTTGCGAGGCTTTGTTGCCGTTGGCGTAGTACACATAGTTCGACGCGGCGGCCATATTCTCGGCATCCATGATGAAGTTCAGGAACTTATGCGCGCCCTCAGGGTTCGGCGCGTCGACCGGAATGGCCATCTGGTCAAACCACATCTGCGCGCCTTCGGAGGGGGCGTTATAGGCGATTTCGACACCGTTGTCGGCTTCATCCGCGCGGTCACGGGCCTGCAAGATATCGCCCGACCAGCCCACCGCGACGCAGACGTCACCGTTGGCCAAAGCGTTGATATATTCCGAAGAGTGGAACTTCTGGATGTAGGGGCGGACCGGCATGAAGACCTCTTCGGCCTTGGCGATCACATCGGGGTCATGGCTGTTGGGGTCTTCGCCGATGTAGTTCAGCGCGGCGGGGATCATCTCTGCCGGGGCATCAAGGAAATGCACGCCGCAGTCGGCCAGTTTTTCCATATTGGCCGGGTCGAAAACCAAGTCCCAGGAGTCGATCGGGGCATCTTCGCCCAGGATCTCTTTCACCTTGCCGACATTCACACCGATGCCGGTGGTGCCCCACATATAATTGATCGAATGGGCGTTATCGGGATCATATTGTTCGGTTCGCGAGGATACCACGTCCCACATGTTTTCGAGATTGGGCAGTTTGGACGTGTCCAGCGGCTGGAATGCACCTGCCGTGATCTGGCGCTGCAGGAAGGTGCCCGAGGGGACGACCACGTCATAGCCGGACCCACCGGCGAGCATTTTGGTCTCCAGCACCTCGTTGCTGTCGAACACATCGTAGACCAATTCGATGCCGGTCTCTTCTTCGAATTTATCCAGCAGGGATTCGTCGATATAGTCGGACCAGTTGTAGACCCGGACTGTTTCGGCAGTGGCGGCACCTGCCATCAAGGTGGCACCGGCGACGCTGCTTAGTAGCACATGTTTCATTTCATACTCCCGTTAGACAGGTCGGGTTGATCCCCACCTTTCGTCAATTTGATCAAGTTTTGCCTCTTCGGGCAAGATGGTTTATGCTTTCATGCAGAATGAAATGCTGCAAGACACGGCGAAACAAGACGGAAAGACCGCTCCCATGGGTTCAGAAAAAACCGATCCGAGATTGCTTCCCGCCGCCGATGCGGCGGCCAAGACCCCGATCCATCAGCATGTTTACGAACGCCTGCGCAAGATGATTCTCTTCGGCGATCTGGCCCCCGGACAGGGGGTCACGATCCAAGGTCTGACCGCCGCTTTGGATGCGGGCATGACGCCGGTGCGCGAAGCCATCCGCCGCCTGATCTCGGAAGGGGCGCTGACCCATTTGGGCAACCGCCGGGTCACCGTGCCGGAACTGACCCATGCAGGGCTGGAAGAGCTCGGATTCATGCGGGAAACGCTAGAGCCGGAACTGACCAAACGCGCCGCAAACCGCATGACGGATGAGCGTTTGAACGCATTGAAAGCCTGTGACAACGCGTTGAACCATGCCATCGACCGGGGCGATGTCGGCGGCTATTTGATGCAGAACTACAGCTTTCACCGGATGATTTACGACCTTGCCGAAGCGGCGATCATGGCCGCGACGGTGGACCGTCTTTGGCTGCGTTTCGGCCCCTCGCTTCGGGTGGTTTGCGGGCGCTATGGCACCAGCAATCTGCCCGATAAACATGCCGAACTTTTGGCGGCCTTTGCCGAGGGCAATGCCGCGCTGGCGGGTGAGGTCATGGCGGGCGATGTTGCCCAAGGAATGACCCAAATTCGCGCAGCCCTTGATGGTCTGCCCGTTCCGCGTTGATTCGATTGACATGCTATAATTTGATCATATTCTGCGGCGAAGCTCATTTTTCATGCAAATAGAAGGTGCACACCCATGCCGCCCATCACGAATCACTTCCCCACCGCGGACCTTCAGGCGCTGGATGCGGCGCATCACATGCACCCTTTCACCACAAATGATGAGTTGAGCGACAAGGGTGCGCGCATCATCACGCGGGCCAAGGGCATCTATCTGACCGATAGCGAGGGGAATGAGATTCTCGATGCGATGGCCGGGTTGTGGTGCGTGAACCTCGGCTATGGCCGCGAAGAGATGGGCAATGTCGCCGCGCGACAGATGAACGAACTGCCCTATTACAACACCTTCTTCCAAACCACCCATGTGCCCGCCATCGCGCTGGCTAAGGAACTGGCCGATCTGGCCCCCGGTGATCTGAACCACGTCTTCTTCGCCGGGTCGGGGTCAGAGGCGAATGACACCAATCTGCGCATGGTCCGCACCTATTGGGCGCAAAAGGGCAAGCCTGAGAAAAGCCATATCATCAGCCGCAAGAACGCCTATCACGGCTCTTCGGTCGGCTCGGCCAGTCTCGGCGGCATGACCTATATGCATGAGCAAGGCGGGCTGCCGATCCCCGGCATCCACCACATCGGCCAGCCCGATTGGTATGCCGAAGGCGGGGATATGTCGCCCGAAGACTTCGGTCTGAAACGCGCACAGGAGCTGGAAGCGAAGATTGTCGAGCTGGGCGCGGACAAGGTCGCGGCCTTCATCGCCGAACCCGTTCAGGGCGCGGGCGGGGTCGTCGTGCCGCCCAGCACCTATTGGCCCGAAATTCAGCGCATCTGCGACAAACACGATATTCTGCTGATCGCTGACGAGGTGATCTGCGGCTTTGGTCGGACGGGCAATTGGTTTGGCTCGCAAACCATGGGCATCAAGCCGCATATCATGACCATCGCCAAGGGGCTGAGCTCGGGCTACGCGCCCATCGGCGGGTCGATCGTTTGCGACGAGGTGGCCGAGGTCATCAACGCCTGCGAGTTCAACCACGGCTACACCTACTCCGGCCACCCGGTCTGCGCCGCCGTGGCTTTGGAAAACCTGCGGATCATGCAGGAAGAGAACATCGTCGCCCATGTGCAAAACATCGCCGCCCCCGCGCTGAAAGAGGCGCTGGACAAGCTGGGAGAGCATCCGCTGGTGGGCGGGGTGAACGTATCGGGCCTGATGGCCTCCCTCCCCCTGACGCCGCATAAGGAAAGCCGCGCGAAATTCGCCGATAGCGGCACCGCCGGGTACATTTGCCGCGAACATTGCTTTGCCAACAATCTGGTGATGCGCCATGTCGGCGACCGGATGATCATCTCTCCGCCGCTGATCATTACCCCGGAAGAGATAAAGATCTTCGCCGAACGGGCGACCAAGGCACTGGATGCGACCTATGCCGATCTGAAAGACAAGGACATGCTCAAAGCCGCGTCCTAAAACATCGGGCTGCCCCCAATCGGGGGCGGCCCCTCACTCTGCGCGCAGTCGGGCCAGCAGCCGGGGTGAGGCATAGCCATCAGGCGCGATCCCCTCGGCCTTTTGATAGGCGCGCACGGCATTGACGGTCAGCGGCCCGATCTTGGCGTCGATCTTTTGCGTGTCAAAGCCCGCTTCGGTCAGCAGGGTCTGCAATTCGATCCGCTCATCAAAGCTCAGCGCACGGTCTTCGCGGGGCCAGTCCTGCTGTATCTCGCCCGCGCCGCCGATGCGGTCGGCCAGATGGCCCACACCGATGACATAGGCATCCGCCGTATTATAGCGCTCGATCACCGCGAAATTGGGGAAGATCATAAAGGCGGCCCCCTCTGCGCCCGCGGGCAGCAAGATCGACGCCGGGCCATGATCCGCCACCGCCCCACCATCGAGCGCGGTGACGCCAAGATCGGCCCATTCCGCCGGGGTCTTGGTCACCGCGCGGTCGGCCAGCAGATAGTCGAACCCCTCGGGCAGAGCCACTTCGACCCCCCAGGGCTGCCCTTCGGTCCAGCCAAAATGCTTGAGATAGGCGGCGGTAGAGGCCAGCGCATCGCTGGGGTCATCGCCCCAGATGTCGCGCCGCCCGTCGCCATCCCAATCGACCGCATGGGCGTGGAAGGACGAGGGCATGAACTGCGTATGCCCCATCGCGCCCGCCCAAGAGCCGCGTAATTGATCGGCATCGGTATCGCCCGCCTGAAGGATGCGCAGGGCGTCGAGGAGCTCGCCTTCGAAAAATTCCGCCCGCCGCGCGTCATAGGCAAGGGTGGCCAGTGAATCCAGCACCCGATCCCCGCCCCGGAAGCTGCCATAGGCGCTCTCAAGCCCCCAGATCGCGGTGACGATCTCTTTCTCGACACCGTACTTCACTTCGATCTCTTCCAGCGTGCGTTGCCATTGGGCGAGCGCCTTCTGCCCGTTCTGCACCCTCAGATCCGAGGTGGCGGTGTCGAGGTAATCCCAAATCGTTTTGGTGAATTCCGATTGGTTGCGGTCGCGGCGGATCACCTCCGGGTCATAGCTGACCGTATCCAGTGCCCGGCCAAAGACATCCGGGTCGATGCCCTGTTGCAGTGCGCGGGGGCGGAAGTCTTTCACCCAAGCGCGCAGCCCGGTGTCGTCGCCGCTGGCCTCTGCCGCGGGTTCCTGCGCTACTGGCGCCACGGCGGCCAGCACGGCCTGCGGCGCGCGCGGCGCGGGGCGCAGGGATTCAGTCGGGCCTAACGCGAAGGCCGGAGCCCCCATGCCAGCTGTCGCCAGAATGCCTGAAATCATCGCGTAGTGCCGGATCATAATCGCCTCACCTCATAGAGTTACGGCAAATCCTATGCCCGCCCCGCCCCGGTGGAAAGGGAGGGGGGCGGGCATCCGCGAAGCTCCGCCGGTTTGCCGCATCAGCGGCGGGTGCGGGTCACTTTGCGTTTGATCTTGTCCTTCTTGCGCTTGGCCTTCACGGCCTTGCCGCGCGGCTTGCTACGACCCGCCGGGTTGCGGCGGCCCCCACCTCCGCCTTGCTTGACCTTTTGGTCTTCGATCTCAAGCAATTCCAGCGCGATGCCCCCGGTCACGGGGACCGCCTCGGCCAGCCGCACGGTGACACGCTGGCCAATGCCGATCATCATGCCGGTGTCCGAGCCCATCAGCGTCTGCGCCTCGGCGTCGTGGTGGAAATACTCCCGCCCGAGCGAGCGCATCGGCACCAGACCGTCCGCGCCCGTCTCGTCCAACTTCACAAAGGCACCAAAACGCGCGATGCCGCTGATCCGCCCGGTGAACTCATTGCCGACACGCTCCGACAGGAAAGCCGCGAGGTAGCGGTCGGTCGTGTCACGCTCAGCCACCATCGAGCGCCGCTCGGTGTCGGAGATATGCGCGCCGGTCTGCTCCAGCCCCTCAATCTCTTCGGGCGTCAGCCCATCCTTGCCCCAGCCATGCGCCGTGATCAGCGCGCGGTGCACGATGAGGTCAGCATAGCGGCGGATGGGCGAGGTGAAATGCGCGTAGGAGCGCAGGGCAAGGCCGAAGTGCCCGATATGCGCCGGGCCATAATAGGCCTGCGTCATCGAGCGTAGGGTGCTGAGATTGATCAGCTCCGCGTCATTGGTCCCCGCCGCCTGATCCAGCAGGCGGTTCAGATGCGCGGTTTGCAGCACCTGCCCCTTGGCCAGCGTGAAACCCGCCGCCTGTGCGGTTTCACGCAGGGATTCGAGCTTCTCTGGCGAGGGTTCCTCGTGGATGCGGAACAGCAGCGGGGTTTTCTTTTTGATCAGCGTCTCGGCAGCGGCGACATTGGCCAAGACCATGAACTCTTCGATCAGCCGATGCGCGTCGAGCCGCTCGCGGAAGTTCACCGACTTCACCTTGCCATCCTCGCCCAATTCGATGCGGCGTTCGGGCAGGTCCAACTCCAGCGGCTGCCGCTCGGCGCGGGCGGTCTTCAGCGCGTCATAGGCGGCGTAAAGCGGCTTCAACACCGGCTCCAACAGCGGGCCGGTGCGGTCGTTCGGGTTGCCGTCGATGGCGTCCTGCACCTCTTCGTAATGCAACGACGCGGGCGAGCGCATCAAGCCACGGTGGAACGTATGGCCGATCTTGTTGCCCTTGGCATCCAGCACCATGCGCACGGCGATACAGGCACGCGGCACGCCCTCGTGCAGAGAGCAGAGGTCACCCGAAAGCCGGTCCGGCAGCATCGGCACCACGCGGTCGGGGAAATAGGTGGAGTTGCCGCGCTTGCGCGCCTCGCGGTCCAACGCCGAGCCCGGCGTCACATAGGCGGCCACATCGGCAATGGCGACCCAAACGACATGGCCACCCTCGTTCTTGGGGTCGTCGTCGGCATGGGCATAGCAGGCGTCATCATGGTCCCGCGCATCGGAGGGGTCGATGGTGACCAACGGCAGGTCGCGCAGGTCTTCGCGACCCTTGAGGCCTTGTGGTTTGGCCGCATCGGCCTGTGCGATCACATCGTCGGGGAAGTCGTCGGGGATGCCGTGCTGGTGGATCGCGATGAGCGAGACGGCGCGCGGCTCGGACGGGTCGCCCAGCCGTTCGACGATGCGGGCGCGGGGCGATCCCATGCGCGCCTTCGGTCCGGCCTGCTCGGCCTCGACCAGTTCACCGTCTTTCGCGCCATGGGTATGGTCGGCACCAACGCGCCATTCCCGATCCGTGCCCTTGTCGATCGGGACGATCCGCCCGCCTTCGGCCGCTTTGCGGAAAATGCCCAGCACCTTGCGCGGGTTGGAGCCGATGCGGCGAATGAGCCGGGCCTCATAGTGGTGATCTTCGCCTTTCACCAGCGTCAGCCGCGCCAGAATGCGGTCACCTTCGCCAAGCGCCGGGTCACTCTCGCGCGGGATCAGCAGAACGATGGGTTCTTTCCCCTCGCCATGCCACTCCATCGGCTTGGCAAAAAGATCGCCATCGCTGTCCGGCCCCGTGACCAGCAAGACCGAGACCGGCGGCAGGCGGTCAGGGTCCTGATAGCTGCGCTTGCGCTTTTCCAGATGGCCCTCGGCCTCCAGCTCTTTCAGCACGCGCTTCAGGTCGATCCGGGCCGCGCCCTTGATGCCAAAGGCTTTGGCGATGTCGCGCTTGGCGGTCAGCGTTGGGTTCTGTTCGATCCAGTCGAGGATCTCGGATTTGCTGGGTATCTTACTCATACCTCAGCAGGTAGCACGCAGCCCCCCTGTCGTCATGGCAAATCGTGAATTTCGTCCACGTCGCGCAGGGTAGAGACTTCGGCGATGCGGTAGCCCGGCAGGGTCGCGCGGCTGTCAGCCAGCGCATGCGGGCCGGACCAGCGCACCCCGTCAAAGAGCGTGGGCGGCGCGCGGCGGGGGTGTTTCAGCCCAACGAGCCAATAGCCGCCATCGGGCGCCGGGCCAAACACCGCGTCATGGTTGCCAAGCGCATCGAATGCCCGCGCCAGTTCCTTGCGGTTGATGCCCGGAATGTCCGCCCCGATCACACAGGCCGGACCCGGCGCGCTGCGCAGCATCCGCGCCATACGGTCGCCCAGATTGCCCCTGCCCTGCGGCCAACGCGGCAGATGCGCGGGCCAGACGCGGCTTTGCAGCCCTTCCACGTCCGGGGCCACGGCCAGCACCACCTGCCAACGGGGGCCTTCGATCCGACGCAACAGGCGGCGGGTCTGATGGCGAAACCACCAAGCCGCGCCGACCATGCCGATGTCGCGGCCCAGACGGGTTTTTACCCGACCGGGGCGCGGCTCTTTCACCATGACGATGAGCGTTGGTTTCACGTGAAATAATTCCGCAGCACGCGCGCGTAGATGGATTTGAGCTGTTCGATATGTTCGACCCGCACATGCTCATCAACTTGGTGCATGGACTGGCCCACCAGACCGAACTCCACCACCGGGCAATGCGCCTTGACGAAACGCGCGTCCGAAGTGCCGCCGGTGGTGGAAAGCTCGGGCTGCACGCCCGTCTCAGCCTCAACCGCGCCCGCGACCAGATCGGACAGGGCGCCCGGCGGGGTGATGAAACTCTCGCCGGAGATCGTGATCTCTACATCCACTTGCAGGCCGAATTCCTCGGCGATCTTATCCGCCTCGCCCCGCAGCCAGTCGCTGAGGCTCGCGCCCGAATGGTGGTCATTAAACCGGATGTTGACCGCGCCGCGGCATTGCGCCGGGATCACATTGGTTGCCTTATTGCCGGTATCCACGGTGACCACGGCCAGCGTCGAAGGGTCGAAGTGATCGCTGCCCTGATCCAACTCATGGCTGGCCAAACGATCCATCAGCCGCACCATCGCGGGCAGCGGGTTGTTCGCGCGGTGCGGATAGGCCGCATGGCCCTGTTTGCCCGTCACCTTGAAATGCGCGTTCATCGAGCCGCGCCGCCCGATCTTGATCATATCGCCCATGGTCTCGGGGCATGTCGGCTCCCCCACAAGGCAGACATCCATCCGCTCGCCGTTCTCGGCCATGTAGTCCAAAAGCGCGGTGGTCCCGTCGAGGGCATCGCCCTCCTCATCCCCGGTGATCGCCAGTACGATGGAGCCGTCGGGCGGCGTGTCCTTCACGAAATCCACCGCCGCTGCGACGAAAGCCGCCACGCCCGATTTCATATCCGTGGTGCCGCGGCCATACATGATGCCGTCCTTGATCTCGGCCCCGAAGGGGGGCATCGACCAATCCGCCTCATCCCCGATGGGCACGACATCGGTATGACCGTTAAAGCCGAAGGACTTGGTGTTGCCCTTGTTGCCCCAGCGGGCAAAGAGGTTGCAGATGCCGCCCCGGTCGACGCGCGTACAGTCGAAACCCGCCGCGTCCAACACCTCTTCGAGCACTTCCAGCGCCCCATCGTTCGCGGGGGTGACAGAGGCGCAGCGCACCAGTTTCGCGGTGAGATCAACAGGGTCGAGACCGGACATATCGGCTCCTTTTCAGGGGTTATCGCTTGTCCGGTAACTTGTGTGGGCAAATCGCGCCGATGCCAAGGGGGCGCATTGCAATTCCCCGTGTGGGGCGTGGGTCAGTCGTAAAACGGGGTCATTTGCGCGACGATGACCGAGTTTTCTTCCAAAGCGCGCTGCATCAGGGCGCGTTCCTCGGCGTCGATCTCCTGACCTTCGGCTTCGCGCTCTTCCAGCGTGCCGTAACCCGTCACGTCAAGCGGGTTGGTATCTGCCTGTTTGAGGATCGCCACCGTCTCGCGCACGGCTTCGGCCTCATCAATGCCGGAGGCGAAACACATCAGCGCAGCACCGGTGGCCTTGTCGGGCAGACCGTCACCGTCCTTGCGGCCAATCTGAACCAAAAGGGTAAAGACCTGCTGGCGCGAAGGTTTCTTGGTTTTCTTGGGTTCAGACATGATAAGGGCCGCCGATTGCTTTCGGCAGCCCTAACCTTTTCACTTGGATTTGGAAAGGGGCCGCGCCCCTGCCCTTAAGTCTTGCCGCGGACCATCCGTGTGACCCAGATCAGCAGGCAGGCACCGATGACACCCACCACCAACTGACCGAACCAACCGCCCAGCGTGCTGCCGACGATCAGCATCAAGAGCCAGTTCGCGACCAAGGCACCCAGAATGCCGAGGATGATGTTCATGATCAGACCCATGTCCGATTTCATGATCTTTTCCGCGATCCAGCCCGCAAGGCCGCCCACGATGATTGCGGCAAACCAACCGATACCCGTCATGTCGTCAATCTCCTTTAAATTCAGGTCTCAACGCCATGACGGGGTATTTGGTTCCGTTCAGTCGCGCAGCAGCTCGTTGATCGAGGTTTTGGAGCGGGTCTTGGCGTCCACCCGTTTCACGATCACGGCGCAGTAGAGGTTCACGTTGTTCTTCGACGGCATGGTGCCCGC
The DNA here is from genome assembly GCF_043556995.1 of Sulfitobacter sp. 1A15106. Classification (NCBI taxonomy): domain Bacteria; kingdom Pseudomonadati; phylum Pseudomonadota; class Alphaproteobacteria; order Rhodobacterales; family Roseobacteraceae; genus Sulfitobacter; species Sulfitobacter sp. 1A15106. Next base: position 68,824 of record NZ_JBIFFM010000005.1, on the reverse strand, counting down.
CACGACGACCGAGCCTGCAGGCACTTCGCCATACATGATCTCACCGGTCTCGCGGTCGACGATCTTGGTCGACTGGCCGATAAAGACGCCCATGCCCAGCACCGAGCCTTCGCGCACGATGCAGCCTTCGACGACTTCCGACCGCGCGCCGATAAAGCAGTTGTCTTCGATGATGGTCGGACCGGCCTGCATCGGTTCCAACACGCCGCCGATGCCGACGCCGCCCGAAAGGTGCACGTTCTTACCGATCTGGGCGCAGGAGCCGACGGTCGCCCATGTATCGACCATGGTGCCAGAGTCGACATAAGCGCCGATGTTGACGAAAGACGGCATCAGCACCACGCCCGGCGCGATATAGGCCGAGCGGCGCACGACGCAGTTCGGCACGGCGCGGAAGCCGGCCTCTTTCCACTCGGCGTCGCCCCAGCCTTTGAACTTGCTGTCGACCTTGTCCCACCAGCCAGCGCCCTGCGGGCCGCCTTCTTGATGTTCCATGTCCTTGATGCGGAAGCCCAGCAGCACGGCCTTCTTGGCCCACTGGTTGACGTGCCACTGACCGTCGTCCTGCTTTTCCGCCACGCGCAGCTTGCCGCTGTCGAGCGTGTTCAGCGTCTCTTCGATGGCGTCGCGCACTTCGCCAGTGGTGGCGGATGTAATCTGATCGCGGGTATCCCAAGCGGCTTCGATGGCGGTTTCAAGTTGGGCGTTGGACATGGGGCAAGTCTCCGAATGATGAAAAGGCCTTTTGAGGGCTATAGCCTTGCACTGCCTAGGGTGCAATTGCCGGGCGATGAGGGGCGTGGTCATTCGCCGAACAACAGGGCATCTTGACCTAAGCGGCCATCGCGCCACCTGAGCCAAGCCCCAGACCAAGGAAAGACCCGAGGATGACCGACGAACACCGCCACCCCCTGCGCCGTGCCAATGTGGACCGCGCCAAAGCCCAAGACGCCCCCGACACGCCGCAAACCCGCGCGCCTGCCTATCGTCTGGCCTTTACCGACGATGACTTCATGTGCCGTGATGAGCTGCGCCCGGTGCGTCTGCAACTGGAGCTTCTCAAGCCAGAACTGCTGCTGGACGCCCATGGCATCCAATCGACCATCGTGCTCTTTGGCGGCGCGCGCATTCCTGAACCAGCCGAAAAACACACCGCCCGGACCAAGACGCTGGCCGATCTGTCGCGTTTTTATGACGAGACGCGCACCTTTGCCCGGCTGATGACCGAAAAGTCGAGGGAAAGCGGCGGCACCGAGAACGTCATCGTGACCGGCGGCGGGCCGGGTGTGATGGAGGCGGGCAACCGCGGCGCGCTGGACGCGGGCGGCCATTCCATCGGCCTCAACATCGTGCTGCCGTTCGAGCAGTCGCCCAACGAATATGTCACGCCGGAGCTTTGCTTCAACTTCCACTACTTCGCGATCCGCAAGATGCACTTCCTAATGCGCGCCCGCGCGATCTGCGTCTTCCCCGGTGGTTTCGGCACGATGGACGAACTCTTTGAGGCGCTGACGCTGATCCAAACGGGCCGCATGAACCGGGTGCCCTTCTTGCTGTTTGGCCGTGAGTTCTGGGAAAAGATCATCAACTGGGACGCGCTGGCCGATGCGGGCACGATCTCAGCCGAAGACCTCGACCTGTTCCGCTTTGTCGAAAGCGCGGATGAAGCGATGGAGGTGATCGAGAATTGGGAGACCGCCCCCGCCCGCGAACATGTGCCGGGCCGCGAAGAGGTCGAAGATCACGGCTAAGCCGCCTTGGCCCACCTCCGCCCCGTCACCGGGTGAAGGTTTGGCCTAAGGCCGCTTCGGCTCCTTGGACGATATCGCGCAGGATATCGGCAGCAGGGCTGATCGCACCGATTAGCCCTGCCACCTCTCCGACAAAGGCGTTGGCGGTGCGGGCATCCCCCGCTGCCACCGCCGCCTGCCAGCGTGGCAGCTCCTGCGCCAGCGCGGCGCGTAGCCCGTCGGGGTCGTCATGCCAGCGGTCGGTGAAATCGTTGCGCAAGACACGGCCCGTATAGCGTTTGGGCCAATCATAGCCGCGCATGATGTCGGTCACGGTGCTACGCAGCGTGTCATCACCGCTGGCCTTGAGCGCGGCCTCTCGCATCGCGGGGTGCACCAGCGCCTCTTCCGAAGCCCAGAAGCGCGAGCCGACGACCACACCATCGGCCCCCAGCATTAGCGCCGCTGCCAACCCGCGCCCATCCGCCACGCCGCCTGCGGCGCAAAGCAGCACCTCGGGCGCATGGCGGGCGATGTGATCCGCGACTTCGGGCACGAGGGTAAAGGTCGCGCGTTTCTCGCCGTGGCCGCCAGCCTCGGCCCCTTGGGCGACGATGATCTCGGCCCCCAGATCAATCGCATGGGCGGCGTCGCGCAGGGTTTGCACCTGACAGATCAACGGCACCTTTGCCGCGCGGATCGCGGGGAGAAACTCTGCCGGGTCGCCGAAGGAAAGAAAGATCGCCGCCGGATCACGGTCGAGCGCTTGTTCCAGCGCCTGCGGATGCTCGCGCAGCTTCCAAGTGATGAAACCGCAGCCGACCGATTGGTTGCCCGCCAGTTCCTGCTGCTCAGCGATCCATTCGCCGGAATCGTAAGCCCCGCCGATCATGCCCAAGCCCCCGGCACCTGAGACCGCTGCCGCCAGCCGCCCGCCTGCGGCAAAGGCCATCGGCGCTTGGATAATCGGGTGGTCGATCCCCAGCCGCTCGGTCAATCGCGTGCTTAACATACCGTCACCGTCCCGCCAGAATTGCGTCGGCAGCCTTTTCGGCGATCATCACCGTTGGCGAGGCCGTGTTGCCCGAGACGATCTTGGGCATGATCGACGCGTCCACCACGCGCAGACCGCCTAAGCCATGCACCCGCAGATCGCTATCGACCACCGCCATCGGATCGCTGCCCATCTTGCAGGTGCCGACGGGGTGGAAAATCGTCGTAGCGATGTCGCGCGCCTTGTCGAGCAGGTCTTCGTCGCTCTGCACGGCGGGGCCGGGCAGGATTTCCTCGGGCGCATAGGGGTGCAGCGCCTTGGCCGTCATGATGTGACGCGCCTGTTTCATCGCCGTGACCGCCACGCGCTTGTCATTCTCGGCAGAAAGATAGTTCAGCCGGATATCGGGCTGCACCGCGCTGTCGCGGCTGGTGAGATGGCAACTGCCGATGCTTTCGGGCCGCAGGTTACAGACCGAGACGGTGATCGCCGGGAAAGGGTGCAGCGGATCCCCCAGCTTGTCAGTCGACAGGGGCTGCACGTGATACTCCAGATCCGGTGTCTCAAGCGCGGGGTCGGACTTGGTGAACATGCCGAACTGGCTGGGCGCCATCGCCAAGGGACCGCTGCGGCGCAGGAGGTATTCCAGCCCCATCCGACCCTTGCCCCAGATCGAATGGGTCATCGTGTTGAGCGTTTTGGTGTTCTGCACCTTATAGACAGTGCGGATTTGCAAATGGTCCTGAAGGTTCTCCCCAACGCCGGGCAGATCGTGCAGCGTGTTGATCCCCATGCCGCCTAAAAGGTCACCTTGCCCGATCCCCGACAGCTCAAGGATCTTGGGCGAATTGATCGCCCCTGCTGAAAGCAACACTTCGCCCTCGGCCTCGGCGCGCATCGCGCGGCCCTTATGGGTGAATCGAACGCCGGTCACGCGCTTGCCGTCCAAAACCAACCCATCGGTATGGGCATGGGTGATCACCCGCAGGTTGGGGCGCTTCATCGCAGGGCGCAGGAAGCCGCGCGCCGTGTTCCAACGCACGCCGCCCTTCTGGTTCACCTCGAAAAAGCCCGAACCTTCGTTGTTGCCATCGTTGAAATCGGCCCGCGGCTCAATCCCGAACTCACGCGCGCCGTCTTGCACGGCCTCCAGAATGTCCCACCGCAGGCGCTGCTTGCTGACCTTCCACTCGCCCCCCGCGCGGTGCATCTCGCTGCCGCCCGCATGGTGATCCTCGGATTTCAGGAAATAGGGCAGCACGTCGTCCCAGCTCCACCCGGCATTGCCCAGTTGCCGCCAATGGTCATAGTCCGCCGCCTGCCCGCGCATGTAAATCATGCCGTTCACCGAAGAGCAGCCGCCCAGCACCTTGCCCCGCGGATAGGCCAAAGAGCGCCCGTTCAACCCCGCCTCAGGCGCGGTTTTCATCATCCAATCCGTGCGCGGGTTGCCGATACAGTAAAGATACCCCACCGGCACCTTTACCCAGTGATAGTTGTCATCCCCCCCGGCTTCGAGCAGCAGAACCCGATTGGCCGGATCGGCGCTGAGACGGTTGGCCAAGACACAGCCCGCGGTGCCCGCACCGACAATGATATAGTCATAGCGGCCCTCTAGCTGCGTCTCGTCGTTCATGGCGCTCTCTCCCGATATTCTGTCCCGCCTCCCCGGCCCGTCATTGGTAGAGCGCGCGGTGACGGGTCACAATCCCTGCCGTAAATCGCCCGGCCTCCCGCGGCTTTTGCCGCAAAGCCACATTCCCCGTGCTTTGCATGCGCGGCGAATCCGTTTGTTGATTTTTTCGACCCATGGGTGAATATGACCGGATTGGACATACCCCTCCCGCGATGCGCGACGTTCATTTCGGGGAAAGATTTTGCCGCCAATTGGTGGCCAGAAACAAAGGCTTGAACTGGTGCGGCGACCCGAATTCATACTCTTTCTCGGATGCCTTGCCATCACCTTTGGGGTGTTCCTCTACAGCAGTCGCAGCAATGATGCCGCCGCCGACCGGGCCTTTGATCGCATCGCCGAGGAAAGCCTGCAAAGCCTTGATGCGCGGATGCATACCTATCTGCAAAGCCTCAATGGCATCGCCGCCTTCATGAACGCCTCGGACGAGGTGACAGCCAGCGACTTCGCGCATTATGTCGATACGCTGGAGATCGACAGCTTCCTGCCCGGCATCAACGGCATCGGCTTTGTTGCCCCCGTCGCCAGAGGCACCGAAGAGGCGTTCATCGAAAAGGTCACCGCCCTCGGGATCAAGGATTTCCGCATTCACCCCGACACCGGCAATGCCGAGAAGATGGTGATCCAGTATATCTACCCCCAAGGGCCGAATGCAGAGGCCGTGGGCCTTGATATCAGCTTTAACGAAGACCGCCGCCGCGCCGCCCTGCGCGCCCGCGAGACGCGAGAGCCGAAGCTGACGCCGCGCATCCTGCTGGTGCAGGACAAGACGCGCCAGCCCGGCTTCCTGCTGCTGCGCCCGGTCTTTGCCGCCGACAACAGCCCGGCGCAGGAAACCGCCGGTTTCATCGGTTGGGTCTATGCGCCTTTTGTGGGGGCGAACCTGTTGTCCGGGCTGACCCCGGCTCAGGGAGAGTCCTATGACATCCAAGTCTACGATGGGCTGACCACGGCCCCCGAAAACCGGATTTTCGACAGCACGCCCGAAGGCATCGCCACCGGCCACCACAGCATCACCCAGACCATCGAACGCTTTGGCCGCCCCTGGACCGTTGTTCATGTCAGCACCGCCAGCTTTGACCGCGCCACCCATAGCGCGGTGCCGGAAATCCTGCTGGTCTCTGGCATCCTTCTGGCGATCCTGTTCTTCGTGGCCTTCCGCAGCCTGCGCCAGCGCAGCGCCGCACTGAGCGAGCTTGCCGTGCTGCGCGAACGCCAGATCGACGCCCATGAAGAGGAAAACCGCGCCGTTATCGAGAACGCGGTAACGCCCATCTTCTTGCTCGACAGCAATGACCGGGTGCTCTTCGCCAACCAAGCGGCGCTGGTCTGCTTTGGCTATGGGCATGAGGCGCTCAAAGGAATGGAGTTCAGCGAACTCGTCACCGATCTGGTTAAGGATCACGACCACGAACAGGTCAACGCGGCGGGCAAAACCTGCTTTGGCCAAGACCTCAAGCTTGATCTGCAACGCAACAATTGGACCACCCACACCGGCGAACGGCGGGTGACTGCAATCGTGCGTGACCTGACCTCGGAACTGGCGGTGCAGGATGAGCTGGCGCGGAACAAGGCGCTCTATGACCTCGCCCTCGAAGGCGCGCAGATCGGGGTTTTCGACATCGACCTGCGCACCGGCAAATCCGAGGTGTCCGACACATGGCGGCGCATTCTGGGAATGGCGGATTTCGAGCGGCTGCCCGACCCACAGGGGGAATTCCTCAAACGCGTTCACCCCGATGACCTGCCTCTACTGACCCAGACTGATCAGGCCTGCATCTCGGGGCAGCAACAACGTTCCGTCACCGAATACCGGCTGAAGATCGGCACCGGTGAGTGGCGTTGGATGCGCTCTGACGCGGTGGTGACCGAACGCGATGAGAACGGCACCGCCCTGCGGATGGTCGGCACCCAAACCGATGTGACCGACATCGTCCACGCCCGCAACGCGCTTGAAACCAGCGAGCGGCGGTTTCGCCAAGTGCTGGCCGCGGCCCCGGTGGGCATGGCGATCTTGGGCGAAGGCGGGGTTTTCAACAGCGTCAACAGCGCGCTTTGCACCCTTTGCGGCTATAGCGAAGAAGAGCTTCTGTCGAATACCAAACTCGGCGATCTGATGCCCGAGGGCGATCTGCAAAAGCTCTACGGTGAGGTGCGCGGGCTGGTCGATTCCCGCAGTTCGCAGAACTATCAGGCCGAATACCGCATTACCCACAAGCTGGGCTATGAACGCTGGGGCCTGTTCAACGTCTCTTGGACCTATGACAAGAACGCCCGCGGCTATGTCTTTATCGTGCAGATCAACGACATCACCGACCAAAAGAAGCTGGAACATATCAAGAGCGAGTTCGTCTCGACCGTCAGCCATGAGCTGCGCACGCCGCTGACCTCGATCAAAGGCGCTTTGGGGCTGATCGACACCACGGACAACAGCCGCTTCCTCCCCGCGCATATCCGCCTGATCGACATTGCCCGCAGCAATGCCGACCGCCTGTCGCATATCGTGAACGACATTCTCGACCTTGAGAAGATTTCATCGGGCGAAGTGCAGTTCGACTTCCATGATGTCGACCTGAACAAGGTGATCACCGACTCGGTCAACGAAATGTCGCCCTTTGCGATCACCCATAACAATACCCTGGGCCTGCAACTGCCCGACAAGCCGCTGACGGTTCGGGTGGATGAAAGCCGCACCCGGCAGGTGCTGGCCAATCTAATCTCGAACGCCTGCAAATACTCCGATGCCGAGAGCGAGGTGCAAATCCGCGCCGAGCGGCTGGGGGACCGGGCCATCGTCTTTATCCAGAACACCGGCCCCGGCGTGCCGGAGAACTTCCGCCCGCGGATCTTTCAGGCGTTCTCGCAGGCCGATGGGTCCGACACCCGCGCCAAGGGCGGCACCGGGCTAGGGCTCAACATCACGCGGCAGATCATCAAACGCCAAGGCGGCACCATCGGGTTCGAAAGCATCCCCAACGGCGTCACCGTCTTTTGGTTCACCTGCCCCATCGCCGAGGCGCAGACCGCGCAAACGCCCGCCACACCCGACGCGGAAGCGGAGGAGCGGGACACTAAGCTGCGCGTGTTGCATATCGAAGACGACATCGACTTCGCCGAGGTGATCCGCACCGGGTTGGACAGCGTGGCGGAGGTGACCAATGTCACCAACCTTGCCCAAGCGCGGAAGTTGATCGGCCAGGATGAACTCGACGTCGTGATCCTTGATTGGTCCCTGCCCGACGGCGATGCACGCTCTTTGTTGGAAGATATCACCCGCCTGCATCCCGCGGCCAAGATCATCAGCCTTTCCGCGGACAACAACCGCGAACCCGACCCCCGCGTGGGGGTCAACCTTGTCAAATCACGGAGCGGGATCAGCTCGGTGGTCAACTCAATTACGGGGACAACCGCCCGCGCCTCTTAACCGGCGCATTATAAACCGTGGCATTTCAGCGGAGTGACGCTAAAGTGCGACATGCCATATTATTGCCAATATGCTCTGGCATTTTGATTAAATTACAATGCACAAGTCATGCTATAGTTTTAAGCATGTCCGCTTCGGGGCGAGGAATTCCAAGTGTCGTCAAAGCCATTTACCAAGCGTACCGCGGCCACATTTTTTCTGGGCACTGCCATTTCCGGCAGCTGGTACACCGCAACATCCGCAATTTTCGCGGGCCAAATGGGGGAGGTTATCCCCGTCGTCGGTGCGATCATTCTGGCGGGGCTCACGCCCTTTGCCGCGACCGCACTGCAAGCAAACCCGCAGGCTCCTGCCGATAACTCAGATATGGAACAAAGGCTTAAGGCGTTCGACAGCCATGCCATTGTGAACATCGTTGATACGGGCGGGATGCTGGAACAGGTCAACGACCGTTTCATCGAACTGACGGGCTACACCCGCGATCAATTGATCGGCCAGCCTGTGTCGATGCTTTACCAAGAAGAGTTTCGCGAACTTGCCGAAGAGATCCGCGCCACCCTGATGGCAGGCAAGACGTGGCAGGGCGAAACCCCGCTGCGCTGCGCCGATGGTCGGGTGATCCAGACGCAGTGCACCGTGATGCCACTTTTCGACAAAAAGGGCGCTTGGGCCGGGTCGATTTCGGCCCGTACCGATGTAACCCACGCCAACGAACTTTTGGCCGAACGCGACACGGCGGAAACGCTCTATGAATTGCGCGATGACATCTGGATCGTCGACGCCGAGACAGAGCGCTTCAGCTATATGAACCGCGTCGCCATGAGCCGCACCGGCTGGAGCAAGGACAGCTACCGCTCGCAAACGCTCGAAACCCTGACCGCGGAAAGCGACAACCCGGCCCTGCTGGATGCCTGCCGCGCGCTGAAAAAGTCGGGCAAAGCGATGACGCAGTTCGACACGCAACTGTTTGGCAACCATTTCCAAGTTACGATCAAGCTGCTGCCCACCGGCGGGGCGGCGGGGCGGTTCCTGATCATGCTGCATGACATTTCGGATATCATCAACGAAGAGCGGATGAAGTCGGAGTTCATCTCGATGGTCAGTCACGAGCTACGTTCGCCCCTGACCTCGATAAAAGGCTCCATGGGGCTGCTCTTGTCGCGGGCGGCAGGCGAATTGCCCAGCAAGGCGCGTGCCTTGCTGGAGATCTCTCACCGCAACGCCGACCGGCTTGTGCTGATCATCAACGACATCCTCGATCTTGAGAAAATCGCCAACGGGCGGTTGGAATTCAATCTTGAAGAAGTCGATATTGCGGAACTACTTCACGAAACCAGCGCCGCCAATGCCTCACTCGAACAGCGCCATGGCGTGCGCATTCAGGTCGAGGGGACGGAGGACTTGAACAAGGTCACCACGGACCCGAACCGGGTCATTCAGGTGCTGACGAACTTCCTGTCGAACGCCGCCAAATTTTCCAAACCTGGGGAGCGTGTGACCATCCGCGCCGAAGAGAATGACGACGAATTGCGCATCTCCGTGGCGGACCGTGGCCCCGGCATTCCGGCTTCCGAGCAGCACAAGGTGTTCCAGCGGTTTGCCGATCTGTCCAATTCCAACCGGGCCGACAAAGGCGGCACCGGGCTGGGCCTTAGCGTTTGCAAAGCCATCGTCGAGAATCTCGGCGGTAAAATAGGTTTTGACAGCCGTGAGGGATTTGGTACGACATTTTACTTTACCCTGCCGAAGAAAAATTCTCAGGTAGCGGCAGAGGAACCGGCCGCGTTGCTGCGCGAAGCCTCCTAGAGAGAGTATGGAATGATCAAACTGCTGCACGTCGAGGATGACGCCGATATTCGTGAAATCGCGCTGATGGCGCTTGAGCTGAGCGGCGATTTTGACGTCGTCCAATGCGAGACCGGGGAAGCGGCGCTGAATCAGGTTCAGTCCTACACGCCCGATGTGATCCTGCTCGATATGATGATGCCCGGCATGACCGGTCGCCAGACGCTTGAGAAGATGCGCGAGATGGAGAGCCTGCGCGACGTGCCCGCGATCTTCATGACCGCCCGCGCCCAGCATAATGAGATCGAAGAGCTTCGCGATCTGGGGGCGGCTGACGTGATCAGCAAACCCTTCGATCCAATCTCGCTGGCGGATCAGGTCAAGGCGGCGATGCAAGCAGGCTAAGCCGACTTGCCTTTGGCCTGCCCTTGCGGGCGGGTTTGCGATGAATTGTCAGTAAGTTTTGGACCGGCTCAATACCGGTGGCCGCGCCCTTAGGCGTGGGCGTCGATTTCCTGCCGGCAATGGGCGACGAACCCATCCAGTTCCGAGATGATCTCGATCGGGCAATCTGCGTGATTGGCGCGCGGCCCGGCCAGATGCTCGACAATCTGCGTTTCGCATTTGCGCGCCAGACGGCCCAGCTCTTCGAAGCCGAGCGACCCGGCGCTGCCCGCGATCTGGTGCAGAATGGCCTGCGCGCTGGCCAGATTGCTTTTGATTTCGTCTACGGTGGTCCCGTCCCAGGCGGCCAACCCATGGGTTGCGATCAGCGTCTGACGCTCGTCCAGCATTTCGACAAAGCGCTGCCTGATGCGCTCTATGCCGGGAAGTTCCGCTAACATTTTAGTCATGCCTGTTGATCATTCTGCCAAAAATCATTGAGCGATCTCGTATGCGCCTCACTGGCGGCTTCTGCACTCGCATGGGCCTGCGCCAGCGCATCCATGACGGAATTGCCGCTCTTCCAGATCAGCCGCACGGCCTCTCCCGCGCTGACACGCGGGTGAACACGCTCGCCATTATTGTCGAACAATTCGGTTTGAGACAACTCAAAGTTAACCGCATCCATCAAACCGCCCATATTCGGGCGCCAGCCGCTCTCCGTGACACATACGAAAGTGCCATTGCCCGCGTAGGACATCAGCACCTGATGATCGACGAGCGTATCGGACAGGATTTCGGCCACATCTGAGACAAGGCTATAGAACTCGAAAGAGGTCATCGTCGCGTGGAAGGCATCGACCTCGCGGATGGTGAAGGCAAAGGCGGTGGAGCCGAAAAGCGCGCTGCGCGACAGTTGGGCGACGTAGTTCTCCATCGCGGTATAGTCGATCACATTGTCCACGTCATAGATCGGGACCGGCTCGAACAGCTCCATATGCGTCGCCTGATCGGCGATTGTCTTGGCGGCGAAAATCTTCTTGGTCCGCTGCTGACGTTCTTTCACCATGCCTTCGACCAGCCCGATGCGGGCTTTCAGTTCGGCAATCTCGAAAGGCTTGGTCACATAGTCGGTCGCCCCGGCGGCAAAGGCCGCGTCGATATAGCGCTTGTCGGACATCGCGGTGAGCATCAGGATCGGCGTATCGGCATGGCGCGCCGAATTGCGAATGTGCTGCGCCAGTTCGATCCCATCCATGCCCGGCATCTGAATATCCAGCATGAAGCAATCAATCGGCCCGAGGTTGGGATCGCCCAACATATCAACCGCATGCAGAGCCGATGGGGCGGTCGTCAGGTCATGCGCGCCGATGATCTCTACAAATTGCCCAAGCAATTCGAGGATAATCGGATCGTCATCCACCGCCAAAATTCTCATTACATCTCTCCACAGATAAAAATCTTTGGGCCCCAAACTGGACGGACCGCTGCTTTCTTCTAATTTCTCTGGGAACTGTGGCCTAATTTTGGCGAATTCTTAGTAAATAGGCGACAAACCGGGGCACTGTTTCCATATCGGGAGAATCTGGCCCGATGAACGGCCCTGTTTACCGTTTTTTCATTTCTGATCGGTCTAGCTGCGGCACCTCTCGCGGGGTGTGATTCCCTCCAATGCAAACGGCCCGACGTTTCCGCCGGGCCGCTCAAGTGTCTCGTAGATTTGCGCCTTAGCCCAAGGTCGCCTTGATCGCGTCGGCGGTGACCCCCACGACCTTGTCCGCTTCTTCGCGGGTCAGGCAGAAGGGCGGCGCGAAACCGATGATGTCGCCTTGGGGCATGGCGCGGGCGATGACACCGGCCTTGACCATATCGCCGACGATGGTCGGCACTACTTTGCGCGCCGGATCAAAGGGCGTGCGGCCATCGCGGTCTTCGACCAACTCCACGGCGCAGAGCATGCCTTCGCCCCGGATGTCGCCCACCTTGGGGTGATCGCCCAATGCCGCCTTCATCTGCGCATTCAGATAGCCGCCCACGTCCGAGGCATTCTCGATCAGCTTCAGATCGTCGATCAGCTTGAGGTTCGCGATCCCCGCAGCCGCGCCGATGGGGTGGGCCGAATAGGTCCAGCCGTGGCCGATGGGGCCGTTTTCATCGGTGCCCTGCTCCAGCACCTTCCACATCTTGTCGCCCACGATGGAGCCCGACAGCGGCGCATAGGCCGAGGTCAGACCCTTTGCGATGGTGATGAGGTCAGGCTTCATCCCGTAGTGATCCGAGCCGAACATCGACCCCAGACGGCCAAAGCCGGTGACAACCTCATCCGCGACCAGCAGGATGTCATGCTTGTTCAGCACCTCTTGCACGGCGGCCCAATAGCCCTCGGGCGGCGGCACGATGCCCCCGGTGCCCAGAACCGGCTCCCCGATGAAGGCGGCGATGGTGTCGGCACCTTCGCGTTCGATCAGTGCTTCCAACTCGCCCACCAGATGCGCGGTGAACTCCGCTTCGCTCATGTTGGCGTCGGGGCGGCGGTAGTAATAGGGCGCGTCGGTGTGAACCACCTGCGCCAGCGGCAGGTCGAATTTCTTGTGAAACAGCTCCAACCCGGTGAGCGAGCCGGTCACCAGACCCGAGCCGTGATAGCCACGCCAGCGCGAGATGATCTTTTTCTTCTCGGGGCGGCCAAGGATGTTGTTGTAATACCAGATCAGTTTGACGTTGGTCTCATTCGCGTCCGACCCGCCGAGGCCGAAATAGACCTTACTCATGCCTTCGGGCGCGCGGTCGAGGATCATCTTGGACAGGGTGATGCTCGCCTCGGTGCCATGGCCGACGTAGGAGTGGTAATAGGCCAGTTCATGCGCCTGCTCGGCAATCGCCTCGGCAATCTCGGTGCGGCCATAGCCGACGTTCACGCAGTAGAGGCCCGCGAAAGCGTCGAGCAATTCGTTGCCGTCGCGGTCAGTGATATGGCTGCCCTTGGCGGTCTTGATCACACGGGTCGGGCTTTCGCCGCGAGCGTGCTGGGCCAGATGGGTGGAGGGGTGAAAGAAATTCTCACGGTCCCATTGTTCGAGCATATCGTTCTTCAGCATTGGTCTTTCCTTTCTTCCGACGCGCCTTTGCGCCGTATCTTTTAAATCCTAGGCCCAGTCACGGCAGACGTATTTGACTTCCGTAAAGGCTTCGAGCCCCAGCCGCGATCCCTCGCGCCCGATCCCCGATTGTTTCGTGCCGCCAAAGGGGATCGGCGCGCCGGTCACCTTGGTGCGGTTCACCGCCACCATGCCGAAACTGAGCGCCCGGCTGGCGCGGTAGATGCGGCGGGGGTCTTGACTGTGGACATAGGCCACCAAGCCATACTCCGTGTCATTGGCCCGCTGGATCGCCTCATCCTCGCTGTCGAAAGCCGCGATGGCGGCCACGGGGCCAAAGGTTTCCTCGCGCATGATCAGCGCATCGGGCGGTACATCCGCCAGCACCGTCGGCTCAAAGAACAGTGGCCCCGCCGCGTGACGCTTGCCACCACAAAGCAGCCGCGCCCCACGGTCAAGCGCATCTTTGACGTGTTCCTCTTGTTTGGCCACGGCCTTTTCGTTCATCAACGGGCCGATGTCGGGGTCATCCGCGCCGTTGCCCACGGTGAGCGCTTCGGTCGCGGCGGTGAACCGCGCGCAGAAGGTGGCATAGCTGTCGCGGGCGATGAAGAAGCGGTTCGCGCCGAGGCAATCTTGGCCCGAAGTCGCGAACTTGGCCTTGATCGCCTCTTCGACCGCGCGGTCCATATCGGCATCGTCGAACATGATGAAGGGCGCATGGCCGCCGAGTTCGAGCACCAGACGTTTCACCGAATCCGATGCCTGACGGTAGAGCAACTTGCCGATCTCGGTAGAGCCGGTGAAGGAGATGGCGCGCACACGGGTGTCTTCCATCCACGGCTTCACGATCTCGGGCGCCTCGCCGGTGACGACGTTGAACACGCCTTTCGGCAGCCCCGCTTGTTCACCCAACTCGGCCAGCGCCAGCGCTGAGAAGGGCGTTTCTGCCGAAGGATGCGCCACCACGGTGCAGCCCGCCGCAAGCGCCGCCCCCGCCTTGCGGGTCAGCATGGCAGAGGGGAAGTTCCACGGCGTGATGAGGGCCGCCACGCCCACCGGCTCCCGCCAGATTTCCACCTCGGCATCTGGCAAATGCGAGGTGACGCCTTCGATGTTCGGGCGACGCGCCTCTTCGGAATAGAACTCAAAGAAAGACGCGGCATAGTCGATCTCGCCGCGCGACTCGGAGATGGGTTTGCCCTGTTCGGCGGTCATGATCCGGGCCAGATCCTCGCGGTTTTCCAACATCAGATCGCGCCAGCGGCGCAGGATGGCACCACGCTCTTGCGGCAACAGCCCGGCCCAATGGGGGAAAGCGGCATGGGCGGCATCCACCGCGGCGCGGCTGTCGTTGGCGTTAAGCTTGGCAACCGACCCCAAGACCGCACCGCTTGCCGGGTCAGTCACCTTAAAGTCGTCGCTCTGCGCGCCAGCAACCCATGCGCCACCGACATAGGCGAAATGGCGGGCCAGCTCGCCCCGGGTCAGCGCGGGCAGACCATCGGCGGGGGTTGGGATCATCTTGGTCATCGGGCACCTCCTTGGGATGAATTGCCCCGAAGGTAAGACAGGATGCGGCGCGGGTTTGACCGAATATCACACCATCGGCAGGAGGTTTTGCGGCGCAGCACCCGGCCCGCCGGAAAAACTACGGCGGCTCAGCTTTCGTCTTCGGGCAGCAGCAGCGACAGCGGCAGCGGTGCCGATTTAACCGATTTGGTGACGACATAGGTAAAGTAGCGGCTCAGCCCGGCCTGCTGGTCCAACAGCGCATCCATCAGACGTTGGTAGCTGTCGATGTCGCGGGTGACGACCTGTAGCAGATAGTCACAGCCGCCGCCCAAGGCCCAGCACTGCACGATCTCATCATGCTGCGCGATCACGGCCTCGAAGCGCTGAAACGCCTCGGCCCGGTGGTTGCCCAATTCGGCCTGCACAAAGACGGTGACATGCGGGGCGATGCGGCGCAGGGCGACATGGGCCTGATAGCCGGTGATGATGCCCGCAGCCTCCAGCCGCGAGAGCCGTTCGCCGCAGGCGGTAGCGCTTAGGTTGACCTTGTCGGCAAGCGCAGATTTAGCGATGCGCCCCTCGCGAGAGAGGATCGACAGCACCGCGATATCGCGCTTATCGAGTTTGACAAAGCTCATATCCGCTTCATGCGAGGGCATGCCGGACTTGTCAATTGTCATGATTGTGGTGATCATCCCGATCATGACAAAATGGCGCCCAGACCCCGGATCCTTGACCCGCCCTGCCTATCGTTCACTCGTTCAGGCGATTGAAACGGCGATACAGAACGGCGTGCTCAAACCCGGAGACCGCCTGCCGACGCAGCGCCAGATGGCCTTTGACCTGTCGCTGAGCGTGCAGACCGTCAGCCGCGCCTATGACAAGCTGGTCGAGGCGGGCAAAATCGTCGGTGAGGTGGGTCGCGGCACTTTCGTGCGCGCGGCGAGCGATGAGATCTCCATGCCCTTCGTCAGCCGCAAGGCCGCCGGGCGGTTGCTGGATATGTCGATCCTGAAACCTGTGCTGGATCACGCCCATGAAGAGGCGATGCAAAAGACGCTCCGCGCCATGGCCCGCTCCCTGCCCCGCGCGATGATGGGCGGGTTTCGCCAAGACCTGCGCGCCGGGGACAGCAGCAGCGCAGTGCGGCGCTGGCTCTCGCTCTGCGGGCTGGATCTGGAGGGGATGGCGGTGATCCCCACCAACGGCAGCACCAGCGCGATGACCGTGGCGATGATGACGGCGGCGCAACCGGGCGATCTGATCGTCAGTGAGGACATCGGCCATCACACCCTGCGCCCCCTCGCCCGCTTTCTGGGCATCCGCCTGCAAGGGGTGACCGTCGACGCGGGCGGCATCTGCCCCGAAGCGCTGGAGCGGATCTGCGCGAAAGAACCGGTGAAGGCTGTCTATTTGATCCCCAATGGCGCCAATCCGCTGGCCTTTACCATGACCGAAAGCCGCCGCGCTGCGGTGATCGAGGTGGCAAGACGCCATGACCTGCTGATCATCGAAAACCAATCATGGGGGCCGCTGCAAGACGCGCCGCCGCCGCCAATGGCCGCAATGGCCCCAGAACGGGTGCTCTATTTCACCAGCCTCACCAAATGCCTGCTGCCGGGGCTACGGGTCGGCTATCTTGTGGTGCCGGATCACCTTGGGGCCTCGGCGGCCAACCGGCATATGGTGACCAGTTGGATGGCCACCAATATGATGACCGAGATCGCCGGGCGCTGGATCGAGGAAGGCACCGCCGAAACCCTGCTCAACCGTCAGCAATTGGCCCTGCGCGACCGCGCCGATTTCGCCGCCAATGTGTTTCGCGGCCTCGACATGCGGACCAGTTCGAACGGGCTGCACCTCTGGCTGCCTTGTCATGATATTTACGAAGAGGCCGAACTGGTCAAATCCATCCGCGAAAGCGGGGTCGCCGTGGCCAATGGGGCCAGTTTCGCCATCGGCCCACCAGACCGCCACCCGGGGCTTCGCGTCTCGATCGGGGGGCAATCCTTTCCCGAATTCGCCCGGGGGATTCGCATGATCGATGCAAGATTACGCAACAGGGGTAGGGCGGAATGACTGTGAGAGCGTCTCAAATTGTCATGGATCAATATTCACATTGACATGATTGGGATCGGTTTAAATGATCTAGCAGTCAGGACATTAGTTTCGCTGCGGCCTTTGTGCTGCGCGGGCAATAAATGAAAGGGAGACAGATGGCTAATTTTAAGACCGTTATCACCGGGAGTATCCTCGCAGCCGTGACAAGCGTCGCAGGCGCGGCCTCCGCCGACACATGGCGCTATGCATTTGAAGAGGCACTGGATGAGGTGCAGGGCAAATACGCCCAGAAATTCAAGGAAGAAGTCGAAGCGAACTCCGACCACGAAGTGCAGCTTTTTCCCTATGGCACCTTGGGTGAATCCGTTGACACGATGGAACAGGCGCAGGCCGGTATCCTTCAGTTCGTGGACCAATCCCCCGGCTTCACCGGCGCGCTGATCCCCGAGGCGCAGGTCTTCTTCGTGCCCTACCTGCTGCCGCAGGACGACGAGGAACTGTTCGAGTTCTTCCGCACCTCCAAGGCCATCAACGAAATGTTCCCCGAGCTTTATGCAGAGCAGGGTCTGGAACTGCTCAAGATGTTCCCCGAGGGTGACGTCTGCATGACCACGCAAGAGCCGGTCAAAACGCCCGAAGACCTCAATGAGGTCAAGTTCCGCGTCATGACCAACCCGCTCTTGGTCGAAAGCTACAAAGCCTTCGGCGCGACCCCGACACCGCTGCCATGGGGCGAAGTCTATGGCGCGATGCAGACCGGCATCATCCAAGGTCAAGAAAACCCCGGCTTCTATCTGGAATCCACCAAGATGTATGAGGTGACCGAGGTCATCACCTGCATCGGCCACAACAACTTCACCACCGCTGTGATGGCCAACAAGGATTTCTACGACGGCCTGTCCGACGCGGACAAAGAGGTGGTTCAGAACGCCTCTGACGCGGCATTCGAATACATCCTCGAATACCAGTCCGGCCTGCAGGAAAAGTCGCTGGATAACATCGCCAAGGCGAAGCCCGACATGCAGATCAACATCCTGTCCGAAGAAGAGCGTCAGCCCTTCAAAGACAAGGCCGCATCGGTCGAAGAAGCCTTCATCGAGATGACAGGCGACAGCGGCAAGGAAATCCTTGAGCAATTCAAGGCAGACCTCGAAGCCGTTAAGTAAACGCATCCTTTCACCCTCCGGCATCGCCGGGGGGTGACCTTATTTTGACGCGATCCATTTTGAACCATCTACGGGATGACGCCGGTGACGGAAGACAACCACAGTTCGCAACTGCAATCTCAGACAGATACCACCGGCACCGATGACGCCCCCGTGGGCACCTATAAATCCACCCTCCCCGGCCCTCTGGGCACGATCGACAACGCGATTAGCTGGCTTGAGTCTGTGATGCTCGCCGCTGGTGTTTTGTTGATGGCCGCCAATACGATTGCCAATGTGGTGGGCCGTTTCGTCTTCCAAAGCTCGATCTTCTTTTCCGAAGAACTGAACAGCGTTCTGATCATCCTCATCACCTTCGCGGGCATCTCCTATGCCGCGCGGCATGGGCGGCATATCCGCATGTCAGCGATTTTCGACGCCCTGCCCCCGCGCCCGCGCAAAGTGCTGATGATCTTCATCGCCTTCGTCACCGCCGTCTTCATGTTCGGCCTTGCCTGGTACGCCCTGCAATACATCATGACCCAAGCCGGACGCGGCCGCCTGCTGCCCGCGCTGCAAGTGCCGGTCTGGTGGACGCTGGTCTGGGTGCCTTTCGGCTTTTTCATGACCGGGCTGCAATACCTGCTGACCGCGATCAAAAACATCATTGAACCAGATATTTACCTGTCGACCAGCGTTCTCGAAGGCTACGACGACAACGAGCGGGAGGTCTGAGCCATGGCCGTCACCATTTTCTCTGTCATGGTCGTTCTGCTGCTGCTCGGCTTTCCCATGATGATCCCGCTGATCGTCGGCGCGTTTGTCGGTTTCTATTCGCTCTTCGGCGGTTTCGGCCAGCTTGAGACGATGGTGCAGCAGATGATGGCAGGGGTCAGACCCGCCTCACTGATTGCCGTGCCGATGTTTATCTTTGCCGCCGACATCATGACGCGCGGCCAATCCGCCGGGCGGCTGATCGATATGGTGATGTCTTTCGTCGGCCATATGAAGGGCGGTCTCGCGGTCGCCACCGCTGCGGCTTGCACCATGTTCGGCGCGGTCTCGGGCTCCACACAGGCGACGGTCGTCGCCGTTGGCTCCCCGCTGCGGCCCCGGATGCTCAAGGCGGGCTACAAAGACAGTTTCGTGCTGGCGCTGATCGTGAACTCCTCCGACATCGCCTTCCTGATCCCGCCCTCCATCGGGATGATCATCTACGGCGTCGTCTCCAACACGTCGATTGCCGAACTTTTCATCGCGGGCATCGGGCCGGGGCTGCTGATCCTCGCGCTCTTCTCGGTCTATTCGGTGATCTACGCCTACCGCCATAACGTCCCCACCGAAGAGAAAGCGACATGGGGCGAGCGTTTCCGCGCGGTGCGCCAAGCGCTCTGGCCGTTGGGCTTCCCGGCGATCATCATCGGCGGCATCTACGGCGGTGTCTTCTCCCCAACTGAAGCGGCGGCGGCTTGCGTGCTCTATGCCATTTTCCTTGAGATGATCGTCTTTCGGGAAATCGACTTTGCCGGCATCTATGAAACCGCGAAATCGACCGGGCTGATCACCGCCGTGGTCTTCATCCTCGTCGCGGCGGGCGCGGCATTCTCTTGGGTGATCTCCTTCGCGCAGATCCCCCAAGCGGTGCTGACAGGCATCGGGATCGACAGCATGGGGCCGATTGGCGTGCTCTTCGTGATCTCGGCGGCCTTCTTCATCGGCTGTATGTTCGTGGACCCCATCGTCGTGATCCTCGTCTTCGTGCCGATCTTCGCCCCGGTCGTGGACTCGGTCGGCCTCGACCCGGTGCTGGTCGGCACCGTAATCACGTTGCAGGTCGCCATCGGCTCGGCCACGCCGCCTTTCGGCTGTGACATCTTCACCGCCATCGCGGTCTTCAAACGGCCCTATATGGAAGTCATCCGCGGCACCCCGCCCTTCATCATCATGCTGCTGAGCGTCTCGGTTGCCCTGATCTTTTTCCCGCAGATCGCCCTGTTCCTGCGCGATCTGGCCTTTGCGAAATAAGAGGAGAGCGTCATGTTCACCCATATCCTCGCCCCCTATGACGGCTCGGTGAATGCCGACCGCGCGCTGATGAAGGCGGCAGAGATGGCCAAGCTGACCGGGGCGAAAGTGACGCTTTTGACGATCTACCGGCATCATTCAATGCTGGAGGCGTCGCTCTCGATGGTGCGGGTGAACGATCCGGGCAATATCGACGACGCGATGCAGGCCCATGCGACCGAGATTATCACCCACGGCAAGCAACTGATGAAAGACGCGGGCGTCGAGAATGTCCGCGCCTTTGTCCGCTCTGGCCGCCCCGCGCGGGCGGTGACGGAATTTGCCAAGAAACATGAGGTCGATCTTATCGTCATCGGGTCACGCGGCCTAGGCGCCACGGGCGACAGCTATCTCTTGGGCTCGGTCTCTCACAAGGTTACGGGGCTTGCGAAATGCCCTGTGCTTGTCGTCTAGGTCAAAGGAATATTCAGGTGACACCCCCTGTGCAAAGCGAGACGCTTGATTGCCGTTTGCGTGAAGACGACCCCGTGCGGCTGGGGGCGATGCTGCTGTCGACCGACATGACCTTTGAACGCGACGCCGCGCGGCTGATCGACCCGGCGCAGGCGGCGCTGCATGTGGCGCGGATCGCCTTTGAGAACCCCACCACCCCCGAACGGCTGCGCGCCGTGACCCCCGATATGGCCCGCACCGCGGCGCTTTTGGTGCCGGGCATCCAGCTGTCGGCCATCGCTTTTTGCTGCACCTCGGCCTCGGTCGCCATCGGCAACCCGGCAGTGCGCGCCGCGATTGGCGAGGGGCTGCCCGGCGTGCCCGTCATCACCCCCGCCTCTGCCGCCATCGCGGGCTTTGCCGCGCTTGGCGTGACGCGGGTGGCGATGCTGACCCCCTATCTGCCGGAAACCGCCGCGCCGCTGGCCACCTATTTCAACGATCAGGGGCTAGAGGTCATGCGCAACGGGGCCTTCGCATTGGAAGACGACCGCGACATGGCGCGGATCGACGACGAAAGCATCATAAACGGCGCCGCTGCGCTGGATGGCGCGGAAGTAGAGGCATTTTTCCTCTCCTGCACCTCCCTGCGCGGCGTCGACGTGATCGACCGGATCGAAGCACGGCTGGGCAAGCCCGTAGTGACCTCTAACCAAGCGCTGTGCTGGGCGTTGCAGCGGATGGGCGGGCTTTCGGGCCGCCCCGATGGCTATGGCCGTCTGTTCGACTGCGACATGCCAAGCGCCCATGCACAAGGCATCATTCCGTGATCCCGGCCCCTCTGGCCGGATCGCATTATTCGGGTAACCAGACATGAAAGGGGCTGGCCTATGACCACTTATGAGGCGAATTTTACAAACAGCGAGTACCAGCGCCGGGTCGACCGAACGCGCAAGACCATGGCCGCGCGCAATCTCGATGCCATCGTGGTCAGCGATCCGTCGAACATGTCTTGGCTCTCGGGCTATGACGGGTGGTCGTTTTATGTCTATCAAGCGGTGATCCTGACCCATGAGGGGGAGCCGGTCTGGTGGGGCCGCGGTATGGACGCGCTCGGCGCCCGGCGGACGGTCTTCATGGAGGACGACTGCATTCGCGGCTATGACGATACCTACGTCCAGAACCCCGAAAAACACCCGATGGAAGACCTCTCAACCCTCTTGAGCGAGATGGGGTTGGAGCAGGCGCGCATCGGCGTCGAGATGGATAACTACTATTACTCCGCCCGCGCACATGACACGCTCAAGACCAAACTGCCCAAGGCGACCTTCATGGATGCCACGGCGTTGGTGAACTGGGAACGCGCGGTGAAATCCGAGCGCGAGATCGAATATATGGAACGCGCTGCGCGCATCGTCGAGGAAATGCACGTTCGCATTCTCGAAGTCGCCGTGCCCGGCATGCGCAAGAACGATCTGGTGGCCGAGATCTATGCCACCGGCATTCGCGGCGCGCAGGGGTTCTGGGGCGATTACCCGGCCATCGTGCCAATGGCCCCCTCGGGCATGGACGCCACCGCCCCGCATCTGACATGGGACGACCGGCCCATGCAGCCCAATGAGGCGACGTTCTTTGAGATCGCAGGCGCGCATCGACGCTATCAATGCCCCCAGTCGCGCACGCTGTTCTTTGGCGATGTGCCGCAGAAATACCGCGACGCGGAAAGCGCCGTGCTGGATGCGATTGACGCAGGTCTCGAACAGGCCAAACCCGGCAACCGGGCCGAGGATATCGCCAATGCCTTTAACGCCACGCTGAACAAGGCGGGATTCGAGAAGGACAGCCGCTGCGGCTATGCCATCGGCATCAGCTACCCGCCGGACTGGGGGGAGCGCACCATCTCTTTCCGCCGTGGCGACAAGACGATCCTGGAGCCTGGCATGACCTTCCATTTCATGCCCGCGCTTTGGCTCGACGACGGCGGGCTTGAGATCACCGAGCCGATCCGCATCACCGAGACCGGCCATGAATGTTTCTGCACCACACCGCGAAAGTTGTTTGTTTCCGCATGACCAGCAATCCCATCACCCCGACCATCCCGCTCGACCAACCCGGCGCGCATCACGGTTTCCTGCGCCTGCCCTACAGCCGCGATGACAGCGCTTGGGGGTCCGTGATGATCCCCATCACTGTCATCAATGGCGCCGACGGCCCCACGGCGCTGCTCACCGGCGGCAACCACGGCGATGAATACGAAGGCCCGATTGCCTTGCAGGAACTGGCCGCCACACTGGATCCGGCGCAGGTCACCGGTCGCCTTATCATCCTGCCGATGATGAACCAACCCGCCTTTGCCGCAGGCCGCCGCTGCTCGCCCATCGACGGCGGCAATATGAACCGCAGCTTTCCGGGCAGCCCGGGCGGCACGGTGACCCAAAAGATCGCGCATTACATCGCCACCGAACTGGTGCCGCTGGCCGATATTGTGCTGGATTACCACTCCGGCGGGCGCACGCTGGATTTCCTGCCCTTCGCCGCTGCGCATATCCTGCCCGACAAGAAACAGGAGGCCGCCTGCATGGCCGCGATGGCGGCGTTCAACGCGCCCTACTCCATGAAAATGCTAGAGATCGACAACCGCGGCATGTTCGACACCGAGGTCGAGGAACAGGGCAAGGTCTTTGTCACCACCGAGTTGGGGGGCGCGGGCACATCGACGGCCAAGAGCATCGCCGTGGCGCGCAAAGGCGCGCGCAATCTGCTGATCCATGCGGGCATTCTGCAAGGGGAGCCGGAGGTGTCCGAAAGCGTGATGCTCGACATGCCCGACGGGCGCTGCTTCACCTTTAGCGAGACCACGGCCCTGTTGGAGCCGCTGGTCGATCTGGGTGACGCGGTGACCGAGGGCCAGCCCATCGCCCGCCTCTGGCCCAGCGACCGAAGCGGTCAGCCAGCGATCCTCGCCCATGCGCAGCTGAGCGGCATCCTGACCGCCCGACATGTGCCGGGGCTGGTCAAGATGGGCGATTGCATCGGGGTGGTGGCGCAGGTGGTCTGAGCCACCTGCACCAGCTTCATTCATCGACGGGGAAGTAGCAGGCCGCCGGATGCGGTGCGCCCTCCAACGGGGGGCGCTCCTTGCGGCAAACATCCTGCACTTTCCAACAGCGCGGCGCGAAGGGGCAGCCCTCGGGGATCGCCAGCGGCGAGGGCAATTCGCCCTGCAACTTGATGCGCTCCTTGCCGCCTTCGGGGTCCGCACGCGGTGTGGCAGAGAGCAGCGCCGCCGTATAGGGATGGCGCGGGTTGTCGAAAACCTCGTCCTTCGGCCCCTTCTCCACCGCGCGGCCGAGATACATGACGATCACGTCATCGGCCACATGGCGCACGACCGACAGGTCGTGGCTGATGAAGAGATAGGCCAGATCCATCTTCTCTTGCAGGTCCACCAGCAGGTTCAGGATCGCCGATTGGATCGACAGGTCGAGCGCGGAGACAGGCTCGTCCAGCACCAGCACCTTGGGGTCGAGCATCAGCGCCCGGGCCACCGCGATGCGCTGGCGCTGCCCGCCCGAGAACATATGCGGGTAGCGGTCGTAATGCTCGGGCCGCAGACCGACGAGGCGCAGCATCTCGCGCGCCTTCTCCTCGCGCTCTTTCTTGGACATGTCCTTGCGATTGATGACCAGCGGCTCTTGCAGGATCGTCCCGATCTGCTGGCGCGGGTTGAGCGAGCCGTAGGGGTCTTGGAACACGATCTGCACATGCTGGCGCAGGTCGGCCCAATCCTCGGGGCGCACCGGCTTGCCATCGAGTGTCAGCGAGCCTGCGGTCGGCTCCTCGATCATCGTGACCATGCGTGCAAGCGTGGATTTACCACAGCCGCTCTCGCCCACCACGGCCAGCGTCTTGCCGGGGTGCAGTTCGAAATCGAGGCCCGCCACGGCCTTCAGCGTCTGGGTCTTGCGCAGGAAGCCGCCACCAACCTGATAGTGACGCTGGAGCGCGTCGGCGGTCATTACGGGGGCGGTCATGACGCGGCCCTTTCATTGGTGTTGAGCGGATAGAAGCAACGCGCCTTGCCGAGATCTTCGCCCAAGGGCGGCGGGTTCTCGGCGCGGCATTTGTCGTTGGCGAACTTGCAGCGCGGAGAGAAGAGGCACCCCGCAGGCCGGTCGAACTGACCGGGCACCACGCCGGGGATCGTCGGCAGACGTTTCTCCGTGGCGCGCTCGGGCAGCGCGTCCAGCAGCGCCGCGGTGTAGGGGTGGTGCGGTTCGCGGAAAAGCGGCAGCACCTGCTGTTCCTCGATCTTCTGACCCGCATATTGCACGCTCACGCGCTCGGCGGTTTCGGCGACCACGCCCATGTCATGGGTGATCAGCACCAGCCCCATGCCGGTCTCGTCGCGCAGCGAGGTCAGCAGGTCGAGGATCTGCGCCTGAATGGTCACGTCGAGCGCGGTTGTCGGCTCATCCGCGATCAGAAGCTTCGGCTTGCAGGCAATCGCCATGGCGATCATCACGCGCTGGTTCATCCCGCCCGACATCTGGTGCGGGAAGACCGAAAGGCGCTTTTCCGGGTCCGGAATGCCGACCTGTTCGAACAGTTCGATCGCCCGCTTGTGCCGCTCAGCCCGGTTCAGGCCCAGATGCACGCGCAGGGATTCCTTGATCTGCCAGCCCACCGGGAAACAGGGGTTGAGCGAGGACATCGGCTCTTGGAAGATCATCGCCAGATCATTGCCGACGATCTTGCGCCGGGCGCGTTTGTCCATGGTCAGCAGGTCGTGGCCGTCAAAGGTCAGCTCGTCGGCGGTCACGGTGGCGGTCCAAGGCAAGAGCCCCATCAGCGCCAGCATCGAGACCGACTTGCCCGAGCCGCTTTCGCCGACGATGGCGAGGATCTCACCGGTGTCGACATCCTGATCGACGCTGTCCACGGCGCGGAACTTGCCCGAGGCGGTGGCGAAATCGACCGAGAGGTTGCGGATACGCAATAGAGACATCAATCAGCTCCGCTTCAGTTTCGGATCGAGGGCGTCACGGAGACCGTCGCCCATGAGGTTGATCGCCAGCACGGTGACGAGGATCGCAAGGCCCGGGAAGGTCACGACCCACCATGCGCGCAGGATGAACTCGCGCGCTTCGGCCAGCATGGTGCCCCATTCAGGGGTCGGCGGCTGTGCGCCCATGCCCAAAAAGCCCAAGGCGGCGGCGTCAAGAATCGCGGTCGAAAACGACAGCGCGGCCTGCACGATGATCGGCGCAAGGCAGTTGGGCAGCACGGTCACGACCATCAGCCGCAGCGTGCTGGCGCCCACCACGCGGGCCGAGGTCACATAGTCCTTCTGCCGCTCGGAGATCACGCTGGCGCGGGTCAGGCGCACGTAATGCGGCTGTAGCACGATGGCGATGGCGATCATCGCGTTGGTGAGGGACGGCCCAAGGATCGCCACCAGCACCAGCGCCAGCAAGAGCGACGGGAAGGCGAGGATGATGTCCATGATCCGCATGATGATCGTATCGACCCATTTGGGCGCGAAGCCCGAAATGAGACCGATGATGATCCCGCCCGAGGCGGCGATGGTCACCACCACGATGCCCACGAAGAAGGAATAGCGCGCGCCGACGATCAGCCGCGAGAGCATGTCCCGGCCCAGAGGATCGGTGCCGAGGATGTGGTTCCACGTCCCCCCCTCTTGCCACGCGGGCGGTTGCAGGGTGGCCGAGCGGAACTGCTCGGTCGCGTCATGCGGCGCGATCCACGGGCCGAAGAGCGCGAGGATGGCGAAGATGGCGAAGATCCACAGGCCGATCACGGCCCCGCGGTTTTCACGGAAATAGAACCAGAATTCGCGCAAGCGGCCGGGGCGGTCGTGCACCATTTCGGCTTCGGCAGAGAGTGCGTCGTCCATTAGCGTTTCCTGATTTTCGGGTTGATGATGCCGTAGAGCATGTCGACGGTGAGGTTCACGACCATGACCATGACGGCGATGAGCAGAAGGCCACCCTGAACCACCGGGTAGTCACGGCGGAAGATGCTGTCGACCATCCACTTGCCGATGCCCGGCCAGCTAAAGATCGTCTCAGTCAAGATGGCGCCCGCCAGTAGCGTGCCGACCGACAGGCCGATCACGGTGATGACGGGGATAAGCGCGTTGCGCAGGGCGTGGATGCCGTTGATCCGGCCCGTCGACATGCCCTTGGCGCGGGCGGTGCGGATGTAATCCTCGCCCAAAACCTCAAGCATCGCCGAACGGGTCTGCCGCGCGATCACCGCCAGCGGGATCGTCCCCAGCACGATGGTCGGCAGCAGAAGGTGCCGCAGCGCCGAGAGGAACGCCCCGTCCTGCCCCGAGACGATGCTGTCGATCAGCATGAAGCCGGTTGCGTTGGGGAAGTAATAAAGCAGGTCGATCCGGCCCGAGACTGGCGTCCAACCCAAGTTACCCGAAAAGACGATGATCAGCAGCAAAGCCCACCAGAAAATCGGCATCGAATAGCCCACCAGCGCGGTCGACATCAGCGCCCGGTCAAAGAACTTGCCCCGGTTCACCGCCGCGATCACCCCTGCGGGCAGGCCCAAGGCCACGGCGAAGATCATCGCGCAGAGCGACAGCTCAAGCGTGGCGGGGAAGAGCGAGAAGAACTCATCCCAGACCGGGCGTTTGGTCACGAAGGACGTGCCCAAATCCCCCTGTATCACGCCGGTGAAGTAATCCCAGAACTGCACATAGATCGGCCGGTCAAAGCCGAACTGCTGTTGCAGTTCGAGATAGCGTTCTTCGGAAATGCCGCGCTCACCGGCCATGACGACGATCGGGTCGCCGGGCAGCAAGCGGATGAAGGCGAATGATATCAGCGTGACGCCGATAAAGGTGGGGATGAAGGTCGCAAGGCGCGACAAGACATATTTCAGCACGGGAGCACCATCAGTTCCTTCGGAAAGTTGGTCAGGGATTTGTAGCCATCTTCGGTGATCAGCACGTCATCTTCGATGCGCACCCCAAAGTTGCCGATCTCATAGAGGCCGGGTTCGTTGGTGTACACCGTTCCGGCGGGTAAAGTCATGTGGTTGCCGCGCATGATATAAGGCGCTTCATGCACATCGCGGCCCAGACCGTGGCCGGTCTTGGTGCGGATGCGGTCGGCAAAAGGAGAGGCTTCGAGCACGCCGGTCACCACATCGTCGATCTCATGCGCGGTGACGCCTGCGCGGGTCGCCTCCAGCCCGGCAAGGTTGGCGCGCAGCACAGTGTCGTACACCGCGCGCCCCTCGTCGCTGACATGGGTAGGGAAAACGGTGCGGGTGATGTCGGCGGCAAAGCCGTCCTTCCGCGCGCCGAAGTCGATCAGCAGCGCATCGCCCGCTTTGACGTGGTAATCCTCACGCGCTTTGGCATGCGGGCGGGCCGAGCCGTCACCGGCGGCCACGATGGGGGCGAAGGACAGATCGTCGGCCCCTTCGGCAAAGACCATCTGCACCAGCTTCTGCTCGATCTCTTTCTCGGTCTGGCCGAGCTTCACGCTATCCAGCGTGGCGCGCAGGGCGCGTTCGGAAATGTCGATGGCTTTTTGCAGCGCCGCGACCTCGGCCTCGGTCTTGATCATGCGGGGGGCGGAGATCTCGCGCTCGGCGTCGATGATCCGCAGATCGGGCTGCGCTTTCTGCAGCGCGTGATGCACAAAGACGCGCATCACTTGGCCTTCAACGGCGAGCGAGGTGATGTTCAAATGTTGCATCAGCGCGGCAAAGGCATCGTCATAGCCCGTCTGGTCGCGCCAATCGAAAACGGCCCCATCGAAACCGACCAACTCCCAACTGCCCAACTCAAGGTTCGGCACCAAGGCGGCGGCGGGGCCGCGGGCGGGGATCACCAGAACGAAGGGGCGTTCGTGGCTCATAAAGACATGGTCGACGGCGCGGGTGAAATTCGGGCCGGGCACCAGCGCCACGGCATCGACCGATAGGTCAGCGGCGATATCGGCATAGGCCGACAGGCGATCATTCAGCGAAGGGGACATGGGCTGGCTTTCGGGCTGGCAAGGTTAATAAAATGGGGACGGCACAGGATGCCGCCCCCTTTGGTCAAAGCGGGAGTGTTACTGCTTCAGGCCAACTTGGTTGAAGATGTGGCCCCCCAGCGGGTGCACGACATAGTTCTCAACCTCGGGGCGCATGGTCATGTAGACGACCGAATGCGCGATGGTGGCCCAAGGTGCTTGGTCCTTAAAGATTTCCTGCGCTTCTTCGTAAAGCGGCGCACGCTCTTCTTGGGTCGGCAGAACCTTGGCTTTCTGGATCAGCGCGTCGAATTCCTCGTTGCACCACTGGGCGCGGTTGGATTTCTCGACACCGTCACAGCCCAGCAGAACCGCGAGGAAGTTGTCTGGGTCACCGTTGTCGCCGGTCCAACCCAGCAGAACGGCACCGTCACGGTCCTTGGACTTGGAACGCTCAAGGTACTCACCCCATTCGTAGGAGACGATTTCGACATCGACGCCAACTTTGGAGAAGTCTTCCTGCATCAGTTCGGCCATACGGCGGGCATTGGGGTTGTAGGGACGCTGAACCGGCATCGCCCAGATCTTCATGGACAGATCGCTGACACCTTCTTCCTCGAGCATCGCCTTGGCGGCCTCGGGGTCATAGTTGTCGTCTTCGATGGCGTCGTTGTAGGACCACATGGTCGGCGGCAGCGGGTTCTTGGCGATTTCGCCGGAACCTTGGAACACCACGTCGATGATCGCCTGTTTGTCGATCGCCATGTTCAGGGCCTTGCGGACCTTGGCGTTGTCGAAGGGCGCGACCTGCGTGTTATAGGCCAGATAGCCCACGTTCAGACCTTCTTGCTCCATCACGACGATGTCTTCGGCGTCTTTCATCGCCTGAACATCGGCCGGGTTCGGATATGCCATGACGTGGCACTCACCCGCCTGCACCTTCTGATAGCGCACGGAAGCATCGGGCGTGATCGCGAAGATCAGGCTTTCGACTTTGGCCGCATCGCCCCAGTAGTCGTCGTTACGCAGGTAACGGATGACAGCGTCTTTCTGGTAGGCTTGGAACTTGAACGGGCCAGTGCCGATGGGCGCTTGGTTCACCATTTCCGGCGTGCCGGCTTCCATCATCGCGTCGGCATATTCCTTGGACACGATCGAAGCAAAGTCCATCGCCATGTTCGCGATGAAGGGCGCTTCGGGACGGGTCAGGTTGAACGCCACGGTGTAATCGTCGACCTTCTCGATGCTTTCGATCAGGTCGGGCATGGACATGCCGCCGTAGTATTCCCATGTGCCGCCGGAGACGGTGTGATAGGGGTTCTCTTCGTTGCCCTGACGGTCAAAGCTGAAGATCACGTCGTCGGCGTTGAAATCGCGTGTCGGCGTGAACTGGTCGTTGGAGTGGAATTTCACACCTTTGCGCAGCTTGAAGGTCACGGTCATCCCGTCTTCGCTGACTTCCCAGCTTTCGGCCAGCGCGGGCACGACTTCGGTCGTGCCGACTTTGAACTCGGCCAGACGGTTGTAGATCGGGTGGCTGGAGGCGTCGAATGTGGTGCCGGCTGTGTACAGCGCGGGGTCAAAACCCTCGGGCGAGCCTTCGGAGCAATAGACCAGCGATTGGGCCGATACCGCCGAGGCCCCAAGGGCCGCCAGCATGGCACCGGTGGCCAATTTCGTTGTAAAAGACATAATATTCTCTCTCCTGGTTGGTTTGTTTCTTGGCAGCGGGGTATCCGCCGCAGGTGATACGCCCTTACGGGCGAGACGACGCGAATGCGGTGGCGACTGCCCCTTCATTCGGACGTATTCTATTGGCGCCAGCGGCCTGTTCATATTGCATCCGCCCCACCCAAAGCACGCGGGCGGGTTTGTCGGTCTTGTTGGACCACGAATGCGGGCTGCTGCCGAGGTAATGCAGGCTGTCGCCGGGCCGCATAATATGCTCCCCCCCATCGACGACCTGCGCGATCTCTCCTTCAAGGATATAGATCACCTCTTCCCCCTCATGGACGACCTCTTCCGAGGCATAGCCCGGCGGCACGTTCATGATGTAGGAGGACAGCTCATGGCCCGGGAAATCCGCACCGATCTTTTCATATTCGATGGATGAGCCCGAAACGGCAAAGCGCGGACGCTCGGCGGCACGGGTCAGGCTGTCTTGGGTCTTGGGCGTATGGATGAAAAAACTGACATCGACCTGAAGCGCCACGGCGATCTGCGACAGGGTGCCCAGTGACGGCGTGGCCCGGCCCCGTTCGACTTGGCTGAGATAGCCCACGGACACGCCGGAGGCTTCGCCCAACTGCTGTAGAGTCAGGGACATACGATGACGCTGCTTGCGCATGCGTGCGCCAAGCGTCGATACACTGTCGCCATTGGCAGTCAGCAAATTCACCCTCCCCGTGAACAGCGGCCCGATCTCATGCCGGGTATAGCCTTTTCATGTCTCGCTGTGTGAAATTAAAAAGGTTGAGGGTCAACAATAATTTTTTTACTGCACCGCGGCGCAGGGCGCGAGGCTGCGGCCAGTGGGGGTGGATGTCATTCTACTCAAAGGATTTTAGCTGCGCCCGGTCGATCCGCGCCAATTCAGACGCCGTCGGGTCAAGCGGAGCAAAGGAAACGCTCAAGCCGCTGGGATGCCATTCGCAAAGGCCGAATCCAGTGCCCTCCACGATACGCAAGTCGCGGGTTTCGGTCAGGTCGATGGTGGAATGCAGCCCGTTGGAAATGACCACCGGAATGCCGTGCCAATGGCTCACCCGGTTCACATGCACATGGCCCGAGAGGATGCCCGCCACGCGCTGCCCCTTCAACATCTCGGCCAAACGCGCACTGCTCGCTGCGTCCAGACTGCCCCATGCGAGGGCCGCGGGATCAATGCGCGGCGGGTGGTGGATCACCAAGAGTTTCGCCAGATCGCCATGACGCTCAAGCGCGGCTTCCAGAAACTCGAACTGCGCGTCGTCCAGCGCCCCGGCCACCTTGCCCGGCACGCTGCTGTCCAAGGTGATGACATGCAGATCGCCCTGCGGCGCGTCGTGGAAATAGGGCGCATCGGCCAGCCCCGGCGCAAAGACCGCGTTGAACCCGTCGCGTTTGTCATGGTTGCCTAGGGCCATGACCAGCGGCGCTTTCAGCGGCTCCATGATCTCGCGCACAAGGGCATAGCTTTGCTGGTCACCATGGTTGGTCAGATCGCCGCTGGCCACCACGAAATCGGGCTGGGGCTCCATCGCGTTGATCACCTCCACCACGCGGCGCAGGGTGGCGGGCGTGTCGCTGTGCAGATGCGGGTCGTTCAGATCGGGATGCGAGATATGCAGGTCGGTCAGGTGGACGAAACGGGTCATGGGCGTACTCCTGCGGCTGTCAGCAGGGTTTTCGTATAAGGGTGCTTAGGTGCGCGCAACACATCAACCGCCGCACCGCTTTCCAGCGTCTTGCCCTGCTGCAGCACCAGCACCCGGTCACAGATCGAGCCGACCACCGCAAGGTCATGGCTGATAAACACCATGCCGAGGCCCAGATCATCCTGCAGGTCCATCAGAAGGTTCAGAATCTGCGCCTGCACCGAGACATCGAGGGCCGAGACCGCCTCGTCCGCGACCAACAACGCGGGGCGAGTGACGATGGCCCGCGCGATGGCGATGCGTTGCCGCTGCCCGCCCGAGAACTCATGCGGGTATTTGCCAGCGTCGGCGGAATGCAGCCCGACCTGCTCCAAGGCTTCGGCGACGCGGTGAGGGATATTCTCCGTCTCGCCAATGGCGCGCAGCGGTTCAGCGATGGACCAGCCGATACGGCGGCGCGGGTTGAGCGAGCCGAAAGGGTCTTGGAACACCATCTGAAAATCGCGCCGCAGGCTGCGCAGTTCTTGCCCCCCGAGCCCATGCAGATCGCGCCCCCGAAACAGCACCGCGCCCGCGTCCGGTCGCTCGAACGCCATGATCAGCCGCGCCAGAGTAGATTTGCCCGAACCGCTTTCCCCGACCACGCCCAAGGTCTCGCCTGCGTGCAGCGAAAAGGAGGCGTTTTCCAAAGCCGTCAGCACTGGCGGCGCACGCAGCAGACTTTGGCGCGACAGTTTGTAGCGGCGGGTCAGGTTGCGGACCTCTAAAAGCGGCGCGTCAGTCATGGCGCCCCTCCGTCAGCAGGTAACAGGCGGCGGCACGCCCCGCGTCGGTCTGCACAAAGTCTGGGCGCTGCGCAGCGCAATGAGGCAGCTCCACCGGGCAGCGCCCCGCAAAACGGCAGCCCTGCGGCAGCCCATGCAGCGGCGGAACCGCGCCCGGGATGGTCGGCAGCCTGCGCCGTTTTCCTTGGGCATCCCGCCCCGCCACGCCCGGATCAGGCCGCGCGCCCAAGAGCCCCTTGGTATAGGGATGCGCAGGTGTGCCCAGCACCTCTGCCGTGCGGCCCTGCTCGACCATATCGCCCGCATACATCACCACGATATCTTCGGTCGCCCGCGCCACGGCGGCGAGGTCATGGCTGATGAAAACCAGCGCCATCTGCCGCTCCCGCGCGAGCCGTTGCAGCAGGTCGGTGATCCGCAGCGCCACATTGGCGTCGAGCGCGGTTGTCGGCTCATCGGCGATCAGCAGCATCGGGTTGCAGGCCAGCGCCAGCGCGATCAGCACCCGCTGGCGTTGGCCGCCGGACATCTTATGCGGGAACTGCCGCAGGCGACGGTCGGGATCGGGAATGCCCACCTCTTCGAACAGGCTCAGGGCGCGGGCACGGGCAGCGCTGCGTGTCAGCCCGTCATGCAGCAACATCGGCTCCATCACCGTGTGGCCCACCCGACGCAGCGGATTGAGCGCCGCCATCGGTTCCTGAAACACCATCGCCACGCGGCGGCTGCGCAGCCTCTGCCAATCGCGCTCAGACGCGGTGGCCATGTCCTGCCCGTCGATGCGTAGCTGTCCGGTCAACCGCGCGCTTTCGGGGGCCATGCCCATCAGACAGAGCGCCAGCAGCGTCTTGCCCGAACCGCTTTCGCCCACAACTCCCAAACGGTCGCCGCGCTCGATCACCAGATTGGCGTCGCGCAGGGCGGCGGCAGTGCCGAAATGGATCGAAAGATTGCTAAGCTCAATCATCGCGCGCGCACCAGTCGGGGATCGGTGATATCGCGCAGCCCGTCGCCCAGCAGGCCAAAGCCCAGCACGGCCACCACGATGCACAGCCCCGGATAGATCGCCAGTTGCGGGGCGAGGTACATCAGCGTCTGCGCCTCCGACAGCATCCGCCCCCAGCTCGACGCGGGCGGCTGCGCGCCGAGGCCGAGATAGCTCAGCGCCGCTTCGGCGAGGATCGCCACGGCGAACTCGATGGTGGCCTGCACGATCACCGCCGCGGCGATGTTGGGAAGGATGTGATCCCGACTGATCGCGAAGCGCCCGCGCCCGGCGGCCCGCGCGGCGGCGACATAATCGCGCGTCCAGATCTGGTTCGCCGAAGCGCGGGTGACGCGGGCGAAAATGGGAATGTTGATGAAGGAGATCGCCAGTACCGCGTTGGTCAGCGACGGCCCGAAGACCGCCGCCAGCATGATCGCGAACAACAGCGCTGGAAAGGCAAAGCCCAAGTCGGCGAGCCGCATCACCGCATCCTCGACCCAGCCGCCAAGCGCGGAGGCCAGAAGCCCCAGCCCCACGCCGATGCTGCCGCCCAAGAGCACCGCCACCAGCGCCACGGTCATCGAGTTGCGCGCCGCCGCCATCAATTGGGCCACCACGTCGCGGCCCAACTGATCGGTGCCCAGCCAATGCTCCGTAGACGGTGGGGCGAACTTGGTGGAGATCGACATCGCCTGCGGGTCATGCGGGGTCCAGACGAGCGACAGCGCCGCCACCCCGACGACGAGGCTCACCAGCAGCGCACCCAGCAGGAAGTTCGCCGGAAGCCGCTTCATGCCCGCGCCTTCAGCCGGGGGTCGATGACGACGTAGAGCAGATCGACCACGAAATTCGCCGTCACCACGATAGCGGCGAACAGCATCACCAGCGCTTGCACCGTGGGCAGGTCGCGGTTGGCGATGGACTGAAAGATCAGCCGCCCCAGCCCCGGCAGGTAGAAGACGTTCTCGATCACGATTGTGCCGGTCACTAGGGCGGCGAACTGCATGCCGACGATGGTCACGATGGGCACCAGCGCATTGGGCAGCACGTGCCGCCAGAGCACCCGCCGCCGCGAGAGGCCACTGGCGCGCGCGGTGCGCACGAAATCCTGCCGCATCACCTCCAGCGCCGAAGAGCGCGTGACCCGCGCCAGCACCGCCGATTGCACCAGCGCCAGCGCCACCGTGGGCAGGATGAGCGACCGCAGCGCCGCCGCCGGATCGTCCCAGCCCGCAAAGCCGCCTGGCGGCAACCAGCGCAGCTTCACGGCAAAGAGCATAACGAGCAGGATCGACAGCCAGAAGGCGGGCACGGCGATGCCGAGCTGGCTGAGAAACATCACCCCCCAGTCGCCAGCGCGCCCATGCTGCGCCGCCGCCGTGATGCCAAGGCCCAGCGCCAGCACCAGCGTCACCAGCATCCCCGCGACGGCGAGGGAGATCGTCATCGGCAGGCGTTCGGCAATGAGTTCCGATACCGGCACGCGAAACGAATGACTGAGGCCGAAGTCACCCTGCAGCGCGTTCCAGACCCACGAAACATAGCGGGTCACCAGCGGCTCGTTCAGCCCCAGCTGTTCGCGCAGCGCCGCGATGGCATCCTCGCTGGCGTCCATGCCAAGGATGGTCAACGCCGGATCGCCCGGCAGCACGTTCATCACGGCAAAGACGACGAGCGATACGGCGAGCAGGGTCAGCACGAAACCGAGCGTGCGGCGGAAAAGAAAATAGGCCACGAAGTCAGGTCCAAGAGCCGCGGCGCCCGGGGGCACCACGGCCGTTTCAGGTCAGTTAGCGATGCTCACGTTCTTCAGCGGCATGTAGAGCACGGGCGAGGAAGACCAGTAGCCTTCGACCTCCTGGCGGAAGACGCCCAAGAGAGGCAGTTGGAACAGAAAGCCATGCACCGACTGGTCGGACAGCATCTGCTGGCCCTGCTTGAGCAGTTCATTGCGCGCCTCGGCGTCGACCTCAGTTTGGATCTTCTCCCACAGGGCGGTCATCTCGGCATTGTCGTAGCCGTAGAAATAATCCGGGCCGCGGGCGAAATTGCCCATGTCGTTGGGGCTGGTGTGGGCGATGATGGTCATGTCGTAGTTCTTCTTCTTGTAGACCTCATCGATCCAGAAGCCCCATTCGACATTCTCGACCTTGGCGTCGATCCCGGCCTCCGACAGCTGGTTCTGGATGATTTCGGCCGAGCGAGTGGCGTAAGGGAACGGCGGCACGCGCAGGGTCATGGTGGCCCCCGCAACCCCCGCCGCCTCGAACATCTCCTCGGCCTTGGTGCTGTCATGCGGATAGGCGTCCGTCAGGTCGACATAGGCGGTGCCATGCGGCGGGTAGAAGCTGCCGATCGGCACGGCCTGGCCGTACATCGCGCCCTCGATGATCTCGTCCCGGTCGATGGCGGTGGCCACGGCGCGGCGCACCTCGACATTGTCGAAAGGCGGCTTAGCGTTGTTCATGGCAAGGATCACTTCGCCCTCGGTCGAGCCGACGTTGACGCGGAAGCGCGGGTCGGCCTCGAACTGCGGCAGCAGTTCCGGCGCGGGGAAGCCGGGGAAAGCGTCGAGTTCTTCGGCCATCATCGCCGCAGTGGCGGCGGCCGGGTCAGAGATGAAGCGGAACACCACCTTGTCGAGCGCCACCTCGGCCGCATCGCGGTGATCGGGGTTCTTGACCAGCGTCAGCCGGTCGCCGCGGGTCCAGCTGTCGAACTTGAAGGGGCCGGAGCCCACCGGATTGGCGTTGTTGGTCTCCACGCTTTCCGAAGCCACGATGGCGCTGTCGCCCTGCCCCATGTTGAACAGGAAAAAGGCATCCTTGTTCTTGAGCGTGATCTCGACCGTCTGGGGATCGACCGCCTTGACGCTTTCGATCGGCTCGAAAATGTCCTTCGACGGGTTCACGCTGTCTTCACCCATGGCGCGGTCGAAGGAATAGACGACATCGTCGGCGTCGAGCGTGCTGCCGTCGTGGAAGGCCACGCCTTCGGCCAGTGTGAAGGTATAGGTCAGCCCGTCTTCCGACACCTCCCAAGACGTCGCGAGATTGGGTTGCACTTCCCCGTTCTCGGCCACGATGGTCAGCGATTCGAAGACGTTCTGCGTCATCATGCTGTCGATGGAGGCGGTGGCATCCGCCGTGGGATCGAGCGACGTGGGCTCCTGCTGCATGCCGATGACAAGCTCGGCAGCGGCGGAAGCCGAGGCCATCAGGCCAAAGGCCAGCGTCAGCGCGGGAAGGGTTCTGGAAAGGGTCGGTTCGGACATGGGGCAGCACTCCTGTGGGTCGGGGCGCGTTCGGCATCACCGCATGCGCCCTTTGTGACAGACTGCGCCGGGCGGGGCGTTCGGTCAACGGCTTTACCGCGCCGGGCGAAAATTTCATGCAATTGCAACAATATGGCGGATTTATACGATTGCCCGCAGGGGCAGAGGCGGACCGCGCTTCGGCCCTTTTGCCCCGCCGCGGGCGGTGCTAGCCTCTGCGCAGAGAGGGCAGAGTATGAACAATTCAACGACAGGTTTCGATTGCATCGTGATCGGTGCGGGCATTGCGGGCGCCTCTGTCGCCGCTGAACTGTCCAGCGACCGCCGGGTGCTGCTGCTGGAGCGCGAAAGCCAGCCGGGCTATCACACCACGGGCCGCTCTGCCGCGCTGTTTACGGTGACCTATGGGCCTGAGGTGATCCGCGCCCTCTCCCGTGCCTCTGCCGCTTTCTTTCACGACCCTGCCAGCCCGCATCTGGCGCATCTGCTGCTGGAACCCCGCGGCGCGGTCTTCGTCGCGCGGCAGGACCAGCAGACATCGCTCGCCCGCACTGCTGAGGAGTTGGGCCCCCATGTCACCCCGCTGAGCGGGGCCGAGGTGGCTACGCTCGTGCCGCTGCTGCGCAAAGGCTATGCCACCGGCGGGCTGCGGGACGCTTCGGCGGCGGATATCGACGTGAACGGGCTGCATCAACATTACCTCAAGACCTTCCGCGTGGCGGGCGGCGTTTTGCAAACCAAGGCCGAGGTGCAGGCGCTTCGCAAAGAGGGTGACTGGCAGGTCGACACGAACCAAGGCACCTTCCACGCGCCGGTGATCGTCAATGCCGCAGGGGCTTGGGCGGATGAAATCGCCACGCTGGCCGGGTTAAAGCCTGCGGGCCTCACCCCGAAACGCCGAACGGCGCTGACGGTGGCCCCGCCCGAGGGCATGGTGCCGGACCGTTGGCCGATGGTGGTGGATATTGACGAGCAATTCTACCTCAAGGCCGATGCAGGTAAACTGCTGATCTCTCCCGCCGATGCCACGCCCTCACCCCCCTGCGACGCACAGCCCGAGGAACTGGATATCGCGATCTGCATCGACCGGATCGAAACCGCCTTCGACCTTGAACGTCCGCGCATCGAAAGCCGCTGGGCCGGGCTGCGCAGCTTTTTGCCCGATGGCGATCCGGTGGCGGGGTATGATCCCGAGGGGGAAGGGTTCTTCTGGCTCGCAGGTCAGGGCGGCTATGGCATCCAGACCGCCCCGGCGCTGGCGCGGGCCGCGGCGGCAATGGTGCGAGGCGCGGAAATCCCCGGCGACATCGCCGCCGAGGGTGTTACTGAAGAAGCGCTTTCGCGGGACCGCGCGGGGCTGGCTTAACCGCCCAGACCCGCGTCCGCTTCGATCTGTTTGCGCGACTTGCGCGCGCGCTCGGTCGCTGACTTGAGCTGACCGCAGGCCGCCATGATATCTTCGCCGCGCGGGGTGCGGATGGGTGAGGCATAGCCGGCCTGATAGATGATGTTGGCGAAAGCCCGGATGCGGTTGTTCGACGACCGCTCATAGGGCGAGCCGGGCCATTCGTTGAAGGGAATGAGGTTGATCTTGGCCGGGATGCCCTCAATCAGCTTGACCAGACGATGCGCGTCCTCGTCGCTGTCGTTCACGTCCTTCAGCATCACGTATTCAAAAGTGATCCGCTCGGAATTGCTGACCTTGGGATAGGCTTTGAGCGCCTCCAGCAGCGCCTCAATGTTCCAACGCTTGTTGATCGGCACCAGCTTGTTGCGCACCTCGTCGGTGGTGGCGTGGAAGGACACGGCCAACTGGCAGCCGATCTCAGCGGCGGTGCGGTGAATCTCGGGCACGACGCCGGAAGTCGACAGCGTGATGCGGCGGCGCGAGAGCTGGATACCTTCGGGGTCCATCGCGATCTTCATCGCATCGCGCACGTTCTCAAAATTATACAGCGGCTCGCCCATGCCCATAAGCACGATATTGCTCAAAAGCCGGGTTTCATCCTTTGGCGCGCCGATTTCAGGCCATTCGCCCAGATCGTCACGCGCCACCATGACCTGACCGATGATCTCGCCCGCCGTGAGGTTGCGGACCAGCTTCTGGGTGCCGGTGTGGCAGAAC
The DNA here is from genome assembly GCF_043556995.1 of Sulfitobacter sp. 1A15106. Lineage (NCBI taxonomy): Bacteria > Pseudomonadati > Pseudomonadota > Alphaproteobacteria > Rhodobacterales > Roseobacteraceae > Sulfitobacter > Sulfitobacter sp. 1A15106. The sequence continues at coordinate 30,004 of NZ_JBIFFM010000005.1, read as the reverse complement.
GAGCAAGTCAGCGTGCAGCCCACTTGGCTAGAGACACAAAGCGTGCCGCGCCCCTCTTCGGGGATATAGACCACCTCAACCTCATGACCGCCCGCGATCCGCACGAGGTATTTGCGGGTGCCATCCTCGCTGACCGCGCGGGTCACCACCTCGGGCACTTCGATCACGAATTTCTCAGCCAATTGAGCGCGGTAGCCCTTGGCGAGGTTGGTCATCGCGTCGAAATCCCGCACGCCCCACTGGTAGATCCACTGCCAAATCTGCCCCACACGCATCTTCGCTTGTTTCTCGGGCGTGCCATGGGCGATCAGCGCGTCGCGCATGGCGTCGCGGGTCAGGCCGACAAGGTTGATCGGCCCTTCGGGCAGCTTACGGGGAAGGGTCATCACGTCTTGGGTGATGGGCGCGGAAGCGGACATTTCAAAGACTCACTGGCTAGGGATGGGTCTCTATATAAGAAAAGGCGCGATTTGCAAAAGGGTTTGGCCGCCGAGGTCTGGGACCGCGTTCAATAGGTCTTCTTGCTTGTCCGCAATTCCCCCGTCGCGAGAACCGGCGCGGCATCCAGACTGTCCACGTTCAGCATTGCCGCCACACGCTCCAACGACGACACCAGCTGCGCCTGCTCCCAATCGGCGAGATCCGCAAAGGCGCGGACGTAGCGCTGTTGCAGCGCATCGGGAGCTTCTTCCAACACATCCTCGCCTTGGGCGGTCAAGGTGATGTTGGTCTGCCGACGGTCCTGCGCCGAGGGCTGGCGCGAGACCAAGCTGCGCGCCACCAGCTTGTCGACCAAAGCGGTCACGGTGGCTTGGCTCACCCCCATCTGATTGGCGAGGGTCTTGGCCGTCGGGTCTTTCTTCTCTCCCACGATCTGCAAAACGCGCAGCTGCGCAGGGGTCACCCCCGCGGCCTGCGCCAGATCGCGCGCATAGAGTTCGGTGGCCCGCAAAATGCGGCGCAAAGCGATCAGACTTTCGTCGACCCGGTCGGGATGTTTCTGCGTCATGGTGCATCATTGCACATTGGCGGCATTCTCAGCAATCGCTCAAAACCCGCCTGATCGCTTAGCGTAGCTAAGCGAAGCCGCCTAATTTCGTTCGGAAAACGAAACAAATATGCACAGTTCTATGGCGCTTAAAGCACGCTATAAGCGCATTTTGAAGTAATTTGCTTTGATTGTTGAAGTATTACCGCGCATGACTTATTTAGCCTATCGAAACAATTAGGGAGCCACGAACGGATGCAGAATAAACTCGACATGAAAAAAGCCCGCACACCCAAGCTGCGCAAGCCCAATGCCGAGGACGGAGCCACCATCTGGCGGTTGATTCGCGACTGTAAGCCGCTCGACGAAAACTCGCTCTATGCGAACCTGATCCAAGCCGACCACTTCCGCGACACCTGCGTGGTGGCCGAGTTGGACGGGGATATCGTGGGCTGGATCTCCGGCCATATGATCCCTGCCCAAGATGCTTTCTTTGTCTGGCAGGTCGCCGTCAGCCCCAAGGCCCGTGGCCTTGGTCTGGGTAAAACCATGCTGATGGAACTGGTGAACCGGGATGAGACCGAGGATGCTAAGACCCTCAAGACCACGATCACCCGCGACAACGACGCCTCTTGGGGGCTGTTCCGCAGCTTTGCGAACCACATCGGCGGCGATCTTTCCGATGCGCCCCACTTTACCAAAGACGCCCATTTCGAGGGCGCACATGACACCGAACATATGGTGACGATCACGCTGCCCGAGACTGCCGCGCTCAAACGCGCCGCGTAATCCGCAGCTGACAATTCACACGACAGCCTCTCTAGAAGAGAAAGGAATTCCTATGCCTAAGGACATGGCACAGAACACAACGATCTTTACCCGCCGCGAGAGCGAAGCCCGCTCCTACTGCCGCGGTATGAACGCCGTTTTCACCCGCGCCAGCGGCTCGGAAATGTTCGATAGTGAGGGCAACCGCTACATCGACTTTCTCGCCGGCTGCTCTTCGTTGAACTACGGGCACAACGACCCGGACATGAAACAGGCGCTGGTGGAGCATATCACCGCGGATGGCATCGCTCACGGCCTCGATTTTCATAGCGAGACTAAGGCGGCCTTCCTCGAAGCCTATGAGGAGAAAATCCTCAAGCCGCGCGGCATGGACTATAAGGTCATGATGACCGGCCCGACCGGCACCAATGCCGTCGAAGCCGCGATCAAGCTGGCGCGCAAGGTAACAGGCCGCACCAACGTGATCTCCTTCACCAACGGTTTTCACGGCATGACCATGGGCGCGCTGGCGCTGACTGGCAACAAAGGCAAGCGCGGCGGCGCGGGCGGTGGATCGCTGGCGGATGTGACCCATATGCCGTTTGAGGGTTCGCTGGGCGAAAACGTCGACACGCTGGAGATGATCGACGCAATGCTGTCGAACCCGTCTTCGGGCATCGACGCCCCTGCGGCCTTTATCTTTGAGCCGATCCAGGGCGAAGGCGGTCTGAACGCGGCCTCCGACGCATGGATGCAGGGCATCGAGAAGATCGCCCGCAAACACGGCGCGCTGCTGATCATCGACGACATTCAGGCCGGCTGTGGCCGTTCGGGCAGCTTCTTCTCGTTCGAAGCATCCGGCATCAAGCCTGACATGATCACCCAAGCGAAATCGCTTTCCGGTTTCGGCCTACCCTTCGCGGCTCTGCTGATCGCGCCTGAGCATGACATCTGGAAGCCCGCCGAGCATAACGGCACCTTCCGCGGCAACACCCATGCTTTCGTCACCGCCCGCGTCGCGATCGAAAAGTTCTGGTCTGATGACACCTTCGAAAAGTCGCTGGCCGAGAAAGCCGTGCTGCTGACCACTGCGCTCAAGGATGTGGCCGATCTGGTCGACGGCGCCACGCTCAAAGGCCGCGGTCTGATGCAGGGCGTCGATGTCGGCTCGGGCGAACTGGCCGGTGCCATCTGCGCGCGTGCCTATGAATTGGGCCTCGTGATCGAAACATCGGGCGCGAACGACGAGATCGTAAAATATCTTGCCCCGCTCACCACGCCGGAGAAGGTTATGCGCGAAGGCTTTGATATCCTTCTTCAAGCGACCCGCGATGTGACGGGCAATATGAAACTGGCAGCGGAGTAATACCGATGATTGTACGCGATTTTAACAAACTTCAGGGCACAGACCGTCACGTGGCGGATGCGAAATGGACCTCCACACGGATGCTTCTGGCCGATGACGGGATGGGGTTTTCCTTCCACATCACCGTGCTTGAGGCCGGGTCGGAACACACGTTCCACTACAAGCATCACTTCGAGAGCGTCTATTGCATGAAGGGCAAAGGCTCGATCACCGATCTTGCCACCGGCGAGACGCATGAGATCACCCCCGGCGTGATGTACGCCCTGAACCTGAACGACAAACACACCCTGCGCGCAGAGGAAGAACTGCACATGGCGTGCTGCTTCAACCCGCCGGTCACCGGCAACGAAGTGCACCGCGAAGATGGTTCCTATGCGCCTGCCGAGGAGGTCGCTTAAGTTTTATGACTCAACCGTCCCACACTGTCGAAAAAATCGGCGGGACGTCCATGTCCCGCGTGAACCAACTCAAAGATACGCTCTTTGTCGGTAACCGTAAGGGCGCGGACATCTATGGGCGCGTCTTCGTGGTCTCCGCCTTTGGCGGGATCACGAACCTGTTGCTGGAGCATAAGAAATCCGGCGAGCCGGGCGTTTACGCCCATTTGGCCAATGCCAGCAACGATCACGGCTGGCACGAGGCGCTGACCCGCGTCTCGGCCGAGATGCAGCGCGTGCACCGCGAGGTGCTGGAGCATCCCGGCGACATCGAACAGGCCGACGCCTTTGTCTCCGAGCGCACCCATGGTGCCCGCAACTGCCTGATCGACCTGCAACGCCTTTGCGCCTATGGCCACTTCCGCCTGTCGGAACACATGTTGCAAATTCGCGAGCTACTGTCCGGTCTGGGCGAGGCGCATTCCGCCTTCGTCACCACGATCCTGCTGCAGCGCGCTGGCGTGAACGCCCGTTTCGTCGACCTCTCGGGGTGGCGCGACGAGGGCAACGTGACCCTCGACGAGCGCATCGCGCAGGCGATGGAGGGCATCGACCCTCATACGGAAATGCCCATCGTCACAGGCTACGCGCAATGCGCCGAAGGCCTGATGCGCGAGTTCGACCGCGGCTATTCCGAGGTGACCTTCTCCAAGCTCGCCGCCCTCACCGGCGCGCGGGAGGCGATCATTCACAAGGAATTTCACCTGTCGTCCTGCGACCCGAAACTGGTCGGCGAAGAGGCCGTCAAGAAGATCGGCCGCACCAACTACGACGTGGCGGATCAGCTGTCGAACATGGGGATGGAGGCGATCCACCCCAAGGCGGCCAAGACCCTGCGCCAAGCCGACGTGCCGCTGCGCGTGACCAATGCTTTCGAGCCCGAAGACCCCGGCACGCTGATCGACGACCGTCAGGCCGAGGCGCCCGCGGTGGAGATCGTGACCGGTCTCGACATCGTTACGCTTGAACTGTTCGAGCAGGACATGGTCGGCGTCAAAGGCTATGACACCGCGATCCTCGACGTGCTGACACGGCATAACGTGCGGATTGTCTCGAAGGTCTCGAACGCCAATACGATCACCCATTATCTGGACGCTTCGCTGAAAACGATGCGCCGGGTGGAGAAGGATCTGGCCGAGATTTACCCCACCGCCGAGATCACCACCCGCACGCTGTCCATGGCCTCGGTCATCGGGCGCGATCTGAACGGTCTCTCGGTGTTGCAGCGGGGCCTCGTGGCCATCGCAGAGGCTGGCGAGACGGCGATCGGCGCGAGCCAAGGGCCGCGCAACGTGGACGTGCAGTTCATCGTCGAGCGGGAAAGCCTGCAACCGGTGATCAAGGCGCTGCACGGCGCGTTTATCGAAGAAGAGGTGGCGGCGCCGCTCTCGCGGGCGGCCTGACGCCGGAATATACGACGTATCCTTAGCCGCGGCTCCCGAAAGGAGGCCGCGGCTTTTCGTGCGAGGGCCATCGCCTGCCCGCGTGTCGGCGAACCGACATATTTTCGATACCACTTTATGCCTCAACCATGATGTGCGCCCGCGAGGTCGGGCCCAACCTCACTAAATCGCCTACCCGGTCGCACCGAAGGTGCGCCCAGCATGGTCTGGCACGCCTCTGGCGTGACGGGCGGCCAGGCGATGGCCCGGCGCCTACGGCTTGTCTCGGGCCCGGGAGGCACGTTCACCACAAACAAAAACGGCCCCGCAATCGCGAGGCCGTCCCAAACTCTCAAATCGCAGAGGCTCACCCCCCGCAGCGTTTCTCCGCATCTTCCACCGCAGCGGTGAAGCCCAGAAGCGAGAATGTGTCCTTGGTCTGCGTCCCGCGCGAAGACTTGCCGACCAGCGTCGCATCCGCACCGCGTTTCATCGCGGCGATGATCTTGGCGTCATCCGCTGTTGTCGCGGGCCATGCCCATTCGCCTTCGGTGAACAACTCATAGGTATTGCCCGAAATGCTCATCGTCACGGTCGAGCCCGAGGCGAAAGGATAGCCGCCGGTGAAAGCAACCTGACCCTTGGCCTCTGCCGAAGGACGATAGAATACCATCAGCAATGTCTGGCCCCGGTTCACCGCCACCACACGCCCATCGCGCGTGTTGACCACTTCCTTGGGGGTCGAGACGCCCCAGCATTCCGTCGGGTTATCTTCTACAAAGACGCTCCAGTCGGTCTTGGCAGCCACCCGGTTGGTGCTCTGCTCCTGCGCCACTGCGCCGCTCGCCACAAGGGCGAGCGCCCCAAGTGCAAGACCACATGTCTTCATCATTCCCATCTGTCCAGCCTCCAGCCGTCCTTGACCTCAACACGTCCACAGACCCCAACCGGGCAACCTCGGGCGGGTTGCTCTCTTGCGGGTGTCTGTTATCTGTTCGACACCAACCACAATAACGGCAAACGCGCGACCGACGAAACCCTGATTGGCAGGTTTTCGCCCAGAAACAGGATGAACCTCATGACCAAAGCAGCCCCCTTTGCGGAAATCTGGCGCGGACCCTTTCTGGAAAGCGTGCATTCCGGTCACGCCGTGATCTGCGACGCCAGCGGCCAGATCGTCGAGGCTTGGGGCGACCCGGAAAAGGTCATTCTGCCGCGCTCTTCTTCCAAGATGATCCAAGCGCTGCCGCTGATCAATTCCGGCGCGGCCGACAAGGCGGGGCTGAGCACCGAGCAACTGGCGCTGGCCTGCGCCTCGCACCAAGGGGCCGCCATCCACACCGACCGGGTGGGCGTCTGGCTCGACACGCTGGGTCTGGACGACGACGCCTTTCGCTGCGGCCCGCAGGAGCCCGCCGACCGCGACGCGATGGAGGGGCTGATCCGCGCCCATGAGAAACCCTGCCAGATCCACAACAACTGCTCGGGCAAACACGCAGGCTTCCTGACGCTGAACCAACATCTGGGCGGCGGCGCAGATTACGAAAAGCCGGAGCACGCGGTGCAAAAAGCCTGCCTTGAGGCTTTCGAGACGGTCACTCAAGAAACCTCCCCCGGCTATGGGATCGACGGCTGCTCGGCCCCGAACTACGCCTGCACCCTGCACGGCATGGCCCGCGCCATGGCCCATTTCGCCGCCGCCCCCGAAGGCTCTGCCGAGGCGCGCCTGCACGAAGCCATGCGCCTGCACCCCGAACTCGTCGCGGGCGAAGGTCGCGCCTGCACGGAACTGATGCGGGCGATGGATGGCAAGGTCGCGTTGAAAACCGGGGCCGAAGGGTTCTTCATTGCCATCTGGCCCGAGCGTAAGCTGGGCATTGCATTGAAAGCCGCTTGCGGCACCACCCGTGCCGCCGAATGTGCGATCACCGCGCTGATGGTCAAACTGGGGGCGCTGGACGCCAACCACCCCGCCGCGCTCAAGCGGATGAACGCGCCGATCAAGAACTGGCGCGGGCTTGAAACCGGTATGCTGAAACCGGCGGCGGGGCTGCTTTAAGCCACTCGCGCTGCCGCTTGGATGAAACGAAGCGGCAGTGCCACGCGGGCAGGCTCAGCCTGCAAATTCGCTACGCGCGTAGCCTTGCACGAACAGCAGCGCGGTCAGATCGCCAAAGTTAATGCGGATGTCACATTCCGCCGCGACAGAAGGCTTTGCATGTAGCGCCACGCCCATGCCCGCGCGCCCCAACATGCCCAGATCATTGGCACCATCACCCAAGGCGATGACCTGATCCTCGGTGATCCCCAGCTTTGCCGTGATCTCTTCCAAGGCAGTCACCTTGGCCTCACGCCCGAGGATCGGAAGCCCCACATCGCCCGTCAGCGCGGCCTGTTCAACCAGCAGCGTATTGGCGCGATTCTCATCAAAGCCCAGCATCTCGGCCACTTTGGCTGTGAAGGCGGTGAACCCGCCCGAGACCAGAGCGGCATAGCCGCCGTTGGCCTTCATTGTGCCCACCAGCGCCCCGCCGCCGGGCATCAGGGTGATCCGCTCGGCCAAGACCTTGTCGATCACGCTGGCTTCCAACCCTTTCAGCAGGCCGACCCGTTCGCGCAGGGCGCCGTCGAAATCCAACTCACCGTTCATAGCGCGGGCGGTGATCTCTTTCACACGCTCCCCGACGCCTGCCTCATCAGCCAATTCGTCGATACATTCTTGCTGGATCATTGTGCTGTCCATATCGGCCAGCAGCATCTTCTTGCGGCGGCCCTCTGTCGGCACGATCACCAGATCGACCCCCATGGACTGGCAGCTTTCCCAGACATCCCAACGGTTTTCCGGCATCTGGGCCAGCGAAAACTCCGCCGCCTCATCCGGGGCCAGCCAAAGCGCGTCACCCCCGCCCCAAGCATTGCGCAGGCTTTCCACCAGCGCGGGGTCGAGGCTGGGGTTGGTGGGGGAGGTCAACAAGATTGCCGTGAACATAAGTTTCCGATCCGCATCATTCGCGCCGCGCAAAGCGACATGACCGGCGTCCTAGCGTCATTTTGCGACTTGCGCCAGCCCGGCCTCCCCGCGTATCCCGGCAAGTGGGACACCCTTCCCCAACGAAGGGCGAATATCTGAGAGGGTAGCATCAATGGCTATTGAACAACCGGCACCGCGCCCGGAAGCGAAACCTGTTGCCGTACCGGCAAACCCGCGTTTCTCCTCCGGCCCCTGCGCCAAAATCCCCACATTCGACCTGACCAAGCTTGGCGATGCTCCGCTGGGCCGCAGCCACCGTGCCGCGCCCGGCAAGGCCAAGCTCGCAAAGGCGATCGAGACCACCCGCGAAGTGCTCGGCGTGCCCGCCGACTACCGCATCGGCATCGTGCCCGCCTCCGACACCGGCGCTTTCGAGATGGCCATGTGGTCGCTCCTAGGCGAACGGCCCGCCGAGATGGTCGCTTGGGAAAGCTTCGGCGCGGGCTGGGTCACCGATGTGGTCAAGCAACTGAAGATCGAGGCGCAGGTCCACACCGCCGAGTATGGCGAGATCGTCGACATGGCCGCGCTGAACTATGACAACGATGTCTGCTTTACCTGGAACGGCACGACCTCTGGCGTGCGCGTGCCCACCGGCGACGTGATCCCGGCGGACCGCGCGGGGCTCACGCTTTGCGACGCGACCTCCGCCGCCTTCGCGCAGGACCTGCCGTGGGACAAGCTCGATGTGACAACCTTCTCTTGGCAGAAGGTGCTGGGCGGCGAAGCGGCGCATGGCATGCTGATCCTCAGCCCGCGTGCTGTCGAGCGGTTGGAAAGCTACACCCCCGCGTGGCCGCTGCCTAAGATCTTCCGCCTGACCAAGGGCGGCAAGCTAAACGAGGGCATCTTCCGCGGCGAGACGATCAACACGCCGTCGATGCTCTGCGTCGAGGATTACCTGCTGGCGCTGGACTGGGCCAAATCCGTGGGCGGCCTGAAAGGCCTAATCGCGCGGGCCGATACCAACACCAAGGCCGTGGCTGATTTCGTCGAAGCGCATGACTGGATCGACTTCCTCGCCACCGATCCCGCGACACGCTCCAACACCTCGGTCTGCCTGAAGTTCACCGACGACCGCATCGCAGACGGCGCCGCCTTTGCCAAGGCGGTGGCCAAGCGGCTGGCGGAAGAGGGCGCAGCGCTGGACATCGGCGCCTACCGCGATGCTCCTCCGGGCCTGCGCATCTGGTGTGGCGGCACGGTCGAGACGGCGGACATCGAAGCGATGCTGCCTTGGCTCGAATGGGCTTTCGAAGCCGAAATCAACGCGTGACGCGATGGTGCGCGAGGATCGCGCACCCTACTCCCCCCTCTCGTCGGCTGCGCGTCTCTGCGCACCGCTGACCCCGTTTATGAAGGACCAGACAAATGGCCCCCAAAGTACTCATCTCCGACAAACTCTCCGAAGCTGCCGTTCAGATCTTCCGCGACCGCGGCATCGACGTGGATTTTCAGCCCGATCTGGGCAAGGACAAAGACAAGCTGGCCGAGATCATCGGCAACTATGACGGCCTCGCCATCCGCTCGGCCACCAAGGTGACGGAAAAGATCCTCGCCAACGCGCCGAACCTCAAGGTGATTGGCCGCGCGGGCATCGGCACCGACAACATCGACAAGGAAGCCGCGTCGAAACAGGGCGTGATCGTGATGAACACGCCCTTCGGCAACATGATCACCACCGCCGAACATGCCATCGCAATGATGTTCGCCGTGGCGCGGCAGATTCCTGAGGCAAGCGCCTCCACCCATGCGGGCAAATGGGAGAAGTCCAAGTTCATGGGCGTCGAGCTGACCGGCAAGACGCTGGGCGTGATCGGCGCGGGCAACATCGGCGGAATCGTCTGCGACCGCGCGCGCGGGCTGAAGATGAAGGTCGTGGCCTATGACCCCTTCTTGGGCGAGGAGAAGGCCGAGAAAATGGGCGTCGAGAAGGTCGAACTGGACGAGCTTCTCTCCCGCGCCGACTTCATCACCCTGCACGTGCCCTATACCGAGCAGACCGCCAATATCCTCAGCCGCGAGAACCTTGAAAAAACCAAGCCCGGCGTGCGCATCATCAACTGCGCCCGCGGCGGTCTGGTGGACGAGGAAGCGCTGGCCGACCTGCTGAAGTCGGGTCATGTGGCGGGCGCGGGCTTCGACGTCTTCGCCGAGGAACCGGCGAAAGAAAACCCGCTCTTCAACCTGCCCAACGTGGTCTGCACCCCGCACCTCGGTGCCGCGACCACAGAGGCGCAGGAGAACGTGGCCCTACAGGTGGCCGAACAGATGTCGGACTACCTGCTGACCGGCGCCGTCACCAATGCGCTGAACATGCCCTCGGTCACCGCCGAGGAGGCCAAGGTCATGGGGCCGTGGGTCAAGCTGGCCGGTCACTTGGGTGCCTTCATCGGCCAGATGACGGATGAGCCGATCAAGGCGATCAACATCCTCTACGACGGCTCGGTCGCCAAGATGAACCTCAAGGCACTGAACTGCGGCGTCGTGGCGGGCATCATGAAACGCGCCAACCCGGACGTGAACATGGTCTCCGCCCCCGTGGTCGCGCGTGAGAAAGGCATCCAGATCAGCACCACCAACCAGGACAAGTCCGGCGTTTTCGACGGCTATGTCAAGGTGACCGTGGTGACCGAGAAGCGCGAGCGCTCCATCGCGGGCACCGTCTTCTCGGACGGCAAGCCGCGCTTCATCCAGATCAAGGGCATCACCATCGACGCCGAGATCGGGGAGCACATGCTCTACACCACCAACGAAGACGTGCCGGGCATCATCGGCACATTGGGCCAGACCATGGGCGAGAACGGCGTGAACATCGCCAACTTTACTCTTGGCCGCCACACCGCCAAGGGCGAGGCGATTGCCCTGCTCTATGTCGATGATCAGGTGCCCGAGACGGTGATCGGCAAGCTGCGCGACACCGGCATGTTCCGGCAGATCAAGCCGCTGCAATTCGACGTGGCCTAAGACCCGCACGACCTGCACAATCTGGAAGCGCCCCCTCGTGGGGCGCTTTTGCTTTTGGGACATTGTCGGGCCTAAGCCTTCCCTTCCCCGCCGCTTTGCGGCATCACGAGAGGGTGCAGAAGGACAGGAACGATCATGCCCAGCCCCATCTATGCCATCGGAGACATCCACGGTTACGCCGCCGAGCTTGAGCGCGTTTTGACCCTCATCGAAGAAGACGGCGGGCCGGACGCGCAGATCGTCTTTCTGGGCGATTACACCGACCGCGGCCCCGACAGCAAAGCGGTGATCGAGCGGCTGGCCCAAGGCAAGGCCGAGGGCCGCAATTGGACCTTCCTCATGGGCAATCACGACCGTATGTTCAGCTGGTTCATGGAGGATTTCCCCCGCCACGATCCGCTGCTGCTGGTTGAGCTTAACTGGCTGAACCCGCGTTTGGGCGGTGACACGACGCTGAACTCCTACGGCGTGTCGGTCAGCGGGCGCGACCGGATGTCAGAGGTGCATGAGAAAGCCCGCGAGGCGGTGCCGCAGAGCCATGTGGATTTCCTTAAGACCCTCGCCCTGTCGCATCAAACGCCCGGCCTGTTCTTTGCCCATGCGGGCATCCGCCCCGAGGTGCCGCTGGACGATCAGCGCGAGAATGATCTGCTGTGGATCCGCAAGGAGTTTCACCAATACACTGCGCCGCACCCCAAGCTGATCGTCCATGGCCACACGCCGGTCGACAGCGCCATGCACTATGGCAACCGGGTGAACCTCGACACCGGGGCGGGCTATGGCAAACCGCTCTGCGCAGCGGTGTTCGAAGGGGAGGACGTTTGGGTCCTTACGCAACAGGGGCGCAATCGCCTGCGCCCCTGAGCGGTTCAGGTCCAGTCCAGCACCACCTTGCCCGACCGCCCCGATTTCATCGCGGCGAAGCCCTGCTCGAAGTCATCCACCTCGAAGCGGTGGGTGATGATGGCGGAGACATCCAGCCCGTTCTCCAACATGGCGATCATCTTGTACCAGGTCTCGAAAATCTCGCGGCCATAGACGCCCTTGATGGTGATCGCCTTGAAAACAATCCGGCTCCAGTCCACCGGCGACTTGCCCGGCGGGATGCCCAGCATGGCGATGCGCCCGCCCATGGTCATCGCCTCGACCATCTGGTCCAGCGCCTGCTGGTTGCCCGACATCTCAAGGCCGACGTCAAAACCCTGCTTCATCTTCAGCCGCGGGATCACCTCGGCCAAATCCTCCTTGGCCACGTCCACCGGCACCACGTCGGCGACCTTTTCCGCCAGCGCCAGACGGTCGGGGTTCACATCCGTGATCACCACATGCCGCGCGCCGACGTGCCGCGCCACCGCGGCGGCCATGATGCCGATGGGCCCGGCGCCGGTGATCAGCACGTCCTCACCCACCAGATCGAAGCTGAGCGCGGTATGCACCGCATTGCCCAAAGGATCGAGGATCGCGCCAATGTCGTCGGAAATCTCATCCGGCAGCGGCACCACGTTAAAGGCGGGCAGCTTGAGGTATTGCGCGAAAGCCCCCTGTTCGTTCACTCCGATGCCCCGCGTGGCGGGATCGAGGTGGAACTTGCCCGCCCTGCTCTGCCGCGACTGCTTGCCGATCAGATGGCCCTCGCCCGAGCAGCGCTGGCCGATCTCCAGACCTTCGACGTTACGACCCAGTTCGACGATCTCGCCCGCGAATTCATGGCCGGTGATCAGCCCTACCGGCACGGTCCCGGCGGCCCAGTCATCCCAGTTCCAGATATGGATGTCGGTGCCGCAGATGCCGGTCTTGTTGATCTTGATCAGCACGTCCTCAGGGCCAATTTCCGGCACCGGCGCATGAGTCATCCACAGCCCCTCGCGGGGGTGCAGCTTGGCCAGCGCCTTCATCTCGTTCGTCGCCATCAGATCACCCCGCAGGCCTTGCCGGCCATCTCGAAAGCCTTCAGCGCGCGGTCAAGCTGCTCGCGCGTCAGCGCCGCGTTCATCTGGGTGCGGATGCGCGCCTGACCGCGCGGCACCACCGGGAAGAAGAAGCCCGAGACATAGACGCCTTCCTCGAAAAGCTTCGCCGCCATGTCCTGCGCCAGCTGCGCCTCGCCCAGCATGACCGGCACGATGGGATGCTCGCCGGGCAGCAGATCGAAGCCCAGCTTCTCCAGCCCCGCGCGCCAGTATTCGGTATTCTCGAAAAGACGCGCGCGCAGGTCGTCGCACTCTTCCACCAATTCCAGCGCGCGGATACCGGCGCGCACGATGGACGAGGGCAGCGAGTTCGAGAACAGATAGGGCCGCGCGCGCTGGCGCAGCAGGTCGATCACCGGCTGCGGCCCCGCGATATAGCCGCCGATGGCCCCGCCGAGCGCCTTGCCCAGCGTGCCTGTCACGATGTCGACCTTCACCCCGTGATGCGCCGGGGTGCCCGCGCCCTTTGGCCCCATGAAGCCGGTGGAATGGCAGTCGTCGACCATCACCAGCGCCTCGTATTTCTCTGCCAGTGCGGTGATCTCGGGCAGTTTCGCCAGATAGCCGTCCATCGAAAAGACGCCATCGGTCGCGATCATGATGAACCGCGCGCCGTCCTCGCGGGCCTGTTTCAGCTTGGCCTCCAGGTCGTCCATGTCGCTGTTGGCATAGCGGTAGCGCTTGGCCTTGCACAGACGGATGCCGTCGATGATCGACGCATGGTTCAACGCGTCCGAAATGACCGCGTCCTCCGGCCCCAGAAGCGGCTCGAAGAGCCCGCCGTTGGCGTCGAAACAGGCGGCGAAGAGGATCGAATCGTCGTGGCCGAGGAAGCCCGCCAGCTTCTGCTCCAACTCGCGGTGGATGTCCTGCGTGCCGCAGATGAAACGGACCGAGGCCATGCCAAAGCCCTTCTCCTCCATCGCTTCCTTGGCGGCGGCAATAAGCTCGGGGTGATCGGCGAGGCCGAGGTAGTTGTTGGCGCAGAGGTTGATGACCTCACGGTCGCCCACCGCGATCTCGCCGCCCTGCGGGGTGGTGATGAGCCGCTCGCGCTTCATCATGCCCTCGGCGTCGATCTCGGACAGGGTGTCGGTGACATGGGACAGAAATGCTTGGGTCATGAGGCTCTCCTTTTCAGGGAGCTTCTACCATAGCGGAGGACATTCCGAAATAGAGGATTTCCGGAATGGCGGAATTTTTCCGATATTGCGGAAACTAGGCGTCTTGAACCACCAGAAAGGCGCGCACCGGCCCCTCTGTCGCGCGGATCGCATGGGGCACGTCGGCGGCATAGCGCGCGGTGTCGCCGGCCTGCAGCCGCTCGATCCCGCTGCCGCTGGTGACCTCCACCGCGCCTTCGAAGACGCTAAGGTGCTCGCGCGCGCCGCGGGTGTGGGGCGCACTGTCGAGCACGCCGCCCTCCGCGATAAGCAACTCGTAGACCTCGTGATGCCCGGCCTCCTCGGGCGGGGACAGGATGCGAATGCGGCAACCGTCGCCCAGATTGCTGATCGTCGGCACGGCGGCACTGCGCAGCACCTCGATCTGCGGCTCGCCGGGGGCGGCATCGAGAAGACCGGCAAAATCCACCTGAAGCGCGCGGGTGAGATTCCACAGCGTCGCGATGGTGGGGCTCGATTCGCCGCGCTCGATCTGACTGACCATGGAGCGCGACACGCCCGAGAGCTTCGCCACGGCGTCGAGCGACAACCCCTGCCCCTGCCGCGCCTCTTTCAGGCGGGCGGGCAGCTGTGTCAGGATCTTGTCGGTGTTGTCCGTCATGGCGGATATGTCGCGCGGCGCCCCGCCCCTGTCAAGCTGTCGCATGACGGGACGTTTCTCCTGACTTTGCCGCCTCCGCCCCCCATAGTGCCGTCAACGATTAGAGGAGAGTTTCATGTCAGACGATATCGTCATCCTGAGCGGCGCACGCACCGCCATCGGCACTTTCGGCGGCGCGCTTGCCGCCATCCCGCCCACCAAGCTGGGCAGCACCGTCGCGGCGGCAGCAATGGCGCGCGCGGGCGTCGATCCGGCGCAGATCGGCCATGTCGTCTTCGGCAACGTCATCAACACTGAGCCGCGCGACATGTACCTCAGCCGCGTCGCCGCGCGCGACGCGGGCGTGCCCGACGAGGTGCCGGCGATGAATGTGAACCGTCTTTGTGGCTCGGGCGTTCAGGCACTGGTCTCGGCCACCCAGAGCCTGATGCTGGGCGATGCAGACTTCGCGCTGGCCGGTGGTGCCGAAAGCATGTCGCGCGCGCCCTATGTGCTGCCCGACGCCCGCTGGGGCCAGAAGATGGGCGATGCACGCAGCCTCGACATGCTGCTGGGCACGCTGAACTGCCCCTTCGGCACCGGGCATATGGGCGTGACGGCAGAGAACGTGGCGGATGAACACACGATCACCCGCGAGGAGATGGACGCTTTCGCCCTGCAAAGCCAAGAACGCGCGGCGGCGGCCATCGCGGCAGGGCATTTCAAGGACCAAATCGTGCCGGTCGATGTGAAGGTGAAGCGCGACATGGTGCCCTTCGACACCGACGAACACCCCAAAGCGACCACGGCAGAGGCGCTGGCCGGGCTGCGTCCCGTCTTCCAGAAAGACGGCCGCGTTACGGCGGGCAACGCCAGCGGCATCAACGACGGTGCGGCGGCGCTGGTGCTGGCCCGCGCGGAGGCCGCGAAATCCGCCGGGCTGACGCCCCGCGCCCGCATCCTCGGCTACGCCCACGCCGGCGTGCGCCCCGAAGTCATGGGCATCGGCCCGGTTCCCGCCGTCCGCCGCCTGCTGGAGCGGACCGGGCTGAAAGCCGATGATTTCGATGTGATCGAAAGCAACGAAGCCTTTGCCAGCCAAGCACTCGCGGTGAGCAAGGAACTAGGCTTTGACCCCGCAAAAGTGAACCCCAACGGCGGGGCGATTGCTCTTGGCCACCCGGTCGGCGCGACGGGGGCGATTATCACTGTAAAGGCGCTGTATGAGTTGGAGCGGATCGGCGGCAAACGCGCGTTGATCACCATGTGCATCGGCGGCGGGCAAGGCATCGCCATGGCCATCGAACGTATCGCCTAAAGGCCGGGGGGCCGCGCGGCCCCCTGCCCTAAAGCAGTGCGCCGATTAGGGCGATTGTGGTGGCCCCGGCCACACCAGACATCACCGCAGTCGCCGCGATATAGCGCCAGAAACGCGGTTGGCGCTCGGGCTGCTCTTCGGTCTGACGGTTCAGCGCCTGCTCGACCAGCCCGGGCAGGCGAGGGCCGAAACGGGCCATGACCATCGCCGTGTCGCGCAGATCAGAGACGATGGCCCGCGGACCGAGCGACTTGGTGATATAGTCGGTCACGATGGGGCTGGCGACTTCCCAGATGTTGATATGCGGGTTAAGCGAGCGGGCCACGCCCTCGACCACGACCATGGTGCGTTGCAGCAGGATCAATTCGGTGCGGGTCTCCATGCCGAAACGTTCTGTCACTTCAAAGAGATAGGTCAGCAGCCGCGCCATGGAAATGCGGGTGGCATCCATGCCGAAAATCGGCTCGCCCACCGCGCGCAGGGCGCGGGCGAATTCATCGACATCCTTATCGGCGGGGACATATCCCGCCTCGAAATGCACCTTGGCGACGCGCTGGTAATCGCGGCGGATGAAGCCATAGAGAATCTCGGCATAGACCCGGCGGGTGTAGCTGTCGATATGGCCCATGATGCCGAAGTCATAGGCGATGATATCACCATTGGCCGCGACCTTGAGGTTACCTTGGTGCATGTCAGCATGGAAATAACCGTCGCGCAGGGCGTGCTGAAGGAAGAGTTGCAACACCCGCTCCGACAGCGCCACCCGGTCGTGCCCCGCCGCATCCAGCGCGGCATTGTCGCCCAGCGGCAGCCCATCGGCCCAGCCCAGCGTCATCACGCGGCGGCCCGAATAATTCCATTTGATCTCGGGCAGTTGAAACCCGGCGTCATCCTTGGTGTTGGCCGCGAACTCCGACGCGGCGGAACTTTCGAGCCGCAGGTCCAACTCCCCCCGCACGACGCCGTCAAAATGTTCGATCACCTCCATCGGGCGCAGGCGGCGCGACCCGGGCGAGAAAATCTCGGCCATGCGGGCGGCGAGGTAGAAGGCGTCAATGTCCTTGCGGAAGGCTTTTTCGATGCCGGGGCGCAGGACTTTGACGGCGACCTCTTCGCCGCTCTCGGCCAGCCGCGCGTGATGCACCTGCGCGATGGAGGCTGCGGCGACGGGTTCGCTGAACTCGAAGAAGATCGCGCTGACCGGCTCGCCCAACTCTTGCTCGACCGCGCTGCGGGCCAGCGCCATGTCAAAGGGCGGCAACTTGTCTTGCAGCACGCGCAATTGCACCGCCAGATCGTCACCCACCACGTCGGGCCGGGTCGACAGCACCTGACCGAATTTGATGTAGGCCGGGCCAAGCGCCGTAAGCGCGCGGGTGGCGGGCGGCATCGTCGGGTCGCCCTTGTAGCCCAGCCATTTGAACGGAAGACCAAGCGCGCGGGCCACGAAACGCAGCGGCGGGGAGGCATCGAAAGCATCCAGCACCACATTCATCGCCCCGGCGCGTTCCAAGGTCGCGCCCGTGCGGATCAACCGCCAGATGTTGTGCGGACCGCGCATCAGAGCTTCCAACCCGAATGCAGCGCCGCGATCCCCATCGACAGGTTGCGATATTTGGCCTGACCAAAGCCCGCCGCGCGGACCATCGACAGGAAGGTCTCTTGATCGGGGAAATTGCGGATCGATTCGACAAGGTATTGATAGCTGTCGCGGTCGCCCGCGATGGCTTGGCCCATGCGCGGGATCACATTGAAGCTGTAGAGGTCATAGGCCTTCTGCATCGCCGGATTGGGCAGTTGGCTGAACTCCAACACCATCAGCCGGCCACCGGGGCGCAGCACGCGGTACGCCTCGTTCAGCGCCTCTTGCGGGCGAGTCACATTTCGGATGCCGAAGCTGATCGTGTAGACATCAAAGGTGTTGTCGGGGAACGGCAGCGCCATCGCGTCGCCCACGACCCAATCAAGGCTGCCGGTCAGCCTGTCCGCCTCGGCCCGCTGGCGGCCTTCGACCAGCATCGGCTCGGTCAGGTCGAGCACCGTGGCATGGCCGTGTCCGGCACGTTTGAGGAATTTGAAAGACACATCGCCGGTGCCCCCCGCCACATCGAGCAGTTTCTGACCGGGGCGCGGGGCGAGCCAGTCCATCATCGCTTCTTTCCAGACGCGGTGGATCCCCATACTCATCACATCGTTCATGATGTCGTATTTGCTGGCGACGGAGTTGAACACACCCTGCACGCGCCCGGCCTTTTCATGTTCGGGCACGGTCTCGAAACCGAAATGGGTTGTTTTGTCAGCGTCCTGGGTCATCTGCTCTTGCGATCCTCTGGTTCTGTCCCTTGTTATAGGGTGCCGGGGGGCAGGGACAATGCGTGCCTTTTGTCACAGGCAAGCCAGAGGGGAAACCGAGATGCCGGAACTGCCAGAGGTCGAAACCGTCCGCCGGGGGCTGGCCCCCGCGATGGAGGGCCAAGTGATCGCCCGCGCCGAGGTGAACCGCCCCGATCTGCGCTGGCCCTTCCCCGAGCGGATGGCGGAGCGGCTGACAGGGCAGCGCGTCGGCCTGCTGCGGCGGCGGTCGAAATACATCCTCGCCGATCTGGCGAGCGGGGAATCGCTCTTGGTGCATCTGGGCATGTCCGGGCGGATGCTGGTTTCGGGCGACCCTCTGGGGCAGTTTCAGCACAACCACCCCGCGCCCGAAAAACATGACCATGTCGTGTTGCATATGGGTAACGGTGCGCGGATCACCTTTAACGACCCGCGCCGTTTCGGCGCGATGGATCTGATGCCCACCGCCGGGGCCGAAACACACAAGCTGCTGGCCTCGCTCGGGCCGGAACCCTTGGGCAACGACTTTCACGAAGCGCATCTGGTCGCCGCGCTGAAAGGCCGCAACACGCCGATCAAATCGGCGCTGCTGGATCAGCGGATCGTGGCGGGCTTGGGCAATATCTATGTCTGCGAAGCGCTTTACCGCGCGGGGATTCACCCGGCCCGCAAGGCCGGGCGCATCTCGGCTGCGCGGGTCGCCGGGCTGGTGCCGATCATCCGAAACGTGCTGACGGATGCGATCACGGCGGGGGGATCGTCGCTCAAGGATTTTCGGCAAGCGGATGGCGAATTGGGCTATTTCCAGCACAGTTTCGACGTCTATGGCCGCGAGGGCCAAGCCTGCCGCAGACCGGGCTGCGACGGGGCAATCGCGCGCATCGTGCAAAGCGGACGCTCTTCCTTCTATTGTCCGCGTTGCCAAAGATAGCTTGAAACATAGGGGTGCCGTGGTATGCACATTCCCCTGAGCGCAACAACAAAGAGCATTCTTGATGGCTTACGAAACGATCACCGTGGACGTGGACAACCATGTGGCCCTGATCACCCTGAACCGCCCGGATGCGCTGAACGCGCTCAACGAGGCGCTGCTGGGTGAACTCGCCAAGGCGCTGAAAAGCGCGCAGGAAAACGACAAGGTCCGCTGCATCGTCATCACCGGCTCGGAAAAGGCATTCGCCGCCGGGGCCGATATCGCGATGATGCGCGAGAAAAGCTTTGTCGACGTCTTCATGGGGGATCTTTTCACGCCCGAAACCGATCAGATTCTGCGCGTGCGCAAGCCGATTATCGCGGCCGTGTCGGGCTATGCCCTCGGCGGGGGCTGCGAGTTGGCGATGATGTGCGACTTCATCATCTGCTCTGAAAGCGCCAAGTTCGGCCAGCCCGAGATCAACCTCGGCGTCGTGGCCGGCATCGGCGGCACCCAGCGTCTGACCCGTCTGGTGGGGAAGTCCAAGGCGATGGACATGAACCTCACGGGCCGCTTCATGGATGCCGAAGAAGCCGAACGCTCGGGCCTCGTGTCGCGCGTGGTGCCGGTGAAAAAGCTGATGGAAGAGGCGATGGGCGCCGCTGCCAAGATCGCCGAGAAATCCATGATCTCGGCCACCGTGGTCAAGGAATGCGTGAACCGCGCCTATGAGGTGCCGCTGAGCGAGGGGCTGCTGTTCGAGCGCCGCATGTTCCATTCGCTGTTCAACACCGAAGACCAGAAAGAGGGCATGTCTGCTTTCCTCGAAAAGCGCGAAGCGCAATTCCGCGACAAATAAGCGTCGCCCCCGGCGCGGCTTGCATTGCCGCGCCCGCTGCCTTATAGGCGGCACCAATACATGCGCGTGCAGCCCGCTCTGGCTAGAATCACCTACCCCAAAGGGGTCCGGATTTCCGGTCAGGTTGGCGTCACGCATTGCTACGCAACATATGAACCCGAAGGCTGATACTCATGGCAAACACCCGTCAATCCGCAAAGCGCGCCCGTCAAAACGAAAAGCGTTTTGCGATCAACAAAGCACGCCGTTCGCGCATCCGCACCTACCTGCGCAAGGTCGAAGAGGCGATCACCTCCGGTGATAAAGAAGCCGCAACCGCCGCTCTGAAAGCCGCCCAGCCCGAGCTGATGCGCGGCGTCACCAAAGGCGTTTTCCACAAGAATACCGCGTCGCGCAAAATGTCGCGCCTGTCCGCGCGGGTCAAAGCACTGGGCTAATTTGGCTTCATCGCCAAGCCCTTAGAAACACAAGAGGCGCCGCATTGCGGCGCCTTTTTTCGTGCGGGTGCAGCGAAAAAAACACGCCAGAGATTCTTTTCCGGCAATCTCTGAGTCAAGATGGAAGATATGTTGAAGCGAACCGGAAACACTTGCTACCAAAGGTCCAGCGATTCATTTCGCTTGGGGGGACAGGCCCTGAACACGGCGTCAGCCAACTGGCAGAATGCCAAATTCAGGGGGGTGCAAGTGACCGTTCACAGACGGTTCCGCGCACCATCGTGAATGCTGCTGCCAGCACGTTTACCCTGTCGATGAGAACACGAACGGTTCGTTCAGCGCCTCTTGCGCCGGTTTACGGCACAGAAGGCTCATGGGCAGGCCATTCTTTAAAAGTCCGAAGGACACAGGTCGGTCATCCGTGTGGGACCGGGTGGATGACCTGTTGCCGGGTGAAACAATATTAAGGGCCGGGATCCACTCGGCCTCTGTGCGAAGAGCAAAGCGGGACGTAAGGCACGATGACATTAGATCACTGGGGCGAGATCAAAGAGCGACTTCTAAAGACCGTGGGGCAGAACAACTACACCACCTGGATTGAACCGCTTGTGCCCGGCGCCGTCGAAGACGGAATCGTGACACTCAAAGTGCCGACGAATTTCTTCGGCAACTACGTCAGCCAGAACTTCTCGGACCTGATTCTGCATGAGATCAACGCGACGGGCACCGATGCCACGCGTCTGAACTTTGCCCTGAATCAGCAGCCCACCCCTGCCGCCGAAAAGCCCGCCCCGGCTGCGCGTCAGACCTCGGCTGCCGCGAAACCTGCCGCCAATTCGCAGCTCAGCACCGCCCCGCTCGACCCGCGCTTCAGCTTTGACAATTTTGTCGTCGGCAAGCCCAACGAACTGGCCCATGCCGCCGCCCGCCGTGTCGCCGAAGGCGGCCCCGTCACCTTCAACCCGCTGTTCCTTTATGGGGGCGTCGGCCTTGGTAAGACCCACCTGATGCACGCGATCGCCCGCGAACTGCATGAGCGCAAGCCCGAGATGAACGTGCTCTACCTCTCGGCCGAGCAGTTCATGTACCGTTTCGTGCAGGCCCTGCGCGACCGCAAGATGATGGACTTCAAGGAAATCTTCCGCTCCGTCGATGTGCTGATGGTCGACGACGTGCAGTTCATCGCGGGCAAGGACTCCACGCAGGAAGAGTTCTTCCACACGTTCAACGCGCTCGTGGACCAGCACAAGCAGATCATCATCTCCGCCGACCGCGCCCCGGGTGAGATCAAGGATCTCGAAGACCGCGTGAAATCGCGCCTGCAATGCGGCTTGATCGTCGACCTTCACCCCACGGACTACGAGTTGCGCCTCGGCATCCTGCAAAGCAAGGTCGACGTGCAGCGCAAGACCTACCCCGACCTCGAAGTCGCCGATGGCGTGTTGGAATTCCTCGCGCATCGCATCACCTCGAACGTCCGCGTGCTCGAAGGTGCGCTGACCCGTCTCTTCGCCTTCGCCTCGCTGGTGGGCCGCGAGATCGACATGGGGCTGACCCAAGATTGTCTGGCCGACGTGCTGCGCGCCTCGGAGCGCAAGATCTCGGTCGAGGAAATTCAGCGTAAGGTTTCTGACCATTACAACATCCGCCTCAGCGACATGATCGGCCCCAAGCGCCTGCGCAGCTACGCGCGCCCGCGGCAGGTGGCGATGTATCTGTGCAAGCAGATGACCAGCCGCTCCCTGCCCGAGATCGGCCGCCGCTTTGGCGGGCGCGACCACACCACCGTCATGCACGGGGTGCGCCGGATCGAAGAACTCAAGGTCTCGGACGGTCAGATCGCCGAGGATCTGGAACTGCTGCGCCGGGCGCTCGAATCCTAAGCATAGCGGCCTGAGGGTTGTCCTCAGGACACGGTCAAACAGCGATCGGGGGCGCAGCTTGCGCCCCTCTTGCATTCACTTCAACAAAGCCACAAAAGTTCTTGTGTAAGCGTGGGAACCGGGTAGTTTGCCTCTCCCGGCAGTCGGTATGGGAGAAGGCATATGAAATTCAGCATCGAACGCGCGGCACTGCTCAAAGCCGTTTCGCAAGCCCAATCCGTGGTCGAGCGCCGCAACACCATTCCGATCCTCGCCAACGTGCTGATCGAGGCCGAGGGCAGCGATGTCTCCTTCCGCGCCACCGATCTGGATATCGAGGTGGTCGACAAAGTCGCGGCCCAAGTGGAGCGCGCCGGCGCCACCACGGTTTCGGCCACGCTGCTGCATGAGATCGTGCGTAAGCTGCCCGATGGCGCGCTGATCAGCCTCACCTCGGACACCGCCGCCGGCCGTCTGACGGTCGAAGCAGGCCGATCGAACTTCTCGCTGGCGACGCTGCCGCGCGAGGATTTCCCGGTCATGGCGTCCTCCGAGTACGCCTCGAACTTCTCGGCCCCGGCCCCGGTGCTGCGCCGCCTGTTCGATAAGTCGAAATTCGCCATCTCCACCGAGGAGACGCGCTATTACCTCAACGGTGTCTACCTGCATGTGGCGGATGCCGAAGGCGGCAAGGCGCTGCGCTGCGTGGCGACCGACGGTCACCGTCTGGCACGCATCGACGCCGAGATGCCCGAAGGTGCGGCGGAGATGCCCGGCGTGATCGTGCCCCGCAAGACCGTGGGCGAGCTGCGCAAACTGCTCGACGATGATGAGATGGAAATCGCGGTGTCCGTGTCCGAGACCAAGATCCGTTTCGCGACCCCAGCCATCACGCTGACCTCCAAGGTCATCGACGGCACCTTCCCTGACTACACCCGCGTGATCCCGCAGGGGAACACCCGAAAGATGGAAGTTGACGCTGCCGATTTTGCCCGCGCGGTCGACCGCGTGGCGACCGTCTCGTCCGAGCGTTCGCGCGCCGTGAAACTGCAACTCGACGAAGACCGCCTAGTGCTGTCGGTCAACGCGCCGGACAGCGGTGCGGCGGAGGAAGAGCTGGCCGTGGCCTACGGCGACGAGCGGCTCGAGATCGGCTTCAACGCGAAATACCTGCTGGAGATCGCGAGCCAGGTGGACCGCGAAAACGCCGTCTTCCTGTTCAACTCCTCGGGCGATCCGACCCTGATGCGCGAAGGCACCGATACCTCGGCGGTCTATGTCGTCATGCCGATGCGCGTGTGACGCTGGCGGAAATTTTCAAAATTTCCGCGCCGTTTTCTGTTGATGAAAACGGGGTCTGAATGGCGCAGCTGTATCTCTCCGACCTTGGCCTGTCGCATTTCCGCTCGCACAAACGCGCGGTGATCGACGTCGACGCGCGTCCCGTGGCGCTCTACGGCCCCAACGGCGCTGGCAAGACCAATGTGATCGAGGCGATCTCGCTCCTGTCGCCCGGACGCGGGCTGCGGCGCAGCAGCGCGCAAGACATGACCCGCCGTCCCGAGGCTCTGGGATGGAAAATCACCGGGGTCTTGCACGGGCCAAGCGTACTCCACGAGGTCGAAATCTGGTCCGAAGGCGGCGCCGCCCGGCAGACTAAGATCGACGGCAAGGCCGCGGCCCAGACAGCGCTTGGCCGCATTGCCCGCGTGCTCTGGCTCATCCCTGCGATGGATCGGCTCTGGATCGAAGGCGCCGAGGGGCGTCGACGCTTTCTCGACCGGGTGACCCTGTCGATGCTGCCCGATCACGCCGAACTGTCGCTGAGCTATGAAAAGGCCATGCGCGAGCGCAACCGCCTGCTGAAGGACATGGTGCGCGAGCCTGCGTGGTACGCCGCCCTCGAAGATCGCATGGCCGAGACCGGGGCGCAGATCCATGCCAACCGGCAACAGGCCCTCACGGCCCTCGCGAGCGCGCAGGAGGAGGCGCAGACCGCCTTCCCCATCGCCACGCTGATGCTGCAAAACGACATGCCCGACAGTGCCGAGGGGCTGCGCCGGGCGCTGTCGGACAACCGGATGCGCGATGTCGCCGCCGGGCGAACTTTGATCGGCCCTCACCGCGCCGATCTGGAAGGCACCTATGCCGCCAAGGGCATCGCCGCGCGGGATTGCTCCACCGGGGAGCAGAAGGCGCTGCTGGTCTCGCTGATCCTCGCCAATGCCCGCGCCATCGCCGCCGATTTCGGCGCGCCGCCGATCCTGCTGCTGGACGAAGTGGCCGCGCATCTCGACGCGGGCCGCCGCGCGGCGCTTTACGACGAGATCACGGCGCTCGGCGCGCAGGCCTGGATGACTGGCACGGGGCCGGAATTGTTCGACAGCCTTGGGGACCGCGCGCAATACGTAGAAGTCACCGAGGATGACGGCCTCTCAAATGTGGTGCGTCAGCCATGACCCTCTCCCCCACCGACCTGCTGCTTTACTGCGGCGCTCTGCTGATCCTGTTTCTCACCCCCGGCCCGGTCTGGCTGGCGATGATGGCCCGGGCACTCTCGGGCGGTTTTCAAGCGGCGTGGCCGCTGGCGCTCGGCGTCGCGATCGGCGACATGCTCTGGCCGTTGGTGGCGATCTTGGGGATCACTTGGATCGTCTCGGCCTTCGACACGCTTATGGAGGTGCTGCGCTGGACCGCTGCACTGGTGTTCATCGCCATGGGGTTGAGCCTGATCCGGCAGGCGGGTGCGAAGATCGACCCCGACAGCCGCCTCACCCGCCCCGGCATGTGGCCCGGTTTCATCGCGGGGCTCATTGCGATCCTCGGCAATCCCAAGGCGGTGCTGTTCTACATGGGCGTGCTGCCCGGCTTCTTCGATCTGCGCGCGGTCACCGCCCCCGACATCGGGCTGATCCTCGCCGCCTCGGTCATCGTGCCGCTTGTCGGCAACCTCGTGATCGCGCTGCTGGTCGGCCATCTGCGCGGCTTTCTGACCGCCCCGCGCACCCTGCGACGGATCAATCTGATCTCCGGCGCGATGCTGGTTTTCGTGGGCCTGATCATCCCCTTCGCCTGACACAAAATCTTGTGTCATTCGCGTGACAATGCCGGTCGAAAACACTATAAATCGGGCAAACGATAAGGGTTTTTTCCGCATGTCCGACACTGATCTGACACCACAGGAATACGGTGCCGATTCCATCAAGGTTCTCAAAGGGTTGGAGGCCGTTCGCAAACGCCCCGGCATGTATATCGGGGACACCGATGACGGCTCGGGCCTGCACCACATGGTGTATGAGGTCGTGGACAACGGCATTGACGAGGCGCTGGCCGGTCACGCCGACGCGGTGACGGTCACGATCCACGCGGATTCCAGCGTATCGGTCAGCGACAATGGCCGCGGCATCCCCGTGGGCATCCACGAGGAGGAAGGCGTCTCGGCGGCCGAGGTCATCATGACCCAGCTGCACGCGGGCGGGAAGTTCGACAGCAACTCCTACAAGGTCTCGGGCGGTCTGCACGGGGTCGGCGTCTCGGTCGTGAACGCGCTTTCGGACTGGCTGGAACTGCGCATTTGGCGCGAGGGCAAAGAACATATCGCGCGCTTCGAGGGGGGCTTCACCACCAAACACCTCGAAGTCGTGGGCGAGACCGACCGCACCGGCACCGAGGTGCGCTTCATGGCCTCGACCGAGACATTCTCGAACATCGACTACAGCTTCGAGACGCTGGAAAAGCGCCTGCGCGAACTGGCCTTCCTGAACTCCGGCGTGCGCATCATCCTGAAGGACGAACGCCCCGTCGAGCCACTGCAGACCGAGCTCTACTACGAAGGCGGCGTGAAGGAATTCGTCAAATACCTCGACCGGCACAAACACGCGGTCATGGACGAGCCGATCTTCATCACCGGGGAGCGGGACGACATCGGCATCGAGGTCGCCATGTGGTGGAACGACAGCTACCACGAGACGGTGCTGCCCTTCACCAACAACATCCCGCAGCGCGACGGCGGCACCCATATGGCGGGCTTCCGCGGCGCGCTGACGCGCACGATCAACGCCTATGCCCAGACCAGCGGCATCGCCAAGAAGGAGAAGATCAGCTTTACCGGCGACGACGCCCGCGAGGGTCTGACCTGCGTGCTGTCGGTGAAAGTGCCCGATCCGAAGTTCTCATCACAGACCAAGGACAAGCTGGTCTCGTCGGAGGTGCGCCCGGCGGTCGAAGGGCTGATGAACGAGCGTCTCGCCGAATGGTTCGAGGAGAACCCCAGCGAGGCCAAGCAGATCGTCGGCAAAATCGTGGAGGCCGCACAGGCCCGCGAGGCGGCCCGCAAGGCGCGCGAGTTGACCCGGCGCAAGACGGCGATGGACGTCAACTTCCTCGCCGGCAAGCTCAAGGATTGCTCGGAGAAAGACCCGGCCAAGACCGAAGTCTTCCTCGTCGAGGGGGACAGCGCGGGCGGCTCGGCCCAGACCGGGCGCGACCGGCAGACGCAGGCGATCCTGCCGCTCAAGGGCAAGATCCTCAACGTGGAGCGCGCGCGTTTCGACCGGATGCTGGGCAGCCAAGAGATCGGCAACCTCGTCATGGCGCTCGGCACCGGGATCGGGCGCGACGAGTTCAACATCGACAAGCTGCGCTACCACAAGATCGTCATCATGACCGACGCCGACGTCGACGGCGCGCATATCCGGACGCTTTTGCTGACCTTCTTCTACCGCCAGATGCCCGAACTTATCGAGAACGGCCACCTCTACATCGCGCAGCCGCCGCTCTACAAAGTCTCGCGCGGAAAGTCCGAGGTCTACCTCAAGGATGAGGCCGCGATGGAGGACTACCTGATCCAGCAGGGTGTCGACGGCGCCATGCTGCGCCAAGGCAACGGCGAAGAAATCACCGGCCAAGACCTCACCCGCGTGGTTGACATGGCGCGCCAGCTAAAACGCGTGCTGGAGGCTTTCCCGACCCACTACCCGCGCCACATCCTCGAACAGGCCGCCATCGCCGGCGCCTTTGTCGAGGGCGCGGTGGACAGCGACCTGCAGGGCGTGGCCGACAAGGTCGCCGACCGTTTGAACCTGATCGCGCTGGAATACGAGCGCGGCTGGCAGGGGCGCATCACCCAAGACCACGGCATCCGCCTCGCCCGCATCCTGCGCGGCGTGGAGGAGGTCCGCACCCTCGACGGCCGCATGCTGCGCTCAGGCGAGGCGAAGAAATCCGGCAGCTTCACGCAGCATCTGCAAGAGGTCTACGACCAACCCGCCAAGCTGATCCGCAAGGACCGCAGCCAGATGATCTATGGCCCCATGGACCTGCTCAACGCGATCCTTGCCGAGGGCGAGAAAGGCCTGTCGCTGCAACGCTACAAGGGTCTGGGCGAGATGAACCCCGATCAGCTGTGGGAAACCACCCTAGACCCAGACGCCCGCACGCTGCTGCAGGTCCGCGTGGAGGATATGGCCGAGGCGGACGATCTCTTCACCAAGCTGATGGGCGACGTGGTCGAGCCGCGCCGCGAGTTCATCCAGCAGAACGCGCTGAGCGTGGAGAATTTGGATTTTTGAGGGGGTGTAGGATCGCGCATAGTCGTGCGCGGCCCCCATAAGTCTGCGCGATTTGCCCATAATGTTGCGCGGGTGGAAAGAATTCTACGGCGGTAGTGGCCGAGAAGCGGCGTGCGCCTACTCCGGATCGTTTCCGCAACGTAGCAAGGGGACCCGATGGCTCACGCCCTGAACAGCACCGTCATCCAAACCAAACCCTCAGAACGAAACTACCAATCAGCAATGGCGGGTTGTGCGCTGCTCAAGTGACTGGAACCGTCGGTCCACTTCGATGTCAGGATCCGCCTTCACAAGGCGGTCGAGGACCTCAGCCATCTCGCAGTTGGTCTCGCCCTTCGGCCCATAGATCAGCCAGAGGAGATCGAGCACTTGCCGGGGGAATTCTTCCGGCGCCGCGCCTGCGATGCAAGGATACAGGTTACCTCGAACGCGCGCATTGGCATGGAAAAATGGCCGCAGTTTCTTCAGCGCATCCGGGAAACGCTTCCCTGAACTGACTGCAATAGACATGAGGTCGTGGTTCAGTGCTTCGTCAACGAAGCGCCGCTCCGGTGGCCAGACCCTGTCGAAAAAGGGAGCGGCCAGTTTCTCCCAGGCTACCTCGCCTCCGGCTTCATCGTTTTTCATCCATTGTGCGAGGATGCCGAGTGCGCCAGTTCGAACTTCGAGCACTGATGCCCGCAAGGCACGCCGGACGTCTACCTCGCCAATGCCCCATCGGCCGGGATCTTTTTCACGCACTGACGCAATTGCTGGCCGCAGAATGCCGGCTGCAATCTGCCTCGCTGAGCTACTATCGGGTCGGGCTTCGGTGACACCACGAAGGATCGCATCAGGCGCCACCATGGTGACGTCTGGTGTGATACTGGCATGGGATACCAAGACTGCCCGCAGGCAACGTCCCTGCTCATCCTCAGTTGCAAGGCGAGGCAGCAGACCGTCCTTGACCAGCTGTGCATCAGCAAGGAGCACGAACGCAATTTCCTTGATGAGTAGGGCACGGCTGATGATGCCTGCCGGACCATCGTCCGCGACCATAGCCGCGAGGCGTTCGCGTTGCCGATCTTGTTCGGGCCCCGCCGCGTCACGTTCGCGACTGTGTTCCGCAAGCAAGATGCGTGAGAAACGACCGACCGGATGATTGAGCGCAACCTCGTAGAGATCCCCATCGAAATCGACCTCGTCTTCTTTTGTCCGAAGCGCCTCCCAAAGACGATCGCACCAGTCTTCCAGGTGGTCAATTTCCTCCCTCGGCCCGAACAGAAGGAGATTGACGACACTCCCGGCAACGGGGCGCAGGTCATCGGGATTCAATGCTGCGAGATGGGCAATTGCACGCTTGGTGAGGTCATTTCGAAGTGCTGCGTCTTCATCTTGATTTCGGAACGCCAAGCTTTCGAGCAGATCATCCCAGAGGCCAATGTTTGGCGACGATAGCTCGGCACCCGACAGTGTCTCGAGCGCCCCCCTTGGGTCCGAGCCACAAAATGCGCTCCACCCCATTTGACGTTCGATATCCGGGCTTTCCCTCAGTCCCAGTGCCGCTTGAAGACGATCATCTGGATCAGCCTCGACAATTGCGGTGCTGTCCCCCACAACGCTCCGAACACCGGAGGTGTATGATCCGAAGAAATCGCGATCCTCTACATCCCGTTCGAGGTCGGGATTCCGAGCTACGATCGCGTCGAGCTCTTTCCGTCCCTCGTTTGAGAGAGCGCCAGCCCCATCAAGCATTCGCAGGCGGAGCCAGACAACGGCGTCACGGGCAAACACACGCCAGTCGACTTGACCTTCTTCAAGAGGGTAGAGGGAATAATGGGCATCGCCGCTCGACCTGACACGCGCCTCGACCTCCGCACGAAGCTCCGGATTTGTATCCCCAGCCCGGTCACGAAGTAGTAAGGCTATTTCGCGGCGGATCATCCAGAAATCGCTTTCGCCAAGTTCGAGAAGAACCTTCAGGTGTTGATTGTCACTGAGAACTGACCCGGTAGCCCCATAAATTGTCACTGAGAATTGACCCATGTGAACACACTTC